>NZ_MOWP01000057.1:0-24592 GCF_001983215.1 Frankia sp. CcI49
GGGATCGGTGAGCTGGTGTTGGTACGGCCGTTGACCGTGCCGGTTGACGCGGCGGTGGAGATACAGGTGCTGGTGGGGGCGGTGGACGGGTCCGGCCGACGGTCCGTGGCGGTTCACAGCCGGGCGCCCGAGTCGGCGGACGGCGATGCCGGTGAGTGGGTGATGCACGCCAGCGGCGAACTCGTGGCAGCGGTGTCGGGGGAGGCGGTCCCGGCAAGCGGCGTGATGTGGCCGCCGCGGGACGCCGAACCGTTGGACCTGGACGGTCTCTACCCGAGGCTGGCGGAGAGTGGCCTGGAGTACGGCCCGGCGTTCCGGCTGCTGCGCGCCGCATGGCGGCACGGCGGCGACCTCTACGCCGAAGTCCAGCGGCCCGATGCCACGGCGGAGCCTCCGACCGGCCCGGATTTCGTCGGGCATGTCGTGCACCCCGCGCAGCTCGACGCCGCACTTCACGCGCTCGTCCTGAACGAACATGTGCCTGATCTGAACGCACCCGTTCCTGAAGATGACGAAGGGGTTCATCTTCCGTTCATGTGGCAGGGGGTGAGCGCCCACGGCACGGCCGCCGCGGGCGCGGGCCCGCTGCGAGTCCGGCTCACCCCGACCGGCGCGGACGCCTTCTCGCTCGCCGTGGCGGACGCCGCTGGCAGGCCGGTCGCGTCCGTCGCGTCACTCGCGCTGCGCCGCCTCGACTCCGGCCAGCTCTCCGCGCGGGGGCCCGAGGAGGACCATCTTCACGTCCTCGACTGGATCCCGCTGCCGCCCCCTGCCTCCGACCAGCCCGGGACCGTCGTCCGGGTCCTCGCCGACCCGCACGAGTCGCGCCGGTCGCTGGCCACCGACGGCCCCGCGCCGGACGTGGTCGTCATCCCCGTCATCACGCCGCCGCCGGGCGCCCCGGGCACACCCGGGCACCCGGCGACATCCGATGGCCTGCCCGAGCAGGTGCACACGTCGGTCAGAGCGATGCTGGCCTGGCTGCGGGACGTTCTCGCCGAACCTGCGCCCGCCGCCAGCAGGGTGGTGGTGCTGACCCGGCACGCTGTCGCCGTCCTCCCGGGCGACGAGGTGGCGGACCTGCCCGCGGCCGCCGTCTGGGGGCTGGTGCGCTCCGCGCAGTCGGAGAACCCGGGCCGGCTTCTCCTGGTGGACGTCGACGTGCCGGTGGAGGTTGACGAGGATGTCGCCAGCCCGGCGCTGCTGGCCGCGGTCCTGCCCGCCGTCCGGTCCGCCGAGGGGGAGAGCGCCGTCGCCGTGCGGGCCGGCGTGGCCTACACCGCCCGGTTGACCCGGCCCACCCCGGTGCTCACCCCACCGGCGGAGCACAGCGCGTGGCGCGTCGACGTCACCGCCCGCGGCACCCTGGCGAACCTCGCCCTGGTTCCCTGCCCTGAGGCGCACCGCCCACTCGGGCCAGGCGAGGTCCGGATCGCGATGCGGGCGGCGGGCCTGAACTTCCGTGATGTCGTCCTCGCGCTGGGCATGGTCGGCGCCGACGAGCTGATCGGCTGCGAGGGCGCGGGCATCGTGCTCGAGACCGGCCCCGGCGTCGAGAGCGTGGCCCCCGGCGACCGGGTCATGGGCCTGATCTCCGGGAGCATGGGGCCGCTGGCCGTCACGGACGCCCGCCTGGTGGCGCCCGTCCCGCCCGGCTGGTCCTTCGCGCAGGCCGCGTCCGTGCCGATCGTGTTCCTCACCGCCTACTACGCCCTCGCCGACCTGGCCCGGATCCGTCCCGGGGAACGCCTGCTGGTGCACGCGGCGGCCGGCGGCGTCGGGATGGCCGCGCTCCAGCTGGCGCGGCACTGGGGCGTCGAGGTCTTCGGGACCGCGAGCCCCGGCAAGTGGGCGGCGCTGCGCCGGCAGGGGCTGGCCGACGACCACCTCGCCTCGTCGCGCACCCTCGAGTTCGAGGAGCGCTTCCGCGCGGCCACCGGCGGCGCCGGCCTGGACGTCGTGCTGAACTCGCTGACCGGCGACTTCCTCGAGGCCTCGCTGCGGCTGCTGTCGCCCGGCGGCGGCCGGTTCGTCGAGATGGGCAAGACCGACATCCGCGATCGGCGGCAGGTCGCGCTCGACCACCCGGGCGTGGCCTACCAGGCGTTCGACCTGCTCGCCACGGCCGGGCCCGATCACATCCAGCGCATGTTCGGCGAGCTGCTCGACCTGTTCGAGCGGGGCGCGCTGACACCGCTGCCCGTCGCGAGCTGGGACGTCGGCCGCGCTCCGGAGGCGTTCCGCCACCTGAGCCAGGCCCGGAACATCGGCAAGATCGTGCTCACCATCCCGGCTCCGTGGAACCCCGACGGGACCGTCCTGGTCACCGGCGGTACGGGTGCGCTGGGCGGGCTGATCGCCCGGCACCTCGTGACCGGCCACGGGGTGCGCCGGCTCGTCCTGGCGAGCCGCGGCGGCCCGGGCGCCGCGGGCGCCGCGGAACTCACGGCGGAACTGTCGGCGGAGCAGGCGGACGCCGGCGCCGAGGTCAGCGTCAGCGTCGTCGCCTGCGACGTCGGCGATCCTCAGGCGCTCGCCGCCCTGCTCGCGGAGATCCCCGCGCGGCATCCGCTGACCGCGGTGGTGCACGCGGCCGGTGTGGTCCGCGACGGCACGATCGACTCGCTGCGCCCCGAGGACGTGGACGCCGTGCTGCGGCCGAAGGCGGACGCCGCCTGGCACCTGCACCAGCTGACCCGGGACGCCGACCTCGCCGCCTTCGTGTCGTTCTCGTCGATAGCGGGCACGATCGGGTCCCCGGGGCAGGGCAACTACGCGGCGGCGAACTCGTTCCTCGACGCGCTGGCCCACCACCGCCGTGCGCTCGGGCTCCCCGCGGTCTCGCTCGCCTGGGGACTGTGGTCCCTCGACAGCGCTCTGACCAGCCAGCTCGGCGCGGGTGACCGGACCCGCATCAGCCGCGGCGGAGTCGTGCCGCTGGACCCGGCGACCGGCCTGGCGCTCTTCGACGCGGCCGTGGGCGCCGGACTGCCGGTCGCCGTCCCCGCCCGGTTCAATCCGGCGGCGCTGCGCGAGCAGGCCGCGGCCGGTCTGCTGCCACCCGTCCTGCGGGCGGTCGCCGACGGCGCGACGAGACCGGACGTCGGGTCGCGGGCGGCACCGGGGGCTGCCGCCGCGGCCGGGAACACGCGTGTCGACCTCGAGGGGCTGGCGCCGCACGAGCGCGCGTCCGCGTTGCTGGACCTGGTCCGCGCCCACACGGCGGTCGTCCT
Organism: Frankia sp. CcI49; assembly: GCF_001983215.1. Classification (NCBI taxonomy): domain Bacteria; kingdom Bacillati; phylum Actinomycetota; class Actinomycetes; order Frankiales; family Frankiaceae; genus Frankia; species Frankia sp. CcI49. Next base: position 3,234 of record NZ_MOWP01000057.1, read on the forward strand.
CGGGCACGCCGACGCGGCTTCGGTGCCGCCCGGCGACGGCTTCCGTGACCTGGGCTTCGACTCCCTCACCGCCGTCGAGCTGCGCAACCGGCTGATGAGCGTGACCGGCCTGCGGCTTCCCGCCACCGTGGTGTTCGACCACCCCACCCCGGCGGAACTCGCGGGAGCGCTGAACGCGGAGTTCGGTCCATCCGAGGACAGTGACCGCCAGGCGCCCGAGAGCGGGGCCTCGAACCGGTCGCGATCCGGGCCCGCCGTGCCGGGCGGCGTCTACATCCTGCCGCACGCCGGTGGATCCGCGGCCTTCTTCAGCGGCCTCGCGACGCGGCTGGCCGATGTGCGGGGCGCCGTCGTCGTGCAGTACCCCGGCCGGTACGAGCGGTTCCGCGAGCCGACGGCGACGTCGGTCGCCCAGCTCGCCGACGAGGTGGTCGCCCGGATCCTCGCCGACCGGGCGGCGGACGGCGCGGGACCACTGGTGCTCTTCGGGCACAGCATGGGCGCCACCGTCGCCTTCGAGGCCGCGCACCAGCTGGAGGAGCGCGACGTTGCCGTGACCCACCTCGTGGTCTCGGCCCGCAACCCTCCGCCCAGGACCACTCGCACCCTCCCGACCGAGTTCTCCGACGAGGAGCTGCTGGCGGACATGCTGCGCCTCGGCGCGACATCGCCCGCGCTGCTGGCGGACGACGACTTCCGCGCCGCGCTGCTGACGACGACCCGGGCGGACTACGTGGCGGTGGCCACGTACGCCCATCTCCGGGAGCGGGAGCTGCGTTGCCCGGTGACTGCCGTCTGCGGCGACAGCGACCAGGTCGCCGACCTCGCCGCCATGGACGGCTGGCGCTCGTTCACCACCGGCGGGTTCACCAGCCGCTCGTTCGCGGGCGGCCACTTCTACCTCACCGACCACGAGAGCGCCCTCGCCTCGTTGCTGCTGGAGCTCGTCCCGGACGGTGCGAAGCACGGCCACCGGCCAGTCAGCTGACCCGATCCGACCCCCCCGTGTACATCCCTCATGCCGACAGGCCGGGAGGCGCTGTGACCGACAACCACGACGACGGTGGCCGCGACGCCACGGGCCCGCCGCCCGGCCGGGAGCACGCGATCGTGCTGGGCGCGGGAATCGCGGGCATGATGACCGCCCGCGTCCTCGCCGACAGCTACCGGCGGGTGACCATCCTGGAACGGGACGTCCTGCCTGCCGGTGAGCATCGCCGCGGGGCCGCGCAGGGCCGCCATCTGCACGGCCTGATGGAACGCGGACGCCAGATCATGGAGACGCTCTACCCGGGGATGACGGCGGAGCTCGTCGAGCGCGGCGCACCGCAGACCGAGCTCCTCGCCACGACCCGCTGGTACCTGAGCGGCCTGCGCGCCCGGCCCACCGCTACCGGCATGATCGCGCTCCTACCCAGCCGGCCCCTGCTCGAAAGCGTGCTTCGGGCGAGGACAGCGGCGCTGCCGGGTGTCCGGGTCGTGGAGCGGGTCGGCGCGGTCGGCCTCGTCGTGGCCGGCTCCGGGCGGGTCACCGGGGTGCGCGTCGTCTCCTCCGGCGTCCCGATCGAGGACCTCCTCGCCGCCGCGGACCTGGCTGCGAGCGGCGGGCCGACGGACGACCGAGCAGCGGCAGCGCCGGCGCCGGCGACGGCATCGGTGGCGGCTCTCGCGGCGGGGCCGGGGTCAGGGCCGGTGCCGGGGCCGGGGGCTCCGGCCGCGCCCGCGGGCATCGCGGCTCCGGCCGAGCGCGCCGTGACGATCACGGCGGATCTCGTCGTCGATGCGACCGGCCGCGGCTCCCGCGCGCCCGAGTGGCTCACTCAGCTCGGCTTCGAGGCCCCGCCCGAGGAACGCAACGAGGTGAACGTCGGGTACGCGTCACGTACCTACCGGCACCGCCCGGAGCACCTGGACGGAGACGTGGGAGTGATCATTTCCACGGTGCCGGGGCGGAACCGGGGCGGGGTCGCCTGCCTCATCGAGGGCGGCCGCTGGCACGTGAGCCTCTCGGGCATGCTCGGCGATCACCCGCCGACCGACCCCGGCGAGTTCGAGGCCTTCGCCGCCACGCTGGCCGCTCCGGACATCCACGGCATTATCACCCAGGCCGAGCCGCTCGACGACGTGGTGCCGCATCGCTACCGAGGCTCACTGCGCCGGCGTTACGAGCGTGTCGACGCGCCCCCCGAGGGCTTCCTCTCCATCGGGGACGCCGTCTGCAGCTTCAACCCGCTGTACGCGCAGGGAATGTCGGTGGCGGCGCAACAGGTCGAGGCACTGCGGGACTGCCTGCGCTCGGACGAGCCGGACCTGCCCCGACGCTTCTACACGCGGGTCACACCGGCCATCGACCTCGTGTGGGCGATGTCCGGGAACGCGGACCTGAGCCACCCCGGGGTGGAAGGCAACCGGACGGCACGGACCCGCCTGATCAACGCCTACGTGCGCCGGGCGCACGTGGCGGCCAGCCGGGACTCGGCGGTGGCGCTGGCGTTCATGCGCCTGGCGAACCTCGTGGACACGCCGGACATCCTGCTCCGGCCCGCGATGATGGCCCGCATCCTGCGGCCGGGCGCGCGACCGCGGCCAGCCGGAGCCGGGGGCGGGGGCGGAGCCGGAGCTGGGGGAGGGGCCGGGGGCGGATCGGCACGGCGGAAGCGGTAGCGGTAGCGCCCGACGGTCTACCTAGCCATTTGACCTGCGGAGGTAGTGCGTTTTGTAGATCACTGACTGATCGTTTCATGGCAACAGGTCTGGAGACGAGGCCGTGCGACCGGTATGGCCGATCCACCAGCGGTCGGGCACTCCCGCAAACCCGACCCTGAGTCGGGTGATGGTGCCCGCCGGTGGAAGCTTGCTGGGTGAGCAGTGACGTGGGAGCGGACGGCTGGGACTTCTTCGTCTCGTACACGCAGTCTGATCGAGGGTGGGCCGAGTGGGTCGCCTGGGTGCTGGAGGAGGACGAATTCCGGGTCCTTTTGCAGGCGTGGGACTTCGGCGTGGGCTCCAACTGGGTGCGTGGGATGGACGATGGGGTGTCGCGTGCCCGGCGAACGGTCGCGCTCCTGTCCGAGGGCTATGCGAAGTCGGCAAACTGCGCGGCCGAGTGGCAGGCCGCCTGGCGCAGAGACCAGGATGCCCGGGACCGGGCGCTGCTGGTCCTGCGGACCGAGGACTGTCCGCGGCCCGGTCTGCTGGCGCAGGTGGTCTCCGGTGACCTGTTCGGGCTCGCGGAGGCCGACGCCCGTGCCGTGGTCTTGGACGCGGCCCGGTCGGCCGCCGGCTTGACTGGTCGGGCCAAGCCGTCGCAGCGGCCGGCGTTTCCAGGTTGGCAGGGCGCCTCGCGGCGAGCCGCGTTCCCTGGCGTGGCCGGTCTACGTCCTCCGCGGTCGCGGCCGTCGAGGGCGGTACTGCCTGTACTTCCGGCCCGCTTCGTGGCGCGCGACGACGATGTCGACGCGCTTCGCGCGCTCCTGGTGGACGCCCACACGGGTCCGGTCGTGGGCGTCGTCGCGATGGGGGGTGCCGGGAAATCGACGTTGGCCAGGGCGCTGGTCCAGGACAACGCGGTCCGGGAGGCGTTCCCGGACGGGATCGTTTGGGTTGAGGTCAACCCGCGTCCGGACCTCGCCGCGCTGCAGACCCAGGTTCTCACCGCGTTCGGCTCCCCGGAGCCGGTCTCCGACGTGCGTGTGGGGACGGAGCGGCTGCGGGACCTGCTGGCGGGGGGCGTGTGCCTGATCGTGCTCGACAACGTCTGGGACCGCGAGGTGCTGCCGGCCTTCCCGGTGCCACCTGGAAGCCGCCTGCTGGCGACCACCCGCGACCGGGACACCCTGTTCGCGGACAGCGTCTCCTACCGGCTTGGGCAGGTCGACGACGCGATGGCCCGCCGGCTGCTGGCACGCTACGCCGGCTGCGACGTCGCGGAGCTGCCCGGCGAGGCCACGGAGATTATCCGGCGGTGCGGCGGCCTGGTCCTGGCGCTCGTGCTGCTGGGCGGCATGGTCGGCGAGGGTCGGAGATGGGCGACGGCCGCCGCCCGGCTGAGCCGCGCGGACCTGGCCTGGTTCGATGGCCGCTTCTCCGACTACACCCAGGGCCTGCTTGCCGCACTCGAGGCCTCCGTCGCGGCGCTCGGGGCGCGGGAGGCCGACCGGTTCCGTGAGCTGGCTGTGTTCGAGGGGCACGGCCCGGTGCCCGTGGAGGTGTCCGTGTTGCTGTGGCAGGCCACGGGCGGCCTCGACGCGCTCGATGCCGAGGACCTGCTGAGCATGCTCGGCCGCCGCAGCCTCGTCCAGATCGACCCGGTCAGCGACACGTTCATGCTGCACGATCTGCTGATCGACTATGCCCGCGAGACGCTGCCGCCTGGCCGGCACGAGCAGTTACACGGCCTGCTCGCCCATTGTCTGCTGTCCCGCTGGGGAGGGCTTGACGCCGCTCTGCCCGGTCTCCAGGGCCACGCAACGCGAGATGCCGTGGATCGCTACGGCCTGTCGGAGCTGGTCTCTCACCTGCTCGCCGCGCGAATGCCGGTGACGGTCGACGAGGTCCTCACCGCGGAACGCGTGACACCCGGCGCCGACGCCGAAAGCGTCTGGTACGTGGCCCACGAGAATCAGGGCACCACGGGCGCCTACCTCGCAGACGTCCGTGCCGCGTCGAGGGAGGCACGAGCCAGGGAAAGCACGGACGATACGAGCGGGCTGGCTCGGCAGATCGGGTATTCGCTCATTCTCGGTTCGATCACCAGCCTCGCCGCTAACATCCCTCCGAACCTGCTCGTCCGCCTCGTCGACACCGGGCTCTGGCCGCCGTCGCGTGCGCTTGCCTATGCCCAATCCGCGCCGAACGCGGACTCCCGGGCGCGGGCGTTGACCGGGTTGCTGCCGTACCTGCCCGTCGACCAGCGAGACGTGGTCAGCGCGCAGGCGCTGACCACCGCCCGTGCCATCCCAGCCCCGGATACCCGGGCGGCCTCGTTGGCGGAACTGGCGCCATACCTGCCCGCTGATCAGCGTGGGCCTGTCCTGGCGCAGGCCTATGCGTCGACGAAGGCCATCCCCTGGCCGGACGTCCGTGCGAAGGTTCTGCGCGCGCTGGCGCCACACCTGCCGACTGAGTTGCTCGAGGAGGCGTTGAAGACCGTTCTGATCGTCGAGGACCCGTGGGAAGCCACGGCTTTCGAAGACCCGTGGGGAGGTGTGCTGATTCCGGACGGATTCGGTGAGGTGCTGTCCGGGCTCGTGTCGCATCTGCCTGCCGCGCTGCTGATGCAGGCCTTGGCGGTGGCGACCAGGAGCAACCATCCGGGCTACCGGGCGGAGGTGTCGTCGAGGCTTGTGTCGCATCTGCCCGGCGAGGAGCGCGCGGCTGTCGTCACGCGGACGCTCGTCGACGTCTCCACGATGGACGATCCCGACCGCAGGGCAGAGGTGTTGTCCAGGCTGGTGCCGCAGATGCCGATCGATCAGCGAGAGCCGGTCGCCGCCCAAGCGCTCGTCGCCGTTCTTGCCATCCACGAGGAGTACACGCGGGTAAGGGTTCTGTCGGAGTTGACGCCCTGGCTGTCCGCCGATTTGCTGGCGCGGGCGTTGACCGCCGCTACCACCCTCGATAGTCCGGATATGCGGGCTTGGGCGTTGGCGATCATAGCGCCCCACCTGCCCGCCAGCCAGCGACGGCCGGTCCTCATCCAGGCCCTGGCGGTCCCCGCCACGGAACACTGGCCGGTCAGCCGGAACCGGGCCCTGACCCAGGCTGCACCCCACCTGCCCGCAGATCTTCTTCCGCGGGCGTTTGCCGTCGCAGTGGCTCTTGGTGACTCAGGCGCCCGTGCGGAGGCACTTGTCGGCCTGGCGCCCTACCTGCCGGTCCGTCTGCTTGCAGAAGCGCTGGCAACCGCCACGACGATCGATCCGCCGTACGGACCGGCGGGAGTGCTGGAGCGTCTTGCGCCCTATCTGTCCGGGGACCTGCTCGCCCAGGCATTGGCCATCGCTGCCACCATGGACAAGACGTACGATCGGGCGCGCGCTCTGTCCGGCCTGGCACCCGGTCTGGACGCCGATTTGCTCATTCAGGCGCTGACAGCTGCTCGTGGCATCGACATGCCGTTCAAGCGGGCGGAGCTGTTGACTCGGCTGTTGCCACACCTGCCGGCCGGGGAGCGGGAGGCGGTTGTCGCCCGGGCGCTCACTGCCGCGCTTGGTGTGAGCAAGTCGTCCGAGCGGGCGGAAGCACTGACTCGGCTGTTGCCACACCTGCCGGCCGGGGAACGGGAGGCGGTTGTCGCCCGGGCGCTCACTGCCGCGCTTGGTGTGAGCAAGTCGTCCGAGCGGGCGGAAGCACTGACTCGGCTGTTGCCACACCTGCCTGTCGAGGAGCGGGAGGCGGTTGTCGCCCGGGCGTTGACCGCCGCGTTCACTGCCGACAGCCGACACGAACAAGCGCGGCTGGTCGCCGGATTGGCGGGACATCTACCCATGCCTGCGCTCGACTGGGCGATTGCCACCGCCGCGGCTATCGAAAACGCGGAAGACCAGGTCGAAGTGCTCTCCGGTCTGGCGTCCCGCCTGCCGGCGGATCGCCTCGCTGAAATCGTGACCGCGGCCAGCGCCATCGTTGACGACAACCGCCGGGCGAGGACGTTGGCCAGAATCGCCCCTCACCTGCCCAGCGACCATCAGGGCCCTGTCCTGACCGCGGTGCTGACCACTCCGGTGAGTCCCGACTGGCCGGGCGACCGGCCCGACGTGCTGGCCAGCCTGGCGCCATACCTACCGGCTCGGATGCTCGGCCAGGCGCTGAGCGCCGCCGGGGCCATGAGCAGCGGCTACGACGGTGAGCTGACCCGTGCCCTGGCTGGGCTGGCACCCTACCTTCCCGCCGAGCTGCTTCGCCAAGCGGTGACGGTCGCCAACTCGCTGGAAGTGCCGTTCGACCGGGTACAGGCGTTGTTGGAGTTGGTGCCCCATCTGCCGGTCGATGACCGACAGCCGGTGCTCGCCCGCGCCTTGGAGGCAGCCACCGGCATCGACCAGCCCTACTACCGCGCGGAGGCATTGGCGGAGCTGACGCGGCACCTGCTCCCCGTGCAGAGGGGACCGGTTCTGGCCGAGGCGCTGATATCGGCCTCCGTGGACGGGCGGGGCACCGTGATTGATGTCCTTCTGGCTGCACTTGCCTGCAGCGAGGAGGGCGATGTGCTTGCCGCCGAGACCGTCCCGTGGTGGCTGAGGGTCCAACGCTGGTGGCCCTGAAACGACCTGGGTCTGACGCTCCTGCGTTGTCAACTGTTCTGATGGCAGGCTGGTCGGCCTGCCGATGCCGCAGTGGCTGGAGAGCCTCGATGATCTTTCGCCGCGTACGTGCGTCCGCCGGGAGCGTTGGCCGAGGTTGCCGTTTTCCGCACCGAACGGCTTGGTTCGTCGTGGTCAGGGCCGCGAGCCAGCTGCGGAGGCCAAACGGTGTTGTCTACGACGACGGCAACAGCCTGCGGCCTCAGCCGACCCCGCGGTCCGCGGTGGACCAGTAGCGCGAGCGGAGCACCTTCTTGTCCGGCTTTCCCACGGCGGTGAGTGGGAGCGCGTCGACGAAATCCACGCCCTTCGGCGCATGGTGTGAGCCCTTGCGTTCCTTCACCAGAGCGGCGAGCTCCTCCGCCGGCACGGACTGACCGGGCCGCAGCACGACCACCGCCCGGACGGCTTCGCCCCACTTGTCGTCGGGGACGCCGATGACCGCCGCCGCGGCGACCGCCGGGTGCGTGGAGAGGACGTCATCGATCAGGGTGTTCACCGCGGTGGCGACGGCGGCGACGTCCGAGCCGTCGACGACCAGGCCGGTCTCGCCGGGGCGGACCACCGCGGGTGCTCCCCCCGCGGCCCCGGTGATCACGGGGAGGCCGGTGGCCGCGGCCTCCAGCGCGGCCACGCCGAGGCCCTCGCGGTCGAGGCCCAGGGCGTGGGCTCGGGACGGCATCGCGAAGACGTCCGCCGCGTCGAGGTAGGCGGGCAGAGCCTCGTCGGGAACGGCGCCGGTGAAACAGACGTCCGCGCAGACGTCGACCTCGTGCGCCAGGTGCCGCAGCCGGTGGGCCGCCGGTCCGTGGCCGACGATGAGCAGCAGCGCGCCGGGATGGCGTCGCAGCACGGCGGGCCACGCGCGAATCAGTGCGTCCTGGCCCTTGCGGGTGACCAGCCGGGCGACGCAGACGACGATCGGCCGCCCGCCCCACCCGTGGTGGCGGCGCAGGCAGGCGCCGCCGGCCCCGGGGCGGAAGCGGTCGACGTCGACGCCGCCGGTCAGCTGTTCGAAACGGACCGGACCGGCGGCGACCGCCCGCAGACGACGCAGACTGACCTCGGTGAGGTAGGTGACGACATCGGCCCGCCTGGCTACGGCGCGCACGATCGACCGTCCCCCCGGCGGCCAGGACCAGCCGAACTCGTGTCCATGGGTGGAGGACACCACCCAGTCGACGCCGGCTCGTCGCAGGACGGGAGCGACCAGTGACCGGGGCGTCGCGGCCGGGAACCAGACCGTGGTCGCGCCTGTCGTGGCGGCGATCCGTGCGCGCCGCACCGCTGCCGGTGGTTGTCACCGCAGCCGCGCGGTCGCGGACGACCTCGAACGGGGCCGCCGCGTCGTGGTGGGCGGCGTCCGCGCGCGGCGGCGCGACGACCACCACCCGGTCCGGGGGCAGGGCCGCGGCCAGGTGCCGGGCAAAGGTCTCGATGCCGCCCACGGCCGGCGGGAACTTGTCCGCGACGATCAGGGTGCGGGGCGGGCCCGGGACCTCCTGACGTCCCGCGCGTCGCGGTTCCCCCTGCCCGGCCGGGCCTTCGCGGGGTGGATCCGGCGGAAATGAGTAGTCCACCAGGCCAAGCAACACGACGCACCGTGTGGGTGTGATGTGAGCTGGTCGGGCCCGCGGCTGCGGCGGATTCCGCACCCGTCGGGTTTCGCCCCACTTCTCGTCGGGGCCGCCGACGACCGCCGCGGCGGCGACCGCCGGGTGGGTCGAGAGAACGCCCTCGATCTCGCGGGCGAAGGCACTGAAACACTGCTTTGGATATATTATCCGTCATGCATCGTTGCCGCCTCGGCCTGACCGTCGAGGACGTCCACGGGCCCGCAACATGACCACGGGACGACTCGCGCACATCGTCGTGGCCGCTACCTGCGCCCATCACCGAGAAGGGATCTGGCATGGGAAAGCTTGACGGCAAGGTCGCGTTCGTCACCGGCGCCGGCCGCGGACAGGGACGCAGCCACGCGCTGCGGCTGGCCCAGGAGGGTGCGGACATCATCGCGATCGATCTGTGCGAGCAGATCGAGAGCGTCCCGTATCCGCTGGCCACACCGGAGGACCTCGCTCACACCGCCAAGGAGGTCGAGGCGCTCGGCCGTGGCATCGTCGCGGTGAAGGCCGACGTGCGGGAGCGCGCGCAGCTGCGTGCGGCGGTCGACGAGGGGCTCGCCCGCTTCGGCCGGCTCGACATCGTCGTCGGCAACGCCGGCGTCTGCCCCTGGGACGACCTGACGCTGTGCGGGGGCTTCGTCGACGGCACCGACGTCGACCTCATCGGCGTGATGAACACCGTCGCGGTCAGCCTGCCGCATCTGAAGGCCGGAGCGTCGATCATCCTCACCGGCTCGACCGCCGGGATGATGAAGGGCACCACGGAGAAGCTCGGCAACACCGGCGGCGTCGGCTACTCATGGGCCAAGCAGACCGTCGCCCGCTACACCGAGGTCCTCGCGCTGCAGCTCGCGCCGCACAACGTCCGGCTGAACGCGATCCACCCGACCAACGTCAACACGCCGCTGATCCACAACGACCGGATCTACAAGACGTTCCGCCCGGACCTGGAGAACCCCACCCGCCAGGACGCGGAGCTCGCCCTCCCTGTCCTGCAGGCCATGCCCATTCCGTACATCGAGCCGGAGGACGTCAGCGCGCTCGTGCTGTTCCTCGCCTCCGACGACGCGAGGTACATCACCGGGCTGAACCTGCGCATCGACGCGGGCGGAATGCTGAAGGGCCAACCCGCTCTCTGAGGTCGCCGGGGGCACTTTCCCGGGCGCTGTTGCACCGGCGGAGTCCGCTGTCCCGCATCCGTCGATCAGTCATGATCGACGGATGCGTCGACGTCGTTCCTGTCCATCGGTTCCGGCGTCGGAGTTCGCGGGGTTCCGGTTCCCCCGGCGGTGATCCGCGACGAGATCAAGCAGGGGTGGTCCTGGCCAGCCTGGCCGGGCAGCGTTTCAGGTCCTGGTCCTGCCCTACCGGCAGACCGACGGCTACCAGCCCGGCCTGGAGACGATCACCGCCTTTCTTGCCTGTCGGTCACCACACCACCGTAGGACCCAGCCACCGGCCAGTGCCTGACGGAAACCGAACGAGGTCGGACTGGTAACCCGAGATACGGAAGGCCGCCTCCTCGATCCCGATGCGCAGGTAGCCATGCCGGGATGACGTCGCCGTATCTGTGCCACCACCCACCCGCCATGACCTCCTTCACGAGCACTGACGGTGGGCACGGCGGACCCCGTTCCACGCAGTGGCGATCCCCGGTGGCGACGCCGAGCTGTCGGCATCGTCATCATGGTCATGTCCACGGCACCGCCATCGGTCCTGGCGGCGCCGTGGACGGCCGATCCTCGGCCGCGGTAACTGTGGGTGACAACGGTGGACCGGCCACCGCCAGCCGGCGCGTGTCGCTCTCGCCGGACCCCGCCCAGACCCCAGAAACGCATATAGTAACGGAGAGTAGCCGCCGTCGGAGCGGCGCCACGGCCGCAGATCCGGGCTCAGACACCGGAGACGACGCGCCGCCGATGATCGTTTCCTGCACAAAATTGCCGAATGCGCACCCAATGCGCACCCAAACCCGTTTCGATTTTGAATAGATGATCTTAGGCTTCGCAAAACCGCAGGTCAGGGCCTATTTCTCTGGAGCCGGCGAGGGGACTCGAACCCCTAACCGCTCGATTACAAGTCGAGTGCGCTACCAATTGCGCCACGCCGGCCGGCCGCTCCACGATACCGGACCGAGGTCGCCGCGTTGCCAACACTGCGCCGACCCTGCCACCCGTCCGCGGAGAGGCGCCACCCGATGTTCGGTCCCGTCACCACCGTCATGACGTTCGCGGACTACCCCGAGACATCCGCACGCTGGTGGGCCGCACAACTCGGCGCCGACGTCCACCTCGACATCGACGGCGAATCGGTCTACGCCTGGCTCACCGTCGCCGGCGTAGAGATCGGCTTCCACGAGGCCGACGACGACCGCAACCCCCGCGGCGGATCACCCGTCGTCTACTGGGCCGTCACCGACCTCGACGCCACCCGCGGGCGTCTCCTCACCGCGGGCTGCGTCCACCACCGCGGCCCACTCACCGTGTCAGCAGGACGGAGGATCTGCCAGATCATCGACCCGTTCGGAACCGTCATCGGCCTCGAAGGACCCTGACTCTGGCAGTGAGGTGGCGGCGTCTGCACCGGGCCGGAGAAACCGGCGCCGACGGGAAGCGGGAAGGCAGCACCCGTGGTCGACCTGCTGGTGGGGCTGACCGGCGAACTCCGACGCCGGAACCGGTGGACGGAAACGGCGTCGACGCGTCCTCTGATCATGACTGATCGGCGGCTACGCGAAGGTGGACATCGCCGATGCAACAGCGCGACTCGATCTGCACAGCACGCGGGCCAGGCAATACCAAGTCCACGAACGAACCAGCGAGCTCAGAACACCAGGGGCCACTTGCGTGGCGTCGAGTTTGCGTGATGTACCACGAGATCCKGATTTGCCCCTGCCAGGTCGAGCTCGGTAAGCGGAACGGGCCCCGCCGGGCGTGACCACCAACCCAAATGCTTTCGGGAGACGAAGAATCCCACGACGACGCCGAGGGCAGCGAGCTGCATACCCAGGTCGTCGCCGTGRAATTCTTCTCGTGTTACCGAGGGTTCACCGAAAAGGTTCCTACGCCGCCGATCCGCGGTAGGCGACCGGGCCCTCGCCGGGGAACTGCGCCGCGCCCTGGAACGACGCGCCGTTGTCGAAGAACGTGATGCTGCCGTTGCCCTGGGGGCCCGACCAGGTCACCTGGGTCCCGGTCTCCGGCCGGCCCGACGAGGGCACGACCTGGTTCCGGTTGCCGATGACGATCTGCAGGTCGGCATCCTTGTGCCATTCCGCCCCCGGGCCGCCCCACTGGATCTCAGTGTGATAAAGAGACATACGCCTACCCCTTCTGCCGGCGCGACCCGTCAGGTCACGCTTTAACTGGAACAGCGGGTACTGCGAATTCTGTTCGCCCGACGCCGACCCAGACAGGTCGGTCCACTCGTGTCAAGACACGGATCCCCCGAACAGGAAGTCGGCCGCTAACAAGTCGAGCGAACCTCCGCGGATTCAGCGTAACAACTCCGATACCCGGCGACAACGAAGTTTGCAGAACAACTGCAGCTTCACCTGATTGCCCGAGCTATGCTTGGAAATGCGGCTTTAGTTCCTTTTGATATACGGTGTGATTGTCAGGGATCAATGAATGTGACCTGCCGGGCCGACGTGAACATCTTTTTMGGTCAGGAACAGGCCGGTGAGAACGTGCTCGCCTGTCCACCGCCGCGCCACGGCCGCCGGCACCTGGTCCGCAGCCTTGGTCAGGGTCAGGTGGTGGAGCCGCCGTCGATGACAAGATCCGTGCCGGTGGTGTAGGACGACGCGGCGGATGCCAGGTAGAGGGCTCCTTCGGCGATCTCGTCGGACCGGCCGAGCCGACCCATCGGGGTGCCCGCGGAGACCCGTTCGGCGGCTCCGGGCGGCAGCATCGGTGAGTCGATCGCCCCGGGCAGGATGCAGTTCACCCGGATCCGCGGAGCCAGTTCCAGGGCCGCGACCTTGGACATGCCCCGCAGCCCCCATTTCGCGGCGCCATAGACGCCGTGCCCGCGGAACGCCTTCACGCCCGCGATGGAGGCGATGTTGATGATGGAGCCGCCATCGCCCTCGAGCATCAGCGGCACGCAGGCCTGGATCCCGAGGAAGGGGCCGCGCAGGTTGACCGCGAGCAGCCGATCGAGGTCGGCCGCGTTGTCCTCGAGCAGCGGGCGGATCCAGTGGATGGCCGCGTTGTTGACGAGCACGTCGAGCCGGCCGAACGAGGCGCGCAGCGCCGCCACCGCCGCGGCCCAGGCCGTCTCGTCGCTGACGTCCAGTTCCTGGAAGACGGCGGCGTCACCAAGCGAGGCCGCGACCTTCGCGCCCTCGGCGGCCAGGATGTCAGTGATCATCACCTGGGCGCCGGCCGCCACGAACCGACGCGCCGTCACCTCGCCCTGCCCGCGGGCCGAGCCGGTGATCAGGGCGACCTTTCCGGCGAGCGGACCGGGCCGACCGAGCGGGCCGGGCGCACCAGCCGCGCGGGTGGCTTCGGTGCCGCCGGTCATGCCGACACCACCGGAGCCGAGGCGGATGCTGTGGCGGATGCAGTGGCGGCCAGTGCCTCCTGCGCGGCGCGGATCCCGGGCCGGGCGGAGGGATCGGCGGTGCCGGGGGGTCGGAACCGCGGGATCACGTTCTCCCCCCACTGCCGAATGGTCTCCAGACAGATCTCCTGCTCGACGGTTCCCATCTGGATCAGGCACATGACCTCGTCCACACCGGCCGCCTCGAGCTCGCGCACGTAGTCGATGGCCGTCTCCGCGTCGCCGTAGGCGTGGTCGATGTTGAAATTGGCCGCCGCGAGGGAGCGATCCTTCACCATCGGCAGCTCGCCGCGGTCGTAGCGGGCGGTCATCTCGGCCGCGAGACGCCGCATGTAGGCGATGTTGTCGTCGTCGTGGGTGTGGTCGCCGGCCGGGGTGGGCCGCCGGCCGCCCCAGTACCCGATCGACTCGCCGAAGAACCGCTGGCCGCGGGCCCCGACCCGGCGCGCCTCGGCGGCATCGTCGAGCACGATGGTCGGTGCCAGGGCGATGAAGCTGTCGTTCACGACCGACGAGACGAACTCCTCGCCGGTGCGGGTCGCGACGGTCTCGGCGTGCATCCGCTTCTGCAGCCGGACACTGTCGAGTCCGGCGAAGCCGAAGATCAGGGCCCCGACGCCGTAGGAAGCCGCACGGCGGACCGTGTCGGGCTTGGTGCAGGCCAGGAACAACGGCGGGTGTGGACGTTGGACCGGGCGGGGCAGGATCGTGTGCCGTTCGTTGCCCTCCGGGGCGGCGATGTCGAGCAGCGCGCCGTGCCACTCGAACGTCTCCTCCTGCCAGGCCCGGCCGATGATGCGCAGCGCCTCCTCGATCTCGGCGTAGGTTCGCTCGGGGTCGACGTTGGCGAGCGCCGCCTCCTGCGCGGTTGCCCCGCGCGCCGCGCCGACGTCGAGCCGGCCGCCCGAGAGCACGTCGAGCATGGCGATCCGTTCGGCGACCCTGGTCGGGTAGTTGAAGTTGAACGGCATGCAGACGGCGCCGTGCCCGATCCGGATGCGGGAGGTACGGGCCGCCACCGCGGCCAGGAAGATCTCCGGGGCGCTCATGTGTGAATAACGGGTCAGCGAATGGTGCTCCACAGCCCATACACCGTCGAAGCCGGCGGCCTCGGCGGCCACCGCCTGCTCGACGCAGTCCCGCAGCAGTTGTCGCTCGCGGTCGGGCGTCGGCGAGGCGAGCTGGGCCTCGAAGATCATCGAGAATCGCATCGATCTGCTCCCTGCGTTCCGGGTCACGGTCTTCCTGGCCCGGCCGCTTCCTGCGGTCGGATCGCCCCTTCGCCCCTCACCTCTGGGGGCTGGGGGCTGGGCCGACGTGATCCACACGTCCTCTTGGGCCCTGCCTGCCTCGACCGAGAGCTAAGACCTATCGACCATAAAATGGACTATGAGTCCAGTCAATGGCATACGAGTCTTCCAGAACGAGTGAGGACACCTGACACGGGGCACCAGGACGCCTGGGCACCTGGGCACTCCGTCGGATGCGCCCAGCGGGCGGAGATCACCCGGCCGCCGCGTGCGACTCGGCGGCGGCACGCACGAACGGCCCGCTCGCCATCGGGGCAGTGCGGAGATCTCGCCAGGCGGCCGACCGGATCAGGCTCGGCAGCCAGTCGGATCAGGCTCGGCAGTCGGATCAGGCTCGGCAGCCAGTCGGATCAGAAGGGGCAGTGGCCAGCGGGCCCGGCGGCGCACCACCGGGTCGAGAGCCCGACCGGACCGCAGGCCAGCCCCTTTGCGTCGTGGTGCGACAGGGCACCACCTCCGGGCTGATCAGCCTCGGGAGCGCGGCGGGGCGCCGTGGAGGATGATCGCGAGCCAGGCTGAGGCGAGCGCGTCGAGCACGCGGTCGATGTCGACCTGCTGACCGTGGATGAACTTGCTGAAGAAGTGCTGCAGCGGCATCAGCAGGATGGCCGCGGTGATCTCGGCGTCGGCCTGGGTCAGATCGTCACGCGCGGCGGCGAGCGCCGCGGCGAGGTACTCGACCTGCCTGTCATAGTCGCCTTCGGTGAGCGCCCGGATCTCCGGCTCGACGACCGCTCCCTCCCACAGGGGGGCCACATAGTCGCGCACCCGCTCCCAGCGCTCGACGGCGCGCGCCAGCCAGGCCCTGATCCCCTCCCAGGTGGGAGCCCGGGTCAGGTCGCCGAGATCGACATAGATGCCGTCGAAGGCCTCCAGCACACGCCCGTTCAGCTCGACCAGGATGTCGGCCTTGCCGCGGAAGTGCAGGTAGAAGGTCGCCTTGGTAGCCCCGGCGCGCTGGACGATCTCATCGATGGTGGTGCGGACGTAGCCGTGCTCGGCGAACGCCACCACCGCCGCGTCGATGAACCGGGCACGGGTGAACGCCCGCTGCGCGACCCGCAGTTCGCTACGCCGGCCCCGGTTCCCGACCCCGGAGGCCTCGGCCACGCCCGGCACCTCCCACCACACCGCTCCGATCCCGCCGTCTGCTCGACGGACACGATAGCCACTGACGGGACGTCGGAGCGGTGGCGCAGGCCGCACCGAGCTGGCGGGGCACTGGCCGGAGAACAACGGGCACCGCCCGAAGGCCGAGACCGCCGCGGATCGCGACCAGTCACCCAGGCACTCAGGCACCCAGGTTCCCAGGCGCCCGGGTTCCCAGGCTCCCGAGCCGACCAGCGGACCCGACGAGCAGACCTCAGCGGTGCGTCACCCCGGCGAAGGTATTCGGCCGTCGCCATTCCGATGAACCACAGCGCGCGGCCGGCGCGGCTTCAACGGAGTATCCGCAAGCGAGACCTCGACCCCCTTTCGAGTCTCACATTCCCTCCCTATGATCCCTGAACTGCCCGGCGGCATACGCAGGCGAAAGACTGCGGAAAGTGCCGCGCATTCAATTTGCCCTGAGGCGAAGGAGTTGATTGTTGCCGTGTTCACAGGCAAACGAAAGAGGACAGGCGCGCTCGGAGCGGCCGCGGCGTTCCTGGCAGCCGGAGTCGGGCTCGGCTTAGGTCCGGCACCCACACCGGCGGCCGCGACGACCCCGGCGAGCTGCACCGGGACGCACTGGGTCGCGAGCTGGGCCGCGAGCCCCACGGATTCGATCGTGCCCACGGACGCCACCGGCGCCCTGACTCCGCAGACCCTGACCCGCCAGACGCTCCGGATGATCGTGACTCCGCACCTCGGCGGATCGAGCCTCCGAATCCACCTGTCGAACCGCTTCGGCACGACTCCGGTAACCTTCGGCCGGGTCACGGTCGGTGTGCAGACGAACGGCGCCGCAGCGAGGGACATCGTGCCCCTGACCTTCCAGAACTCCACTTCAGTGACGATTCCCGCCGGCCAGGATGTGGTGAGCGATCCGGCCGCACTGACGTTCACCGCCTTTGAGCCGCTGGCGGTCAGTCTCTATGTTCCCGGAATCTACATCGCGCCGACCAAGCACTGGAACGCCAACGCGACGTCCTACTACTCGCTTTCCCTGAGCGGCGATCTCAGCCAGCGCGAGTCCGGTGGGAGCTATCTCGGGCGGACCGGCGCCTGGTTGTTCGTCAACGGAGTCGACGTGGTCGCTCCCGCCCAGACCAGCGCGGTCGTCGCGTTCGGTGACTCCATCACCGACGGCTTCGTCGGAGCCACCGCTCTCAGCATCCCCGCCGACGCCTCGGTGGCGGACAAGAACGGACGGTATCCCGACAGGCTCCAGCGCCGCCTGGACGCCGGCGGCATTCCGATCTCCGTCGTCAATGCGGGAATCGGCGGCAACCAGCTCCTCACCGACGGCCAGCCGCTGCAGACCGGTCCGAGCGGCCTCGCACGTTTCGACGTCGACGCCCAGGCCTTGGCCGGCGCCGCGGGTGTGCTGGCGCTCGAAGGCATCAACGACCTGGGCCTGGGCGGCGCGACCGCCGACGAGCTCATCACCGGATACACCCAGCTGATCGACCGCGCGCACGCCGCCGGCCTCAAGATCTGGCTGGGAACCATCACACCGGCGTCCAACGCTCTGGTCGACGGCACTCTTCTCGCACCCGACAGCGAGCAGCACCGCCAGACGATCAACACCTGGATCCGCACCCAGACGCTCGCTGACGGTTTCGTCGACTTCGACGCCGCGCTGCGCGACCCGGCCAACCCGTCCGTTCTTCGGTCGGCCTACGCCTCAGTGGACAACCTCCACCCCAACCTCGCCGGCTATCAGGCGATGGCCGATGTCGCGAACCTGGAGCTGCTCCGCTCCGTCACCTGCCACGGCTGAACCGACCCATCCAGTCCGCCGAGAACCCACTGCCGAAGCCGCATCGGCCGCCGGACCCGCGCACTGCACGGGTCCGGCGGCCGATGTCACGCCTCTTCCCATCGGGACCGGCCTACCCGTGGGTGGGACGAGTGAGCTGACGCCCAGACCGGGGTCAGGCACGCCCAGGCCACGCCCGCGGCAGCGCCGCCGATGACGGTGCGCCGGTCTGGGCTGCGGTCCGTGTTCGACATGGCTCCAGACTGGTGTGGCAGCGGGGAAACCACATTGCCGCCAGCCTCCGTTCCGGTCTGGGGGCTGGCCCTACCCCACCGATACGCCTGCGCTCGCCGATCCGACGTGGTGCGCTGCCGAGACCGCCGGGCCCACCTTGACACTATGCGAGCACCGATCGCATACTCGCCAACGGATAAGCGACCACTAGTCGCATAGGGGGTGGGTGTGCAGCCACGATTACCACGTCGACCGTCTCGTGCCGTGACGTGCCTCGCGGCCGCCACCGGAGATGAGACAGGAGCGTGTACATGACCGCGGTGATGCAGGGGGTGCGGATCCTCGAGGTCGCCGAGCACACGTTCGTACCCGCGGCGTCCGCGCTGCTCGCCGACTGGGGCGCCGACGTGATCAAGATCGAGCACGTCGAGCGCGGTGACGCGATGCGCGCGCTGGCCTCGTCCGGCGTGGCGGTTGTGCCCAAGGACGTCCACGTGCTGATGGAGCACTCCAACCGCGGCAAGCGCAGCCTGGGCCTCGACCTCACCTCCCAGGCCGGCCGCGAGATCCTCTACCGGCTCGCGGGCACCTGCGACGTCTTCCTGACCAACAAGCTGCCCAGCGTGCGGGCCAAGCTGCGCGTCGACGTCGACGACATCCGCGCCCACAACCCGCGCATCATCTACGTCCGGGGCACCGGCCAGGGCGAACGCGGCCCCGAAGCCGACCGAGGCGCCTACGACTCGCTGGCCTTCTGGTCCCGGGCCGGCGCCGCTGTCGGCGTCATGCGGCCCGAGTACGGCCACGTCCCGGTTCCGCCCGCGCCCGGCTTCGGGGACTCCATCGGCGCCATGACCATCGCCGGCGGCATCATGGGCGCGCTGTTCCATCGCGAGCGCACCGGCGAGGCCACCGAGGTCGACGTCTCTCTCATGTCGACCGGCATGTGGGCGATGGGCCAGGCCCTCGCCCTCTCCCTGCTGCTCGACATCCCGTGGACCCCGCCACCCGCCGACGCGCCGCGGTCCAACCCGCTCACCGGCAACTACCAGACCAAGGACGGCCGCTGGCTTTCCTTCACCTGTCTGCAGGCCGGCCGATACTGGCCACCGATGTGCGAGGTCATCCGTCGTCCCGATCTCGCGACCGACCCCCGGTTCGCCGACCACGCCGCCCTGATGGCGAACAGCAGGGCGGCCATCGCGATCCTCGAGAGCACCTTCGCGGCGCACCCGCTGGCCGAGTGGCGCGAGCGGCTGGCGGGCTTCGTCGGCCAGTGGAGCGTCGTCCAGGACACCCTGGAGGCCGCCTCGGACCCGCAGGCCGTCGCCAACGGTTACGTCCAGGAGTGCACCACCGCGACCGGCATCCCGTTCCGCCTCGCCGCCGCCCCTGTCCAGTACGGCAACCAGCCCGCGCCGGCGGGACGCGCGCCGCTGTTCAACGAGCACGGCGACGAGATCCTCGCCGAGCTCGGTCTCGATCAGGATGCCGTCCTCGACCTGAAGATCCGCGGCGTGGTCGCGTGACACGCACCTCGACGAAGAGCCTGGAGACACTGACATGACGCTGTTCGACGCCTTCCGCTTCGACGGGAAGCGGGTCCTGGTGGTCGGCGGTGCCACCGGCATGGGCGCCGCCGCCGCCGAACTCGCGCTGAGTGCCGGCGCCGAGGTGCTCGTCGCCGACTACGCCGAGGTCACGCTTCCGGGCGCCAGGGCCATCCACGTCAATCTCGCCGACGCCGCCTCCATCGACACCGCCGTCGACCAGCTCGGCGGCCCCGTCCACGCCCTGCTGCTCGCCGCCGGCGTCGCCGACGGAACCCCCGGCATCGAACGCATCAACTTCATCGGCCACCGCTACCTCATCGACCGCCTTCTCGCCGGCGGGCTGCTGCCCCGCGGCTCCGCCATCGGCTTCATCTCCTCCGCCGCCGGTCTGGGCTGGGAGTCGGACCTGCCGCTGCTGCGCGAGTACCTCGCCATCACCGACTTCGACGAGGCCACGAAGTGGGCGGTGGACCACGGCAAGGCCGACTACATGTGGAGCAAGCGGGCCGTCTGCGCCTACGTCGCGTCCCAGGCGATGCCCCTGCTGAAGCAGGGCGTGCGGATCAACGCGATCTGCCCCGGCCCCACCGACACCCCCCTCGCCCGGGCGAACGAGGAGCGGTGGCTCGGCTTCGGCACCGACTACCGCGCCGAGGTGGGCTCCCTGCCCGCGACCCCGCTGGAGCAGGCCTACCCGCTGCTGTTCCTCTGCAGTGACGCCGCCTCGGCCGTCAACGGCATCACCCTCACCGCCGACTCGGGCTACTTCAGCGCCGGTATCGCCGAGTCCTTTCCCCCGGCCACGCCCGTCGTGAAATTCCTTCTCGGCCGATGAGCTGGCCGAAGCCCCAGGCCGGCTGCGCAGGCCCACCGCCCAGCAGATCTTCGACATTCACGAGGGACAGAAGACGATGAAAGAGCAGCGTCGGGGCCGCCGGATCGCCATGAGCCCGGCTGAGATCGATGCCTTCCTCGCCGAGGAGCGGACCTGCCGGGTGGCGACGTCCGGCCCGAGCGGACCGCATCTGACTCCGCTGTGGTTCGTCTGGGACGGCGCCGCGCTCTGGCTCAACTCGGTCGTGAAGAGCCAGCGCTGGACGGACATCGCCCGCGACCCGCGGGTGGCCGTCCTCGTGGACGGCGGGCATGCCTTCAACGAGCTGCACGGAGTCGAACTCCGCGGAAAGCTCGAAAGCGTCGGAGAGGCTCCCCGGAGCAGCACGCCGGATCCCGAGCTCGAAAAGCCCGAGCTGCTCTTCGCCCGTAAGTACACCGGCCGCGACGAGATGCACTACGACGGACGGCACGCCTGGCTGCGGCTGACCCCGGAAAAGGTCACCAGCTGGGATTTCCGAAAGATGTGAGAACCGCCGGCGCACCCGACGGCAGACCGCAGCAGGCCTGCGCCCCCAAGAAGCCTGGCCGGACACGACCGCCGGGCCATCCCACTCGTCGAGGAGGGTCATGAACGTCGACGACATGGTGCTGGTGAGCATCRACGACCACGTGGTCGAGCCGCCCGACATGTTCACCAACCACGTCCCGGCCGGGCTGGCCGACCAGGCCCCGCACGTCGAGACCGACGAGTCCGGTGTGGACAGGTGGATCTACCAGGGTCGGGTCACCGGTGTCAGCGGCCTGAACGCCGTCGTCTCCTGGCCACCGGAGGAATGGGCCAAGGATCCCGCGGGCTTCGCCGAGATGCGCCCCGCCGTTTACGACATCCATGACCGGGTGCGGGACATGGACCGCAACGGCATTCTGGCCTCGATGTGCTTCCCGACCTTCGCGGGGTTCTCGGCCGGGCACCTGAACCACTTCAAGGACCCCCTGACGGTCGTCATGATCCAGGCGTACAA
>NZ_MOWP01000058.1:0-22873 GCF_001983215.1 Frankia sp. CcI49
GCCGGAGTACATGGTTCCCGTGTCGTTCACCCGCCTGGGTGTGCTTCCCACGACCGTGAGTGGGAAACTCGACCGTCGAGCGCTCCCCGTCCCTGATCTGGCTGCCGGGTCCGGTGGCGGCCGGCCTCCGGAGACGGACACCGAACTGGCGTTGGCCGGGGTGTTCCGTGACGTGCTCGCTCTTCCGGAGGGCATATCCCTGTCCGTGGACGACGACTTCTTCCGGCTCGGGGGGCATTCGCTGCTGGCGACGCGGGTCGTTGCCCGGGTGAACGCGATCCTTGGTTCAGGGCTGGGTCTGCGGGATGTGTTCGACCATCCCACGATCGCGGGCCTGGCCGAGATCGTCGCCGAAGGCTCGGGTGTCTCGACGATTCCAGCGTTGCGGATCGGGGATCTACCGCGGCCCGCGAACCTCCCGGCGTCTTTCGGACAGCAAGCACTCTGGGTAACCGACCAGATTGCCGGCAAGACGATCTACCGCATGGCTATGACCCTCCGATCACGCGAACCGGTCGACGTCGGTGCCCTGCAATCGGCCGTTCGTCGTCTCGTCGCCCGGCACGAGATCCTGCGCACAACCTTCGTGCTCGACGAAGACGCCGTCGAACTGCACCAGAGGATCCACCCAGCCGCGGAACCGGGCGTGGCACTCGTCACGGTTGAGCGGATCCCCTCGTCGGCGGCGAATGAGAGAGTTGCCGAACTCGTCGCCGCCCCCATAGACCTCGCGTCTGACTACGGCCTCCGATTCTGTCTCCTCCGCCGGGAGGAAGACGATCTGCTCGTTGCCGCCGGGCACCATATCGTTACCGACGAGCAATCATTCGCACCCTTCCTCCGCGATCTGAACGCTCTTTATCGCGAAGAGGTGTCCGGCGCGTCGTCCGAGCTGGTTGCGCTTCCCGTGCAGTTCGCGGACTTCGCGCTCTGGCACCGGGCAGCGCTCGGCGACTCCCGAGATGCGGACTCGCGCCATCGGCATGAACTTGAGTACTGGCGCGGTGCGCTCGTAGATATTCCCACGGAAACTCCGCTGCCGATCGACTACCCGCGCACCGATACCGACTCGCGCACGGTCCGACCGGCGACCGTTGTGCTGTCCGACGATGAAGTCGGCGCCGTGGATGCCCTACTCGTCGAGCGCAGGGCGACACCGCTGCAGGGGCTGATGACCGCGCTCACCCTCGCCCTCTGGAGCGAGGGGATCGGCACCACGGTGCCGATCGGTATACCTGCCAGCCTGCGCGATCTATCGGAGCTGAGCGACCTCATCGGCTACTTCGTGAACACTGTCGTCGTCCGCTCCGACATCGACGAGATGGAGGGGTTCGGACAGGCGCTCACCAGCATGCGGGAGCGCATGCTTGAGGCGAACGAGCGCAAGCTCGTGCCTTTCGACGCTGTCGTCGAAGCGATCCAGCCGGTGCGTACTCCCGGGATCAGCCCTCTCTTCCAGGTGATGGCCGACTATCTCGACCAGAGTGATCCAGAGCCGGACCCAGCCGCGACCTTCGTCCCCTACGTACCGGTCGCGACCGGAGGACCGGGTCCGACCCGGCCCGCCTTTTTCGACCTCGTCTACTCCATCGCGAGGCGTGGCGACGGTGCTCTGGCTCTGCACCTGAACGCGGCCAGAGAGCTGTTCTCCGAAGCCACCTCGTCACGGCTGCTACAGAAGACGCGACTGTTTCTGACCCTCGGCGCGCGGCATCCAGGGCTTGCGTCCGTCCATCTTGCGGAAATGGTGCAGGCCGCTCTCGACTCCAGGCTTCACGGGGCGGCCTCCGACCAGGAGCGACCAGTCTTCCGTCTTGCGCTTCCCGCATTCGACATCCAGGATGCCGTGCTGTGGCGTGCTGCCGTTGATCACGCCGCTCTCGCGCTGGGCGACGGCGGGATGCAGCTGCGGGTGCTCGACGACGGAAGCGGCGAACTGGTCGCTGCACACGACAACGTCGAGGTCCTCGACGCGGTCGGAGCGCTGCTCGCCGAGCTTGTCGCTGGCTACGGCGCACAGAGCCGGCTGGTGATCGAGACACCGCGAGCTGACAGCGATCAACGGACAGACGCCGAGCTCAGCACCGTTCTGGAGGATCCCTTCTGGGACGACTGGATCGACCAGCTCGCCGCGGTGCGAGATGTCAGCCTGCCGTCGAAGGCTGGTAAAGCACCGGCCTTCGCGACACATACTGCCGAGATCTCCGGACGGCGTGAGCTGAGCGGCACAACGCAACTCGATGCGTGGGGCGCGATCACCCGGACGCTCACCCGGACGCTCGGCGAACGCCAGCTGGTCGTCGAACGGCGCGAGCCCGCGGACGCATTCACAGTCTGGAGCTACCCGGTACTTCTCGGCGAACCGGCAACCGCCTCGAACGGAGGCGCCACCCACTCGCCACCTACACTGAGCCTCGAGCGTGCGGCTGACTACGCGTCCCTGCGCGCTCGCCCGCAACTCAGTCGATTCTTCGACGATCTGCCTCTCCCACGCATCCGGATCAGCGTGTTCCGAAGCGCGGCGGAGCGTATCGCGACGGTTGCCGCGATCTCCGCAGACAATGCAATCCAGCTCGACATCTGCATCCTGATCGACCCGGGCCCGGCAGCTGAGCCGCAAACAGTCCGGGTGGAGGTCGAGACAGCCCCCGGTATCGACCTGGACGCGCATGCGCTGGCGGAGGAGATCGCCGCCGTGACCGCCCAGATCGATTTCGCGCTCACGTTGTCGAGGCAGTCGTCAGGCGGGCTGCGTCTTCGTCGAGCCGACCGTCTCACGATCTCGCGGGAGGAGGAAGAGCGCATCCGTGCCCTCTACGGCAAGACCGCCGAGATCCTCCCGCTGTCCACGTTGCAACGCGGCATTTTTTACCACATGGTGCGCGCGCAGGAGTCGGACGACCACAACGCCTACGTATCGCAGGCCACGAGAGAGTTGTCAGGCGCGGTCGACCCTGACCGGCTGGAGGGTGCGGTGCGGGCCGTGCTCGGCCGGTACCCGAACCTTCGTGCCGCCTTCGTGCCCTCGGGTGAGGCCCAGGTGATCCCCGCCGTCGCGGACGCGCCGTTCCGCATCATCCCGCTCACCGAGTGGTCCGAACTCCGTGTGAACATCGGTGATTTCCTGGCAGCCGAGCGACGTGAGCCCTTCGACTTCCAGACTCCACCGCTGATCCGGTTCACCCTCATCGAGCGGTCGACCGATTCCTGGATTCTGGTGATGTGCTTTGAGCACATTCTGCTGGACGGCTGGTCGTTGAAGGCCCTGTTCGAGGAGATCCTCACGATCTACGCGGATCCCGGGTACGCGGATCGCGTCGAACCGGCGTCATTCCGTTCGTATCTTGAGTGGCTCGACGGTCGGGATCCGGAGACCGGCGCCCGCGCCTGGAGCGACTATCTCGCCGAGCTGTCCGGCCCGACGATGCTCTGGCCAGAGGGCGGCGATCTCAGTGCGGGGCAGATCGACACGGGCGATCTGCACTACGATCTTGATCCGTCGGCGGCTGCTGCGGTGTACGGCGCCGCGCGGACTGCGCAGGTGACGGTGGGTACAGTCCTGCAGGCTTCCTGGGCTGTCACCCTCAGCCGCCTGACTGGCAGCGATGACGTGGTGTTCGGCAACACGGTGTCCGGTCGCCCTCCCGAGCTTCCCGACGCGGACCGGACCATCGGGGTGCTCTTCAACACGGTACCGATGCGCGTGCGTCTCAGCCCGTTCGAGACGGCTCAGGAGATGCTCGCGCGAGTGCAGTCGGAGCAGCTGCTCGTCATCGACCATCCCGACACCGCGCTGACGAGCATTCAGGCGTCTGCGGGTATGCCAGCGCTCTTCGACACGTTGTTCGTGGTGCAGAACCTGCCCTTCCAGGTGCGCGACGAACGTGACTGGGCTGGCGTCCGAGTGGTCGGCTCCGCCGTGGATGACGCCACGCATTATCCGGTGACGTTCGCAGTGAATGTATGGGAGCGGGCAGGA
The DNA here is from genome assembly GCF_001983215.1 of Frankia sp. CcI49. Lineage (NCBI taxonomy): Bacteria > Bacillati > Actinomycetota > Actinomycetes > Frankiales > Frankiaceae > Frankia > Frankia sp. CcI49. Next base: position 3,980 of record NZ_MOWP01000058.1, read on the forward strand.
TCTGCATCCGTGCATGTACGGCTCTCCTACCGCCGCGACGCGTACGACACGGCCAGCGCCGAAGAGATCCTGGAGCGCTACGTTGCGACGCTGAACGCGATCGCGAGCCGTTCGCGCGTGCACGTCGGCGAGCTGACGGCGCTGCTTCCCGACGAGGTCGAGCCTCGCACCGGCACCATCGCCGATCTGTACCGAGACATAGAGGCTGTTACCGTTGCGGGTCTTTTTGGTGATCAGGTGTTGCGGTCGCCGGGGGAGATCGCGTTGGTTGCGGGTGCGCGGAGTTTCACGTTTGCGGGGTTGTCCGCGGAGGTGAACCGGTATGCGCGGCTGTTGCTGGAGCGGGGTGTGCGCCAGGAGCACAGGGTTGCGCTGCTGCTGCCGCGTGATGAGCGGATGGTCATCGCGATGTTCGCGGTGTTCGCGGTGGGTGCGGCGTATGTGCCGGTTGATGCGGAGCTGCCCGATGAGCGGATCGGTTACATGCTCGAGGTGGCGGGTCCGACGGTCACGCTTGTCACTGATCGTGATGTGGCACGGCTCGGGCCTGCGGCGGGGCGGGTGGTGAATCTTGACGATGTGGTGGTGCGGGCGCGGGTCGCGGAGCTGGCGGATGGGCCGGTCACTGTGGCCGAGCGCGGGGGGGAGGTGTCGCTGGATCATCTGGCGTACATCATTTTCACGTCCGGTTCGACGGGTCGACCGAAGGGTGTCGCGGTCGGTTATCGGGGTCTGACGAACATGTATGCCAACCATGTGGAGAAGATCTTTGACCGTGTGGTGGCTCATCAGGGCGGGCGGCGGATGCGGATCGCGCATACGACGTCGTTTTCGTTCGATGCGTCGTGGGAGCAGCTGTTCTGGCTGCTTAACGGTCACTCGGTGTATGTGATCAATGAGGAGATGCGTCGGGATCCGCAGCAGCTGCTTGCGTACTACGACGATCAGCGCATCGATGGGTTCGACGTGACTCCCTCGTACGGGCAGGTGCTCGTGGATGAGGGTTTGCTGGAGCGTGACCGGCCGGCGGGTCGGTCGGTGTCGGCGGACGCGACGGGCGTGGTGTTCGTGTCGCTGGGCGGTGAGGCGGTGCCCGAGCGGCTGTGGCAGCAGTTGCGAGATGCCCCGGGTGTGGAGTCGTACAACCTGTACGGGCCGACCGAGTACACGATCAATGCGCTCGGTGCGGATCTCGCCGACAGCTCGAACCCGAGTGTGGGTACGCCGATCTTCAACACTCGGGCGTACATCCTGGATCAGAATCTGCAGTTTGCCCTGCCCGGTGTTCCCGGTGAGCTGTATCTCGCGGGTGCGGGTAATGCGCGCGGCTACTGGGAGCAGCCCGCTCTCGCCGCTGAGAGGTTCGTGGCGTGTCCGTGGGAGCCGGGGGTGCGGATGTATCGCACGGGCGACCTGGCCCGGTGGAACGACGAGGGGCGTATCGATTTCCTCGGTCGTGTCGATGAGCAGACCAAGATTCGCGGGTACCGGATCGAGCCAGGGGAGATCCGTGACGTGCTGGAGGCGCATCCGGACGTCATGCGTGCTGAGGTCATCGCGGCGGACCATCCTTCCGGAGGGAAGTTCCTCGCTGCCTATGTCACCACCGCCCGCGTCGATGGCAGTGATGACGCACTCCGCCGGTCGCTCCGCGAGCACGCGACGCAGCACCTCCCCGACTACATGATCCCCACGACGATCACCCGAATTGACTCCTTCGCAACGACGGTCAACGGAAAGCTCGACCGGAAGGCATTGCCCGCCCCCGATCTCAGCGAGATCACCGGCACCGACGGGCGTGCACTCCAGACGCCGACGGAGCGCTCGCTGGCGGAAGTGTTCCGTGCGGTGCTGAGTCTCGGGGGTGAGGTCAGTCTGCGGGCGAACGATGACTTCTTCCGTCTTGGTGGTCACTCGTTGCTGGCAACACGCGTCGTCGCGCGGGCCAACGCCGCGCTGGGTTCGGCGCTGACTCTGCGGGATATCTTCGAACAGGCCACGATCGAAGGACTGGCGCGTGTCGTCGACGGAGCTTCGCAGACCGTATCCCGCGTACCGCGAGTAGGTGATCTGCCGCGTCCGGAACTGCTGCCTGTGACATATGGGCAGCGCTCCCTCTGGGTTATTGAGCAGATGGGCGGCCCGGGGGCTCGCTACGTCGTCCCTCTGATCCGGCACCTGTCCGGAGAACTGGACGAGACTGCCCTGAGGCTGGCGGTGCAGGATGTCGTGACTCGACATGAGGCGCTGCGGACGTTGATCGTGGGGGACGACGGGCAGCTCCATCAGGTGATCCTCACGGATGAGGAGGCGGCCCTGCGCCTGCCTCTGATTCCTGAGGACTTCATCGGGGCGGGACAGGACGCGATCGACAAACGTCTTCGGGAACTCGTGCGGAGCCGATTCGACCTCGCCGTGGATATCCCGGTTCGCGCCGGTCTGCTACGCGTGGAGGTCGGAGAGTGGATTCTCGTTCTTGCGGTGCACCATCACGCCGTAGATGAATGGTCCACGCCGACGGTGCTGGAAGATCTCTTCGTCGCCTACGCGGCAAGAAGCCAGGGGAACGCGCCGACGTGGGAGCCGGTCGGGATACAGTACGCAGACTATGCGGTATGGCAGCAGGCCGTGCTCGGTCAGCCCACCGATCCGGAGTCCGCGCTACATCACCATCTGAAGTATTGGGCAGACGCCCTGGCGGACGCTCCGGGTGAATCCACGATAAGCCCCCGCCGGCCCCGGCCGGCTGAACCGACGTACCGTGCGGCAGATGTGTCCCTGACCATCTCATCCGATGTCGTGGCTGATCTGCGGCGCGTCGAAGACGGGTACGGGGTCACGATGTTCATGATCTCCCAGGCTGCCGTGGCCCTGGCGATATCCGTCATGAGCGCGAGTGACGACGTCGTTCTCGGCGCACCAGTCGGTGGTCGTACCGAGGACGGCCTCGAAGGCGTCGTCGGATACTTCGTGAACACGATTCCCCTCCGCCACAGATACTTCCCCGGCGATACGTTCTCCGATGTTCTCGCCCGTGTGAAGCAGACCGTGCTGGATGGCTTCGAGCACCAGGCGGCGCCTTTCGATCAGATCGTCACGGCGATCTCTGCGGATCGGGTCGTCGGCAGAAATCCGGTCTTCCAGGTCATGCTCACCTACCAGCGTGTTACCGGACGCCGAGTGGAACCGGTGGCCAGGGATCTCGTCGTGCGGCCTCGCATGGTGGGGCTGGGTGCCGTCAAGGGAGATCTCGATCTCTACCTGGTCGACTCCGACGCCGGAGTATCCGTATTGCTTACATTCAGCACCGATCTCTTCGAAAAGAAGACGGCGATGCGTTTCCTCGGCGTGATTCAGAAGATCCTCGGCGCGATCGCCGAGGATCCGAACCGGACCATCGCCGAAGTCGATCTGCTGATCGCGGAAGAGAGACCCGCTCTCGAAGCCTGGACGACTGGAAGCCCAGCAGAGTTGGCTGGTGTCACTGTTGCGGGTCTTTTTGGTGATCAGGTGTTGCGGTCGCCGGGGGAGATCGCGTTGGTTGCGGGTGCGCGGAGTTTCACGTTTGCGGGGTTGTCCGCGGAGGTGAACCGGTATGCGCGGCTGTTGCTGGAGCGGGGTGTGCGCCAGGAGCACAGGGTTGCGCTGCTGCTGCCGCGTGATGAGCGGATGGTCATCGCGATGTTCGCGGTGTTCGCGGTGGGTGCGGCGTATGTGCCGGTTGATGCGGAGCTGCCCGATGAGCGGATCGGTTACATGCTCGAGGTGGCGGGTCCGACGGTCACGCTTGTCACTGATCGTGATGTGGCACGGCTCGGGCCTGCGGCGGGGCGGGTGGTGAATCTTGACGATGTGGTGGTGCGGGCGCGGGTCGCGGAGCTGGCGGATGGGCCGGTCACTGTGGCCGAGCGCGGGGGGGAGGTGTCGCTGGATCATCTGGCGTACATCATTTTCACGTCCGGTTCGACGGGTCGACCGAAGGGTGTCGCGGTCGGTTATCGGGGTCTGACGAACATGTATGCCAACCATGTGGAGAAGATCTTTGACCGTGTGGTGGCTCATCAGGGCGGGCGGCGGATGCGGATCGCGCATACGACGTCGTTTTCGTTCGATGCGTCGTGGGAGCAGCTGTTCTGGCTGCTTAACGGTCACTCGGTGTATGTGATCAATGAGGAGATGCGTCGGGATCCGCAGCAGCTGCTTGCGTACTACGACGATCAGCGCATCGATGGGTTCGACGTGACTCCCTCGTACGGGCAGGTGCTCGTGGATGAGGGTTTGCTGGAGCGTGACCGGCCGGCGGGTCGGTCGGTGTCGGCGGACGCGACGGGCGTGGTGTTCGTGTCGCTGGGCGGTGAGGCGGTGCCCGAGCGGCTGTGGCAGCAGTTGCGAGATGCCCCGGGTGTGGAGTCGTACAACCTGTACGGGCCGACCGAGTACACGATCAATGCGCTCGGTGCGGATCTCGCCGACAGCTCGAACCCGAGTGTGGGTACGCCGATCTTCAACACTCGGGCGTACATCCTGGATCAGAATCTGCAGTTTGCCCTGCCCGGTGTTCCCGGTGAGCTGTATCTCGCGGGTGCGGGTAATGCGCGCGGCTACTGGGAGCAGCCCGCTCTCGCCGCTGAGAGGTTCGTGGCGTGTCCGTGGGAGCCGGGGGTGCGGATGTATCGCACGGGCGACCTGGCCCGGTGGAACGACGAGGGGCGTATCGATTTCCTCGGTCGTGTCGATGAGCAGACCAAGATTCGCGGGTACCGGATCGAGCCAGGGGAGATCCGTGACGTGCTGGAGGCGCATCCGGACGTCATGCGTGCTGAGGTCATCGCGGCGGACCATCCTTCCGGAGGGAAGTTCCTCGCTGCCTATGTCACCACCGCCCGCGTCGATGGCAGTGATGACGCACTCCGCCGGTCGCTCCGCGAGCACGCGACGCAGCACCTCCCCGACTACATGATCCCGGCATCCTACAATCGGCTTGAGACGTTCCCGCTGACCACAACCGGCAAACTCGACCGGAACGCATTGCCCGCCCCCGATCTCGGCCAGTCGACCGCCCACGGGCGTGCACCCGAGACCGACGCGGAACGAGATATCCTGGCCGCCGTCCGCGACCTGCTGGGTTTGAGCGACGGAGCGGGGCTGTCGGTTGAGGATGACTTCTTCCAGCTGGGCGGGGACAGCATTCTGTCGATCCAGTTGGTATCCCGAATGCGACGCATGGGTGTCGTCATCTCGGCCGCGGACGTGTTCTCGACACGGACGGTGGCCGGGCTGGCTCGTCTTTCTGATGCGCGCCATTCGGAGCTGGCAACGGAGCACACCGCMCCCCTGAAGGATCTGCGATCCTCCAGGTTGTGGCCGATCGCCAACAAGGAAGTGGATTTGCCCGGTTTTTCGACGTTGGTGCAGGCGGTGACTTTCGTGGTGCCAGCCGGAATGACGCACGACACATTGTTGCGCGTGCTGAACCGGGTCGTAGCGCATCATGCGGCTCTGGGTGGWCGCCTCGTGGCAGATGCCGACGGATCCTTCCGGTTCGAGGTTCCTGCCCGCTCTCCTGAAGTCGCGAAAGATCGGATGGTGATCGAAGCGCTGGGGCCCGCGTGGCCGGATCAGGCGTGGCGCAGCGGCAATCGTGCACGTGTGGAGGAACTGGCGCGTTCTCTGCACCTCGACGCCGGCGTCCTGTGGCGGGCGGTCTGGTACACGGGTTCTGCCGATGCGACAAGCCGTCTACTGCTGGTGATGCATCACCTGGTCGTCGATGGGGTGTCGTGGCGAGTTCTTGGGGATGATCTTCGGCAGGCGTGGGAGTTGGAGACCGGCCGCACTGCTGAGCCACTGCTGCCAGTAGGCACGAGCCTGCTGAACTGGGCTGAGATGCTCGCGGGCCGCGGCGCTGAGCCGGATGTGAGGGCGCAGACAGACTACTGGGCCGAGACCGTCACGACGGATGATCCGTTGCTGGGTTCCCGTGCGCTGGACGCGGCGCTCGACACGCGCGCCACAGCGAAGGTGCTCATGATCCAAGTGCCCGCGAGAGTCGCCGGCCCAGTGCTGAAGGAGGTGCCTGGTGCACTGGCGGCCGAGATCAACGATGTGCTGCTCGGCTCGTTGACGATCGCTGTCGGGGCATGGCGGGCGAGGCGAGGGGTCGGTCATCGGCGTGTGCTGATCGGACTTGAGGGTCACGGGCGCGAAGAGACGTTCGTGCCCGGCAGTGATCTTTCCCGCACTGTGGGGTGGTTCACGACGTGGTTCCCAGTCGGACTGGACACCGTCGACATCGATCCCGTCACGGCCCTGACGGATCCGGGAGCTTCCGCGGATGTGGTGAGGCACGTGAATGAGCAACTGCGGGCGGTACCCGATCGCGGCATCGGCTACGGGGTGCTCCGAGAGCTCGCTCCTGAGGGCGCGGGCCGTCTGGTCGACGCTGTGGTGCCACAGATCGGATTCAACTACCTCGGCCAGTTCGGCCCCGGCGGCGCCGTGAGGGACAGCGCATGGGAGATGGCCCCCGAGGCTCCTGGGATCGTCGGTTCCGCGGACCGGACGATGCCTCTGCTCGCCGTGTTGGACATTTCTTTGGTGGCTGTACAGAACGCTGAGAACAACGAGTGGACGTTGAGGGGCAACATCGTTTATGCGGCGGGGATTCTCAGCGAGGCGGAAGTGGTCGAACTGCGAGAGCTGTGGGTGCAGGCGCTTGAGACGTTGACGTCCTACACGACAGAGGCGGGCGTCTGGAACAGCGGCTTCGGTAACCCGGAGGAGGATCATGAAGATCAGCGATAACCGAGTACTGGCCGACGTCGCCGATGTCCTTTATATCGAGGTGAAAGAGGTGGATCGGAACGCCGACCTGCGCAAACAGGGAATGGACTCCGTCCGGCTCATGGAACTGGTCGAACGGTGGCGCAGCGCCGGTGCGGAGGGCATCGACTTCATGACGCTCGCTGAAGACCAACGGGTGTCACGTTGGCTTGAGGTGCTGGCGGCATCGACGAACGATGATGCCGAGTCGTCTGAGTGAATCTCGTCTACCACGGGCGGGTATGACGACCGGTTGCGCGATCTTCCCGCCCCTCCCCGACAAGGAGACGCAATGCCCACGATGCTCGTGAACGGAATCACCCTGCGCTACGACGAGTATGGCGATGCTGCCGACCCCCTCGTCGTGTTGGTGATGGGAACGGGAGCGAAGGGGCAGGTGTGGGCGCCGCACCAGGTGCCCGCCCTCGTCGAGGCGGGGTACCGGGTCGTCACCTACGACAGCCGGGGCATCAGCCCGGTGCCCGGGCAGACTGCCACGTCGTGCCCCGACATCGTCGTCCCGGAGCTCGTGGACGATCTCGCCGCGCTCATCGAGCGCTTCGGCGCCCCGGCGCACGTGATCGGAACCTCGCTCGGAGCGCGGGTCGTGCAGGAGTTGCTCCTCGAGCGCCCCGACCTTGTGCGCCGGGCGGTCGCGATGGGTGGTCACGCACGCATCGACGACGTCGGACAGATGCTCACCCGGGGCGAGCAGGAGTTGTTCGACCAGTCGATCGTGCTGCCGAAGGCGTATAAGGCAGCGGTCGGTGCTCTGCTGAACTTATCGCCCGCGACATTGCGAGATGAGACGAAAGCGAACGACTGGCTAGCGGTTATGGAGTACTCCGCGGCTCCGGCGTCGTCCGGCGAGCGTGGCCAACTCGGCGCTTCCGAACGGCTCGGAGATCGTGGCGCGGCGTACAGGGCGATCATCCGGCCGTTGCTGGTGATCGGTTTCGCCGACGACTTGATGATCCCGGCATACCTCGGACGCGAACTTGCCGATATCGTCCCGACTGCCCGGTATGTTGAGGTGTCCGACACGGGACACTACGGTTATCTCGAGCAGCCCGAAGCGGTGAACCGGCTCGTCCTCGACTTTCTCGCCGAGCCCGAGGAGTCGGCCGTCGGCTGACGGCGATGAAAACTTCTTCATCTCGGGATCCGGAACATCTCGACGAAGCGAGGATGTGGGAACGGCGCGGGAACCCACGGACGGACGGAGGCGCCGAATACGATGGTCATCCTGCTTCCTGGCCGGCTGCAGCGCGTTAGTTCGGAACATCGAAGACGTGAGGACAACGCTTCCCCATTCTTGCGTGGATGTTCAAGATCCGTACTCTGCTACTGCCGAAGAAATGAGCGCTGGTGGTGTCTATGGAGAAGCACGGGCTACCCCGGGCGCCGGGTGCCAACACTGACCGCACGGTTGTCGACGTGCAGCCGCCGCGCGACCCCGATGTGGTCGACATCATCGGTATCGGCTTCGGGCCGGCCAACCTGAGCCTGGCAATCGCCATTGAAGAGCGCAACGGCGCCCGGCCTGCCGCCGACCGTGTGACCGCCCGCTTCATAGAGGCCCAGCCGAGGTTCGAATGGCACGACGGCATGCTGCTGCCGGGCACGACCATGCAGGTCAGTTTCCTTAAGGACCTTGCGACGATGCGCTCGCCCACCAGCTCGTATAGCTTTCTGAACTACCTGCACGAGCGCGGGCGCCTGAGCGACTTCATCAACCTGAAAAGCTTCTTCCCCACCCGGCTCGAGTTCCGCGACTACCTGGCGTGGGCGGCCGCGCGTGTGGACGTGCCAGTCTCCTACGGGGCGAGGGCCACGCGCGTCGACCATGACGGCGCGGCCTTCACCGTCATGGTGTCGGGCGGCGGCGGATGCGAGGGGGTCCGGGCGCGGTCGGTCGTTGTAGCGACCGGGCTGCGCCCCTTGCTCCCGGACGGGATCGAGGCCGGCCCCCGGGTGTTCCACAACCACGGTCTGCTCGGCAGCCTCGACCGGCTCCCCTCCACGCCGCACGCCCGGTTCCTCGTCGTGGGTGCTGGGCAGAGCGCCGCTGAGGTTGCCGCCTACCTGTATGACACCTACCCGGCGGCGGAGGTACACGCCTCCATCCGCAGCTTCGGCTATGTGCCCTCCGACAACACCCCGTATGCGAACCGTATCTTCGACCCCGCCTCCGTCGACGACTACTACACCGCCCCACCCGACGTCAAACAGCACCTGCTGCGGCGGCACTGGTCAACGAACTACGCCGCTGTCGACGCCGAGCTCATCGACGACCTCTACCGACGGGAGTACGACGAGAAGCTGCGCGGCGTGCGGCGCCTGTTCGTGCACCGCGTCACCGAGGTCGAGAGCCTGCGCGAGGGCCCGGGGGGTGTCGTCGCCGCGCTGCGCGACCTTGGGGACCGTGCGCGTACGCCGCTTGAGGTCGACGCGGTGGTCTTTGCCACCGGTTTCCGCCCGTCAGACCCGCGCGGCCTGCTCGGCGACGGCATCGACCTCGAGGCCGCGCTCGACGGGGACGAGCCGCTCGTGGCGCGCGACTACAGCCTGCGCGTGCCGGGGCTGGAGGGCCGCATTTTCCTCAGCGGGGGAGTCGAGCACAGCCACGGCCTCAGCTCGTCGCTGCTGTCGACCCTGGCCGTGCGCGCCGGCGAGATTCTCGAGGCCGCGGTAGCCACGCACAGATCCCACATGGCGACGGGCAGCTGACGGCCCGTCCCACCAGCAGAAGGAGAACGCTCGATGGCGAAGAACCCGTTCGACGACGAGGATGGCACGTTCTACGCGCTCATCAACTATGAGGAGCAGTACTCGCTCTGGCCCACGTTCAAGCCGGTGCCCGGCGGATGGACCATCGTCTACGGCGAGCCGGACGGCAGACCCAGGCAGGAGGTGCTCGACTGGATCGACCAGACCTGGACCGACCTGCGGCCCAAGTCGCTGCGCGACTTCATTGCCAGCCACGAAGTCGCGAAAGTTGCCACAGGTGAGTAACGCACGGCGGTGTCGCGCTCGGTCCACAGGTGTGACCCGGCCGGGCGGGTCTGGGCCGACGCGATGGCCACGACTCTGCTCGACGCGCACCACGCCGCGTGCGCCGCTCGTCGCGCCCGGCAGGCCACGCTGGCCCCGGAGGTGCTCGGCGAGTCCGTAACCACTACCTCAGCGTGCTTGGGAGGGGTGAGGCTGACAACCACGGCGGGCGCAGCCCGCTGGCCGCCGACGCGAGGACGCTGATCCGCCAGTTCCGCCAGTTCCGCTGTTAGGAGGACATGAACCTGCGGTTCGCGAGCGACCTGACGGTCCCCGTCTCGAACAATCGCTCGGAGCGTGACGTCCGACCGGTCCAAAGTGCAACAGAGGGTCTCCGGTGGCTGCTGGGGTACGCGCCCGGGGCCTGGCAGACTTCGCCGTCGTGCAGTCCTACCTGTCGACCGCCACGAAATGGGGCGTCGACACGCTCGACGCGCTTACCCGACTGTTCATTACCAGCGCCTGGATCCCATCCGCCGCTAATCCCGACTGACGATTCCGCGATCCGCCCAGCCACCCGTGGGGCCATAACCACCCACCCCGCCAGTGGCCATTCCAGCCTGCGCAAAACACCGGAACCGAGCCTCTCGCCCGAGCTGAAAAGCTCCGCCACCAGCGCAAGCGCTGCCAATCAAACCCAACGGTCCCGACTGGCCGGCCGCCGCTTCACTGGAGACGCCACACACAGCGATTCAATCAAGGCGGACCACCTCTGCCCGGCGACCGCTCCGCTCCCTGACAGATCACTGCAGATGGGCTTGTGTCGGTCGAATGACTTAGGTTAGCCTTCCCTTATGACTAAAGTTGCGGTGCTGGGAGCACACGGGCGCATGGGCCGTGCATCGGTTCGTGCAATCGAAGCCGCTTCCGACATGAACGTGGTCGCCGAGATCGATGTCGATGACGACCTGCGGGAGACCGTCGACAAGAAGGCCGATGTCGTGCTCGTGTTCTCCCCGCCGGGCGTGGCACACGAACAGGTCCAGTGGTGCATCGAGCAGGGGATTCACGTCGTGGTGGGAACATCCGGCTTCGATGAAGATTCTGTCCAGCAAATTCGCGTCGCACTCATCGAACGTGATGAAGTCAACGTTTTCGTCGTCCCGAACTTCTCGGTGGGCGCGGTGCTCTTGACCCGGTTCGCGGCGAAGGCCGCCCCGCTCTTCGAGTCTGTCGAGATCGTCGAGATGCACCATCCCGACAAGGTGGACGCGCCATCGGGTACGGCACAGCACACAGCCGAACTGATCGCTCGTGCTCGTGCGAAAGCGGGTTCCGCTCCCTCGCCCGATGCCACCTCTCGCGACCCGAATGGAACGCGCGGCGGTCGGATCGAGGGAGTCAACGTCCACTCGGTGCGTGTACGCGGTTTCATGTCTTCCCAAGAGGTGCTGTTCGGATCCGAAGGCGAGATCCTGAGGCTGCGTTATGACTCCGTCACACGCGATTCCCTCATGCCCGGAGTGCTCGCCGCGCTCCGTGCCGTCCCGGGTCTCCCCGGGGTGACGGTCGGCCTCGAAGCCGTGCTGAGTCTGGGCTGAACACGATTTGAAACGGACGACAGTCTGAACCTCCTGCGCGAACTTGCTCTTCGATGACAGGGTCGGCATCGGCAGTTCCACGCGGCGCCGACCCCGCCAGGACACAGGACGCTGACACACGAGGAAGACCGATGAGCATCCAACCGCTGACCCTTGACGGCGTCGTGCCCTATCCGCCAAAGACCGTGGCTGAGTACCTCGCAAAGGGATACTGGCACGATCAGACGCTTCCGGAGTTGCTTTTTGCCGCGGCGGAACGCTATCCCGACAAGCTCGCGATCATCGACCGCGACACCCGGCTGAGCTATAGGCAACTCACGGACGAAGTCCTGCGCCTCGCGGCCGGTCTGCAGGATCTGGGACTGGGGCGTGGCGACCGAGTGGTCGTGCATCTGCCCAACACCTACGAGTACATCGCGTTCGTCTTCGCCCTGTGGGAGATCGGCGTGATTCCCGTGGTCGCGCCCATCGCGCACCGCCGCGCGGAGATCGAACACTTCATCGAGATTGCCGAGGCGCGTGCCTACATCACAGTCGCATCGGACAGCGGCACCGATCTCGCTGCGTTGGCTGCCGATCTGAAGGGCCGTTGGGCCCATCTGGAGCATGCAGTGATCCTCGATCGCCGCGGCGGCGGGGCCGAGTACGACGCCCTGCTTTCGAAAGGATCGCTCGAGCACGCGCGGCGATGCAGCCCGCAGGACGTCGCGCTGCTGCAGATATCGGGCGGTACGACGGGCGTTCCGAAGCTGATGCCGCATACTCATCACACGTACGGCTATGCGCTGCGCAGAAGCGTCGGGGAAAGGGGCATCACCGAGCGGACGGTTCATCTGCTGGTCATGCCGATCTGTCACAGTATGTCGACGCGTTCGCCCGGCTTCCTCGGCGCGTTCAGCGTGGGCGCAACGATCGTGATAGCGCCGAACGGCAGCCCCGATGTGGCGTTCCCGCTGATCGAGAAGCACCGCGCGAACCGCGTGACGTTGGTACCCCCGATCCTGCTGGCCTGGCTGAACTCCTCGCTGCGCGACGCCTACGACCTCTCCAGCATGCAGGTGGTCATGTGCGGAGGCGCGAAGCTGAGCGAGGAGGTGGCGCGGCGGGTCGAGCCGGAGCTCGGCATGGAGCTGTCTCAAAGCTTCGGGATGGGCGAAGGCCTGGTCGTCAGCAACCCTCCGGACATCGATCGGGAGACCAGCGTGCGATACCAGGGCCGGCCGGCCTCGGAGGCCGACCAGATCCGGGTCATAGACGACGAGGGAAGCGATGTGCCGCCCGGGGCGCCCGGTCACCTCCTGACGCGGGGGCCGTCAGTGATCCGCGGCTACTATCGCAACCCCGAGCAGAATGACCTGGCGTTCACCAGCGATGGCTTCTACCGCACCGGTGACATAGTCGAGCGGGACGAGCGTGGGTTTATCAGGGTCGTGGGCCGGTCGAAGGACCAGATCAACCGTGGCGGCGAGAAGATCGCACCCGAGGAGCTGGAGAACGCGTTCCTCGCTCACGGCGGCGTGCACAACGCCTCCGTGATCGGCGTCGACGACGAGGTGCTCGGCGAGCGCATCAAGGCGTACCTGATCCCCCGGTCGCCGGAGCATGCGGCCGATCTCACCTTGAGCAAGCTGCGTCAGTTCCTGCAGGAGTGGGGACTCGCGACATTCAAGCTTCCCGATTTCGTCGAGGTGGTCGACGAGTTCCCGTACACCGCGGTCGGAAAGGTCAGCAAGCGACTGCAGCGCGAGCGGAAATAGGCTCGCATCGAGCGGCGCCGTTCAACGTGAGTTGTCTCTGGGTCGGATACGGCAACGAGGTGGTTATGCCCAGCGCGGATGTGGTTGTGATCGGTGGGGGTAACGCCGGATACTGCACGGCTCATGCGGCGGCCGAGCGCGGGCGACGCGTGATGCTGTTGGAGAAGGCGCCGCGGGCGCTGGCCGGGGGGAACAGCTACTACACGCTCGGTGCGACCCGGATGGTGCACGCCGGGCTCGGTGATCTGCTCGAGATCCTCGAGCCTGATGAGCGTCACGCGCGTACCGAAGTTCCGCCATACTCGGCGGAAGAGTTCCTGGCCGACCTGGACCGGATCGCCGAGGGACGTGACGATAAGGAACTTGCCGCGGCTGTCGTCGAAGGCTCGCGCGACGCGGTCCGCTGGCTGCACGAACTGGGGCTGCGATTCCGGYTGATGTACGAGCGGCAGGCTCACGAGAACGCCGAGGGAACCTTCCTGTTCTGGGGCGGAACGCACGTGTGTAACGTCGACGCGGGCCCTGGGCTGATGTCAGACCATGAACGCGTCGCCTCGCGGCTCGGCGTCGAGATGCGCTACGGTTGCCCGGTCACGGGGCTGATGACCAACGGCGGCTCGGTCGTCGGTGTTCGTGCGGGCGATCAGGAGTTTCTGGCGGAGTCGGTGGTGATTGCCAGCGGCGGTTTCGAGGCGAACGCGCAATGGCGGCAGCGTTACCTGGGAGACGGGTGGCAGCACGCGAAGGTGCGTGGCACGCCGTTCAACACCGGTGACCTGATCGGTGCGGCCTTGGAGATCGGTGCAGATCGTGGAGGCGACTGGTCAACGTGTCATAGCGTGCCGTGGGACGCGTCATATCCCGAGAACGAGAGCAACCGTATGTTGACGAACCGACTCAGCCGGTACGGCTATCCGTTTGGCATCGTTGTCAACGCCTGGGGTCGACGATTCCTCGACGAGGGTGCAGACTTTCGCAACTATACGTACGCGAAGTACGGCAAGGTGATCCTCGAACAGCCGGGTTCGGTGGCGTTTCAGATCTTCGACGCGAACTCTCGGTCGATGCTCGATGTGTACGAGTATGAAATGCCCGGGATCATCCCGGTCGTCGCCGACAGCATCGAGGAGCTCGCCGCAGCGATAGACGTCGACGTCGACGCGTTTGTGCGGACGGTGCGCGATTTCAACTTGTCGATCGATACCAGCCGTCCGCTCGATCCAACGATCAAGGATGGCCGCAGCGCGTCGGTGGAGCCGATCAAGAGTAATTGGGCATCGGCGATAGAGACACCACCCTATTACGCGTATCGAGTGACGTGTGGAATCAGTTTCACCTTTGGAGGGCTTCGTGGTGACATCAACGGCCGGGTGCTCGATCTGTCAGGTGCGCCCATCCCCGGGCTCTTCGCGTGCGGTGAAGCGCTCGGGGGCCTCTTCAGCGGGAACTACCCGACGGGCGCCGGCTTGACCGCGGGAATGGTGGTCGGGCGACGCACGGGATCGCTCGCCTGAGCCATGATTTCGTCGCGGAGCATCACCCGGGTCGTCATCGTCGGCGCAGGTCCGGTCGGAATGGTGTGCGCACTGGCGCTGAACCGGCAGGGCATCCCGGTCACCGTGCTCGAGTCGGAGCCCGCGCCGGTGAAGGATCAGCGCGCCGCGACCATTCATCCGAGCACTCTGGAGATGCTCGACGAATTGGGCATCACCGAGAAGATCACGCCGCACGGCCTGGTTTCGAGCACCTATCGCTTCCACGACCGGCCGACCGGCGAGGTCGTCGCGGAGTTCGATCTCGCCCGGCTCAGAGACGAGATCCGGTTTCCCTATGTGCTGCAGTACGAGCAGTACAAACTGACCGCTTCCATCGCCGAGGAATACGCCAACGAATCCGACTTCGACATGCGGTTCTCCCACGCCCTCACCGGCCTCACCGTGGCCGGGAACGGCGTCGAGGTGGAGTACGAGTCCCCCGTGGGCACCGAGCGCATGACGGCGGCCTATGTCATCGGCTGCGACGGCGGTCGGTCAACAGTGCGCAAGCTTGCCGGCATCGAGTTCGAAGGGTTCACGTATCCGGAGCGGTTCATCAAGATCGCGACCAGGTTCGACTTCAAGACCGTGAAGTCAAAGCTTTCGCTGCGCAACTACTTCTCCGACCCCTACGAGTGGGCCAACCTGTTCAAGGTGCGCGGGGAGACGCCCGAAGGACTCTGGCGGCTGATCCTGCCGATCGGCCAGGACGAGGACGACAGCACCGCACTGTCGGCAGCGCGCGTCGAGCAGCGACTGCAGAAGTTCTTCCCCAAAACGGACCCCTACCACGTTGAGTACGCCAGGGTCTACAGGGTCAATCAACGCGTGGCCGGGACCTTCCATAAAGGCCGCGTCTTGCTGGCTGGAGACAGCGCGCACGTCAACAACCCGATCGGCGGAATGGGCATGAACGGCGGCATCCATGACGCCATCAACCTTGCGGAGAAGCTCCCCCGGGTGATCCGCGGTCGGGACGGCGACGATCTGCTCGACCTCTACAGCCGCCAGCGCCGTCACGCCGCGCTGAACTACGTACAAGCCCAGACGATCGCCAACAAGCGAATGCTGGAGGAACGCGACCCCGCCGTGCGCCGACAGAACCTCGACCAATTGCGCTGCACGGCCGAGAACCGTGATAGTGCGCGCTCCTATATGCGCCGCGCGGCCCTCTTTGACAGCCTGCGTGACGCCGCCTCCATCACCTAGGCCTGGCGGCTGGCCCCCGATCTGACGGTGGTTTGTCGGATCGGGGCGGGAAGTAGAGGTGCATGCCGTGACCTGCGCTGATGGCGGTAACAAGGGCATGGAGCTCAGGGGGTGGGGGCATGGTGGACGAGGCTTTCCACCAGCGGTGGAATCCGAGCCAGGGAGTCAGCCAGCCGCGGACCGTGCGTAGCATCGTCGGCCAGGATGCCTGCGCGGATGATCGAGGCGTGTGAGCGCCTCCTCTCTCTCCGGTCGGGCTGCGTGGTGAGCTCCTGCTGTGGGGGCGGTGGCCGGGTGAATCAGGTGTTCCAACAGAACGAGAACGCGCAGAACACCAGGGCCTGGTGACGGCGGATCGCGAGGTCCGGACGGGCCTGGGAATCGGCCCAGCCCAGTTCCTCCTTGACCTGCTTGTAGCTCTGTTCGATCCAGTTCCGGATCCCGTAGATCCGGACGAGTTCAGCGAGACCAGCGGCCGGGTGCGGGCTGGTCGACGGCCATCCCCGTCCCCGGGGCGTGGGTCGCGGAACTGACCGGGCTGCTCGAACTGTCCGGCTGGCCGCCGGTATGCGAGTTCTCCGCTACCGCGAACCCCAGCACGCCGGCGCCCAGCTACGTATCACCCACGTGGGTGGCAACCGGATCACCGCATTCGCGACGAACGGCCTTCGCGGCCAGTTCGCCGTCCTGAGGTACGCCACCGCCGCCGGGCCTGCCGGGAGGACCGGATCCGCGGTGCCAAGGACACCGACCCCGCGAACCTGCCCCTGCACGACTTCGCGCAGAACCAGATCTGATGCTGGTCGTCRCTCTCGCTCTCGCGCTCTGCCTGACCGCCTGGACGCAGATTCTCGCGCTGCCCAGTGGGGCAGGCCCGCCGCTGGGACCCGAAGCGGCGACGCCACCGGTCTGTCCCGCTTCGCCGCCCGGATCGACCTCCACGCCCGCCGCGTCGTGGTGCACCTGCCCGCGCATCACTCCTGGACCCCACTCGCCGTCGAAGCGATCACCCGGGCTGCGGCACCCTGCCCGCACCCGGATAGCCACCAGCCTCCCCGCCTGACCGACCCGAAGGACCCCCGGACGCGGACCGGGCGCCCACCCCACGCGACAGCCGGGCACCCGGCCATGGCCCGACCCGGCCGAAACCGCAATTCGACACCAACAAGGCTGGGAGGAGCGCCCACGACCAAGGGACCCCATTCCATAGAAGATCGAGGACAACTATGGGCGCCAGACTCGCCGATCGGCGTTGTCGCCGACTTTGCCCAGCGCGTTCTCGAACGCCAGCATCACGGCACGGGCAAATCCGATGACCGTCAGAATAGTGCTGCCGGCCTCCACCCTGTATCGGATCACCGCGCGGTACGCTGCCTCGCTCGGTTCGATCGCCAAGGGTTCTGCACCGGCGGAATAGGATCGGCTAATAAGTATCGGCGCGATCGGTCTGCCGGCCAGGAGACGCCTACCCAGGCTACTGCCATAGCGTGCCAGCGCGAACTCAGGATCTGGGTGCCAAGCATCCTGCTCGATAGGCACGGGAACGGTTACCGTCATCGGGCCGAGCCGCCCCAGGACGGCATCTGGCAGAAGAGCAGCTTCGTGATCTACGACACCGCCGAGTCGCGATCCGTACCCAGTCGCGTGCAGTGCTCGTCGGATGGTCTCGCGCATGGTGACATCGGTGTGTGAGCCGTACCAGTGTATGACCTGAGTTCTGTCAGCCGAGTACAGTGCCTCGTCGAGTGAATCCGTGCGCTCGATCAGCTCAATCTGGTTCTCGATCTGATCCACGTTGAGAGCCGCAGCGATATCGGCGACTTCAGTCAAGGTCGTTGTGACGGGCGGCGCTGATGGCATGCTCGTAGTGGCGTTCTCATCAGTGAGCGTGCGGAGGGCCTCCAGTAGCTGGTGCACGGTGTATCGATCCGCCGCGGCAGCATGTACTGCAAGCGCAATGTAGGTGTGTGTCGAGCTGCTTGCGTATGCGAGGCCTGACGGCCGTGCATTGGTGGCATCGATCATCTGGCTGGCCATCGTCCGAAGAGCTGTCAGCTTCGTGGAGGGCGAGGCCTCTGCGAGATGCAGTCTGGAGAGAGTTGGTGCGATGGTTGTCATAGGGGTTACCCAGGTGAGCCACAGTCGACGACTCACCGTCTGAATCGACAAGCGAAGCAGATCATGTTCTTGAACAAGCGAAGCGTATGCCGCGAGTAGCGCGTCGTGCGATAACGATACGGGGAGAACGGCGGTCTCGGTCAAGATCCATGAGTTTGGATCGTCGCGCGACTCACGTAGCCTCTCGAGAGTTGGAGAGGCGGGCACAGCGATTTTGCTTGTCGAATGCGCCTCGACTTCTTTGATGATCTTCTGAGACAGCTTCGCGACGGTTCGCTGCTCGAAGACGTCCCGCAACGCGAAAGTGTGCTGTCGTTGTGACGCGCGAGCAACAAGACGTATCGCGAGGATGCTGTCACCCCCGAGCCGGAAGAAATCGTCGTCCACGGACAGGGATATGCCCTCGGGGAGAGCGAGAACGTCACGGAACACCCCGGCCAGGGACAGTTCGGTGTCCGTCTCCGGGGGCCGGCCGCCACCGGACCCGGCAGCCAGATCAGGGACGGGGAGCGCTCGACGGTCGAGTTTCCCACTCACGGTCGTGGGAAGCACACCCAGGCGGGTGAACGACACGGGRACCATGTACTCCGGCAGAAGCCTAGCCGTGTGTTCCCGCAGCACCWCRGCCAGCATGGTTGCGTCCGCCGGCGCGGACGGTCCGGTCGTGACATAAGCCGCGAGGAACTTCCCCCCGGCAGGATGATCGAGAGCGGTCACCGCGGCACCCGAAACAGCCGGGTGCCGTTCCAACACAGCACGGATCTCCTCGAGTTCGATCCGGAACCCACGCACCTTCACCTGGTCATCGGACCGACCCAGATACTCCAACTCACCCCGGCCGTTCCACCGGGCCAGATC
>NZ_MOWP01000059.1:0-17493 GCF_001983215.1 Frankia sp. CcI49
TCGAACCCCCAGATCCGCTGCTCCGGATCCAGCATCGTGTCGTTGTGACCCTCGGGCCGCTCCAACTCCACCGACAGACAGTGCGCCACCACCTCATCCCCCGGGAACCACGCATGCACCCCCGGCCCCGTCCGCAACACCACACCCGCCAGATCCGACCCCACCACGTGATACGGCAGATCATGCCGCCGCGCCAACGGCGACGTCCGCCCRTACCGCTCCAGGAAACCGAACGTCGACAACGGCTCGAAAATCGACGTCCACACCGTGTTGTAGTTCACCGACGACGCCATCACCGCCACCAACGCCTCACCCGGCCCCAACTCCGGCGTCGCCACCTCATCCACATGCAACGACTCCCGCGGATCCTTGTCCCGCGACACCCGCCCCTCGAACAACCCCACCTCGTCCTTCCGCACCACCACACCCCGATACGACTCCGGGACTGGTAGGGACGCGAACAGGGCGCGGCGATCATCCGTGTGCGGAACAGCTGACTGGACAGCGTCAACAATGTGCTTCATATGAGGTGGTCGCTCCCGTCCGTCAGACGCCGAGATGGCGCGCGATCAGCATCTTCTGCACCTCGCTGGTGCCTTCACCGATCTCGAGGATCTTCGAGTCCCGCCAGTGCCGTGCCACCGGGTACTCGTTCATGAACCCGTAGCCGCCGTGAATCTGGGTCGCCTCACGGGCATTGGTCACCGCGGCCTCGGAGGAGAACAGCTTCGCCATCGCCGCCTCCTTCTTGAAGGGCAGCCCGGCAAGCATTCTCCAGGCGGCCTCGTAGTACGCCGTCCGGGCGACGAACGTCCGGGTCTCCATCTCGGCGAGCTTGAAGGCGATGGCCTGGTTGCGCGCGATCGGGGCGCCGAACGCCTCCCGTTCCTTCGCGTATTTCACGCTTTCGTCGACGCAGGCCTGAGCGAGCCCCACCGAAAGCGCCGAGATGGCGATGCGCCCCTCGTCCAGAATGGACAGGAAGTTCGCGTAGCCGCGCCCGGGCTCGCCGAGCAGGTTCGCCTCCGGCACCCGCACGTCCTGGAACGACAGCGGCCGCGTGTCGGAGGCATGCCAGCCGACCTTCGAATAGGGCGCGCCGGCGCTGAAGCCCGAGGTCGGGACCGGGACGATGATCGAGGAGATCTGCGGGCGGCCGTTCACCGGCTCCCCGGTCACCGCGGTCACCGTCACGACCCGGGTGATGTCCGTCCCGGAGTTGGTGATGAAGGCCTTCGAGCCGTTGATCACCCATTCCCCACCCTCGAGCCGGGCCGTGGTGCGGGTGCCACCCGCGTCACTGCCGGCGCCCGGCTCGGTCAGCCCGAACGCACCCAGCGCCCGGCCGCTGGCCAGCACCGGCAGCCATTCCTCCCGCTGCGCCTCGGTGCCGAACCGGTAGATCGGCATCGCGCCCAGGCCCACCCCGGCCTCCAGCGTGATCGCCACCGAGGAGTCGGCCCGGGCCAGCTCCTCGATCGCCAGGCACAGCGCGAAGTAGTCGGCACCCTGGCCGCCGTAGGACTCGGGGAACGGCAGCCCGAACAGCCCCATCTCCCCCATCTGCGCGATGATCTCGTACGGGAAGGTCTTCGCCTCGTCATGGATGGCGGCGGCCGGGGCCACCACCTCACGGGCGAACTCCTCCACCGTCTTGCGCAGGCTTTCGTGTTCCTCGCTCAGTCGACCCTCGACCATGGCCCGTCCCTGTCTGCTGCGTTGTGGAAAGTTCTGGCTGGCGGTGTGACGAGTCCCGGCTAGGGCTGGTCGGCGCGCGGCCGCGGTGCCTCGTCCGTGACCCGCGGCCCGGCGGCCCGCGGCTCGCTCGCCGGCTCGACGGCGCCCGGCTCGACGACGGCGGGCTCGACGACGGCGAGCAGCGCGTCGAGCGCGACCGAGTCGCCGACCCGCACCAGCACGTCCTTGACCAGGCCGGCGAGCGGCGCGACCACCGTGTGTTCCATCTTCATCGCCTCGACGACCACCAGCGGGGCACCGGGTTCGACGGTGTCCCCGGCCCGCGCCCGCACGTCGACGACGATGCCCGGCATCGGGCTGCGCGCCTCGCCGCCCTGCTCGCCCGCGGCGCTGTCGCCGCCCCGCTCGGCGTGGCGCTCCGCCAGTGACCAGGCGAAGCCGTCGGCACCTGCCCAGAGGGCACCGGGGGTCACGGCGATCTGCCAGCGCCTGGTCAGCCCGTCCAGGGTGACCAGGGCCTGCCCCGACCGCACCGCCGCGGCGGGGGCCTGTGCCACCTGGGTGACCGGCCCGGCCGGGGCCGCCTGCGCGGCCGGAAGCCAGGTGAGCTCGGCGGTACGCGGCTCGGCCTCGTCGACGCGCACCCGCAGGCCGCCGTCGGAGGTGCGCAGCACACCGACCTCGCGCACCGGCGCTGCGGCGCCACCCGCACCCGCACCCGCGCCTGCCACCGACCAGCGGGCCCACGCCGGCTCGCCCAGCCGCCAGCCGGACGGGACGTCCCACGGGTCGACGACCGCCCCGGTGGGGATCAGGGTGTGCGCGCTGACCAGCGCGAACACCGCCAGCGCCTCGTCCGCTGTCGGAGCGCCGACTACCGCGCCCCCCACCGCCCCGGGGTCGGGCTCCGGCGCGGGGGCGGTCAGCGCCTCGAGGTGGCGTTCGACCAGGCCGGTGTCGAGCCGGCCGGCGAGGGTGTCGGGATGTCCGATCAGCCGCCGCAGGAAGCCGATGTTGCTGGTCACTCCCAGCAGCGTCGTGTCGGCGAGCGCCGCGTCGAGCCGGGCGAGCGCGCCGGCGCGGTCCGGGGCCCAGGCGATGACCTTGGCCAGCATCGGGTCGTAGGTCGCGGCGACGGGCGAGCCCGCCATCAGGCCGGAGTCGACCCGCACTCCCGCGCCGGCCGGTTCCCGCAGCACCAGGACGTTGCCGCCGGTCGGCAGGAAGCCCCGGGCGGGGTCCTCGGCGTAGACCCGGGCCTCGACCGCGTGGCCGCCCAGCCGGACCTCGTCCTGGGTGAGGGTCAGCCGCTCCCCGGCGGCGACCCGCAGCTGCTCGGCGACCAGGTCGACGCCCGTCACCAGCTCGGTGACCGGGTGCTCGACCTGCAGCCGGGTGTTCATCTCCATGAAGAAGAACTCGTCGGGCCGCTCGGTGCCCACGACGAACTCCACCGTGCCGGCACCGACGTACCCGACGGCGGCTGCGACGTCCACCGCCGCTCCCCCGATGCGGGCCCGGGTGGCGGCGTCGAGCAGCACCGACGGCGCCTCCTCGACGATCTTCTGGTGGCGGCGCTGCAGGCTGCACTCGCGCTCACCGAGGTGGATGACGTTGCCGTGGGTGTCGGCGAGGATCTGCACCTCGATGTGCCGGGGGATGTCGACGAACCGTTCGACGAACAGCGTGTCGTCACCGAAGGAGGCGGCGGCCTCGCGCCGGGCGGAGCGCAGCGCCTCGGGCAGGTCCGCGGGGTCGCGGACCAGGCGCATGCCCTTGCCGCCGCCGCCCGCGGCCGGTTTCACCAGCACCGGGTAGCCGATCTCGGCCGACGCCGCGACCAGGTCGTCGTCCGTCATGCCCGGTTCGATCCGGCCGGGGACGACGGGAACACCCGCCGCGGCGACGGTGCGCTTGGCGGCGATCTTGTTCCCCATCAGGTCGACGACCTCGGGAGACGGGCCCACGAAGACCACACCGGCGGCGGCGCAGGCCTGCGCGAAGGCCGGGTTCTCGGCGAGGAAGCCGTAGCCGGGGTGGATCGCCTGCGCGCCGGTGGCGGCCGCGGCGGCGAGCACCTTCTCGATGTTCAGGTAGGAGTCGAGCGCCCGGGCCGGGCCCAGGCGCACCGCCACGTCCGCCTCGGCGACGTGGCGGGCGTTCGCGTCGGCGTCGGAGTACACCGCCACCGACCGGATACCGAGCTCGCGCAGGGTCCGGAACACCCGGACGGCGATCTCACCGCGGTTGGCGACAAGCACCGTGTGGAACATCGTCCTCACATCCGGAAGATGCCGTAGCCGACGGGGTCCAGCGGCGCGTTCGCCGCGGCCGACAGCGCGAGACCCAGCACCGTGCGGGTGTCCGCCGGGTCGATCACGCCGTCGTCCCAGAGCCTGGCGGTGGCGTAGTAGGGGTTGCCCTGGTGCTCGTACTGCTCGCGGATCGGCGCCTCGAACGCCGCCTGCTCGTCGGCGGTCCAGCTGCCGCCCCGGGCCTCGATGCCGTCCCGGCGGACGGTGGAGAGCACCGCCGCGGCCTGGTCGCCGCCCATCACCGAGATCCGCGCGTTGGGCCACGTCCACATGAACCGCGGCGAGTACGCCCGGCCGCACATCGAGTAGTTGCCGGCGCCGAACGACCCGCCGATCACGACGGTGAACTTCGGCACCCGGGCGCAGGCGACCGCGGTGACCATCTTCGCGCCGTGCTTGGCGATACCGCCGGCCTCGTAGTCGCGGCCGACCATGAACCCGGTGATGTTCTGCAGGAACAGCAGCGGGATCTGGCGCCGGTCGCACAGCTCGATGAAGTGGGCGCCCTTGAGCGCCGACTCGCCGAACAGCACCCCGTTGTTGGCGATGATGCCGACCGGGTGCCCGTGCAGGCGGGCGACCCCGGTGACCAGGGTCGAGCCGTACTCCTTCTTGAACTCGGCGAACCTGCTGCCGTCCACCAGCCGGGCGATCACCTCGCGGACGTCGTACGGCGTGCGCGGATCCGCCGGCACCACCGAGTACAGCTCCGACGTCGGGTGGAGCGGCTCCTCGGTCGGCACGACGTCCCACGGCCGGGGCGCGCGCGGCGCGAGCTGGCCGACGATGCGCCGCACGATCGTCAGCGCGTCGGTGTCGTCCGCGGCGAGGTGGTCGGTGACGCCGGAGCGCCGCGAGTGCAGCAGGCCGCCGCCCAGCTCCTCGGCGCTGACGACCTCGCCGGTGGCCGCCTTCACCAGCGGCGGGCCGCCCAGGAAGATCGTGCCCTGGTTGCGGACGATCACCGCCTCGTCGCTCATCGCCGGGACGTAGGCTCCGCCCGCGGTGCACGAGCCGAGCACGGCCGCGATCTGGGCGATGCCGCGGGCCGACATCGTCGCCTGGTTGAAGAAGATCCGGCCGAAGTGCTCCCGGTCCGGGAAGACCTCGTCCTGGCGCGGCAGGAACGCGCCACCGGAGTCCACCAGGTAGACGCAGGGCAGCCGGTTGTGCAGCGCCACCTCCTGGGCGCGCAGGTGCTTCTTCACCGTGATCGGGTAGTAGGTGCCGCCCTTGACGGTGGCGTCGTTGACGACGACGACGCACTCCCGCCCGGACACCCGGCCGACCCCGGTGATCATCCCGGCGCCCGGAGCCTCGTCGTCGTACAGGCCGGCGGCCGCGAGCGGGGACAGTTCCAGGAACGGGCTGCCGCGGTCGAGCAGGGTGTCCAGCCGGTCGCGGGGCAGCAGCTTGCCGCGTTCGACATGCCTGCGCCGCGCGGTCTCGGGCCCGCCGAGCGCGGTCCGGGCCAGCGTGGCGCGCAGTTCGTCCACGAGCTGCGCGAACGCGGCGGCGTTGCGGCGCGCGGGATCGTCCTTGACATCGACCAGACTCCGCAGGGGCTCGCCGGGCGCTGTCCGCTCCCAGGAGGCCGGGCGGTCGATGTTAGCGTCGACTAACATGCGACGCAGGCTAGCGGGTCCGGGCCCGCCGTGTCGAGGCGAAGCCCCGCGCCCCCCACAGGCTCCGGGACGAACCCCACGCCAGGCCCCCTGACGTCCCCGGGGACCAGGGCGGACCCGGCCGTTTCCGCGCAGCCCGACGTCCCGTGCCACAGCACCGGACGACGACGGTCGAGGCCGGGGCGGCACGGGACGGCGGTATGGACTGGCAGCACGCAGGAACGTGCCGTTGGTGATTCGTCAGCAGCGAGTCACCAACGAGTGGCATGTCGCCGATGGCGGCCCGGCACTGGCGACGTGTCGGCAGTGCCGGGCTCGGAGGAGGGCTCGGCGGCTACAGGCGAGGCCCCACCACGACGCTGGGAACACTCGTGCTCGCGCCGTTGCGCAGGACGTTGTGGACCACCCGGACAAGCTCGTCGACGGGCAGGAAGTTCTCCGTGATGTATCCGCGGCTCTGCCAGATCGGATGCACCTCGCCGACGAGACCGAGGTCCCACCCGGAGGTGAACCCGGTCATGGAGTCGCCCTCACCACCGGTGCAGTTGCCGACCACAACCCGGGTGAAACCGACCTTCGGATGCTCGACCTGCCACGCCTCGACCAGTTTGTCCAGCGCGGCCTTGCTGACAGCATAGGCGCCCAGGCCCGGCCACGGGTCGGTGACCGACGCACTGACCGTCGAAAGGTAGGCGGCCGTGCCACCGCTCTCGGTGAGGTAAGGAATCGCCGCCGCGGTGATCAGTGATGCACCGATCACGTTCGTGGCAAAAGTGCTGTGCCAGGTTTCGGCGTCTATGTCAGCCAGCCGGATGAGCGGCCCGACGCCAGGCGAGTAGACCAGGGCGTCGATACCGCCGAGGCCATTCACCGCCTCGTCGATCGCCCGCTTACAGGAGTCCGCACTGGTTACGTCGCACTCGATCGCGAGGGTGCCCTCCCCGGCCTCCTTCGCCGCATCGACGAGCCGGTCGCGCCGCCGGGCGAGTAACGCGGTCGGGGCTCCCTCCCGCGCCAGGCCGATCCCGATACAGCGACCCAGCCCGCTGGACGCCCCAACAACTACTGTCCGCATCGCTCCACTCCCCTGCAAACGGTATTCTCCGTATAAAAGAGGTGCCTTATCAGGAGCGACGCTACAACACGAAGCGGTCCGCGTGTCGGGTTATCCCGCCCGGACCGCGACACGCCGCATCAGCTCCACGGCGAATCCACCAACCGATGTGTCCTGGTAGCCGCATTGCCACGGATGGTGCGGTGATACACCGGCCCATCGGGTGACCGCCACGCCCACCTGTCGACACGCTCCGGTCCGCCCGGGGCGTGTCGACCCGCACGGCCGGCCGCGGAGCAGCCGTGGCCCATGACCGGACCGGCCGCCACGCGTAAACGACCGCGGCCAGCCCCACCTGGCCGCGGGACGGTGGGGGGCACCTTTAGCGGAGAGCGCTTCGACACGCACCTGCCAGATCCAGGGAAGAGACCAGAAAATCCACGGCGCCGATAGTATAGTCGGCTGTACTTACCCTAACCGAACGCCACCGATATAACCAGGCTCCGCCGATAGTCAGCATCACCGGCAGCACCAGCCCCAACAACAGTCCGACACCACCGACCTGCACATGCGGGCCCCGCCCGCGGCACTCAATGTGGCCGGTCCCGCACGCTGAGGAGAAGGCATTGTCGACGGCCGCGCCGACCGACCGCGAGAAGCCGAACGGGCCACGTTCGCGCAAAGGAGCGGCGACGCGGGCACGCCTCCTCGATGCGGCGAAGACCGTGTTCGAGAAGGACGGGTTCCTGGAGGCGAGAATCTCGGACATCGCCGAGCAGGCCGGCCTGTCGCACGGCTCCTTCTACCACTACTTCGATTCCAAGGAGCAGATCTTCCGCGAGATCGCCAAGGAGATGACCGACCTCCTGAACGCTCCGCTCAGCACGGCAATCTTCATCCCCTCCTCAACCGCGCCACCCCGGGAACGCATTCGGGCCGGGATCCGGCGGTATCTGGAGAGCTATCGGGCGGAAGCCCGCATCATCGGTGTGATCGAGCAGGTGTCCCGTTACGACGCCGAGCTCAACAGTGAGCGCTTCCATCACCAGCAGCGTGACCGGGACCGGGTCGTCGGCTCCATCCGCCAGCTGCAGGCGCTCGGGCTGGCCGCCCCGGACATCGATCCCGCCATCGCCGCGCACTCGCTCGGCGCGATGGTCTCCCGCTTCGCCGAGATGTGGCTGGTGCAGGGCCTCGTCGAAAGCGACCTGGAGCTTGCGGCCGAGCAGTTGGCCCGCCTGTTCGGCAACGCGCTGCAGCTGCGTGACCGGCCCCGGCCCCAGGACGCGCCGGACGATGACGACCCCGACGGTCCGCGCCCGTTCCTGCGCCCCCGTCCCCATCAGGGCTAGCCCGAAACGGGCGGCCCGGCCGCGGCCCGCGCCGGGGCCTGCATGGCCCCCATCAACGAAGGCGCCTCCGGCCCCCAGGCGGGGTCGGAGGCGCCTTCGCGTTCACCAGTGTGCGAACCGAGTCAGTGCCCCGGCAGTGCTGTCAGTGCGCCGGCTCGAAGGCCTGTGTGACGACGTCACCCGCGTCGGCGCTGGCACCGGTCCACTCGACCGAACCGTGGCCGAGCAGCACGACCCGGTCACAGAGGTCGAGCGCGTGCGCCACCTGCTGCTCCACGATCAGCAGGGCGGTGCCCTGCTCCCGCAGCTTTCGCAGGGCCTCGTAGAGCTCCGCGACGATGATCGGCGCCAGGCCCAGCGACAGCTCGTCCGCGACGAGGATCTTGGGAACCTCGACCATGACCCGAGCCATCGACAGCATGCGCTGCTGCCCACCGGACATGCTGCCCGCCAGCTGCCTGCGTCGCTCCCCCAGCACCGGGAAGAGCTCGTAGGCCTGCTCGAGCGCCTCGCGGACCCCGCGCTTGCCACGCACCCGACCGAAGGAGAGCGCGAGGTTCTCCTCGACGGTGAGTGTCGCGAACACCGATCGCCCCTCGGTGGCGTGGGCGACGCCGGCACGCGCGTACCGGTAGGGCTTGGCGCCCGTCATGTCGACGCCGTCGACATGAACGGTTCCCTGCGTCGGTGTCACCAGGCCGGAGGCCACCCGGGCGACGGTGGTCTTCCCGACCCCGTTGGAACCCACGAGGGCGAGCGCCTCGCCGGGCGCCACCTCGAACGAGACACCGAACAGGGCCCGGAACGGCCCGTAGCCGGCCACCACGTCGCGCAGCTCAAGGACCGGGGCCTGCGGCGCCGACGCCGATGCCGTCACCACCGCCGGCTCTGCTTCTGCTGTTTCCGTCTTCGAAACTGCCGCTGCCGGCACCGCTGCCGCCGTCGGCTCGGATGCCGCCGCTTCTTCCGAGGTCGGCCCGGTCATCGTGCCTGCGCCCTCCTCGACCGCCTGTACGTCGCTCAACTCTTCACCTCGAAGTTCCCGAGATAGGCGTCCCGGACCTCCTTGCTGGCCATGACCTCACGGGTCGGACCCTCGGCGATCAGACGTCCGAAGTCGAGCACGTAGGACCGCTCCGTGAAGCTGGTGACCAGCTCGACATCGTGCTCGACCAGCAGGATCGCGAAACCCTGCTCGCGCTGAACCTCCTGGAGGGTCTTCGCCAGCGCGGAGGTCTCCGACCGGTCCAGGCCCGAGGAGGGCTCGTCGAGCAGGAGCAGCTTCGGCTCGGTCATCAGCGCCCGGCCGACCTCCACCAGGCGGCCCTGGCCGAGGCTCAGCCGTTCGATGGGCTCGTCGGCGAGGTCGAGCAGCCCCAGCAGCCCCAGGACCTGGTCACACTGAGCCAGCTCGGAGGAGGTCGGCCGACCGAGGCCGATCATGTCCTTCCACAGCCGGCCGGTGCCGCGCCGAACCCGCTCGGCGACGAGCAGATGATCACGGACGGTGCAGTCCGGGAACAGCTCGATCCGCTGGAAGGTGCGGCCGATCCCCGCCCGCACCCGCCGGTAGGAGGCGACACCGGTGACGTCCTTGCCCGCGATGGCGACGCTGCCACCGTCCATCGGCAGCACGCCGAGCAGGCAGTTGAAGAACGTCGTCTTCCCGGCGCCGTTCGGGCCGATCAGCCCGACCCGCTCACCCTCGTCGATCTGCATCGTCACGTCGTTGAGGGCGACGATCCCGGCGAACCGCTTGGTGACGCCGGTGGCCCGCAGTACCTCGGTCACGAGACCACATCCTCAGTTCGCGCCGGCGAGGAGGCGGCCGGCCGCTCCGACTCTCCGTTGGAACCCGACCTCACCGAGACGCCGGCCTCGGGCGGTGTGGCGGCGGCGCCCTCGCCCTCGGCAGCCGACGCCGCCGGCGGGGTCGCGGGTGGCTCGGGGTTCTGAGCAGCGGACACCGCTGGTTCGGCGGACTTCGGCGTGGCGGGCGCGGGCTCCGCGGGTGCCGCGGGCTCCGCGGGTGCCGCCTGCACGGCCGGCGCCTCGGCGGCGGCCGTGGTTTCCTCGGGCTTCGCCGCGGCGGGCGCCTCGGCGGCCGGGGTCTTCGCGCCGGGCTTGGTGGGCGTGGCCGCGCCCGGCACCGCCGCGTCCGGCTCGGCCGGCCCGGCCGCCGCGCCCACGGCACCGACGCCGCCGGCCCCCGCGAGCGCCGGGGTGGGCGTCGGAAGCAGGTTCGTCAGGAACGCGGGCAGCTTCATCTGCCGTTCGACGAGGCCCTCGGGATGCCGTGCGAACTGCAGCGCGGCGAGGCCGAACAGCACGAACACCCAGTTACCCGTGATCGGGAAGAAGTCCGGCACGGCATCCTCGCTGCGCGCGATCCAGGCGATGAACGTGCCTGAGAGGATGAGCGGCTCGAACAGCGCGAACGCCGCGGCCGCGTTGAGCGCGCCCCGGATCGTGCGCGAGCCCAGGGTGACCACCATGACCACCCAGAACAGCGCCGCGAACGGCCCGAAGTTCGTGCCGTAGCTGACGTCCTTCTGCGCCATGGCGAGCAGCGCGCCGCCGAGCCCCGCGATGAAGGCGGAGACCGCGAAGGCGATCAGGCGGACCCGGGCGGAGGAGATGCCGATCGACTCGGCGCCCACCTCGCTGCCGCGCATCGCCACGAGGGTGCGGCCGAACGTCCCCTTGCGCAGCTGCAGCACGACGGCGGCCACCACGACCAGGACGATGGAGGCGAACACCAGGTAGTACTTGTCGTCGCCGAGGTCCCAGGGGCCGATGACCGGTCGGGGCACCGTGGTTCCCTGCAGTACCGCCTCGTCGCCGCCGCCGACCCAGGAGAGCTTCACCAGCACGGCGTCGAAGAAGTAGGCGAACGCGAGCGTCGCGATCGCCGTCCAGATGCCGCCGAGGCGGCGGATGGGCAGCGAGAGCAGGGCACCGACCACGGCCGCCACCGCGGCTCCGATCAGGGCCGCGACCAGCACCGACAGGTCGTAGCGGACCACCATCTGGTACACGGTGAAGGCACCGATGGCGGCGAACGTGCCCTGGCACAGCGAGATCTGCCCGGACATGCCGGTCACCACCGTGATCGACAGGAAGATGATGCCCATCACCACGGCCTTCGTCACCAGGAAGACCCACAGCGAGTCGCCCCTGGTGAGGACCACGGTCGCGGTGACCGCGAGGACGGCGAGACCGACCAGCCTGATGATCATCGCCAGGCGCGGGTCACGCACCTCACCGCCGAGCGAGGGCGGCGGCGGCTCGACCCCGGCCAGCGGGTCACCCGAGTCGCGGGACCGCCGGATGCTGGGAACCAGGACCACGACCGCGAAGAGCACCACGAAGGGCACGGACGGAGTCAGGTTCTCCTGCACCGTCTTGACCCAGGCGTGGTCGTCGGACCAGCGCGGCAGGAAGGTGTTGAGCTGGGCGATGACGACGCCCAGCAGAATGCCGCCGCCCAGCGCCCCGGGCAGGCTGGTGAGCCGGCCGATTGCCGCCGCGGCGATCGCGACCACCATGACGCTGAAGAAGTCGGCGGCGGCGAGCGTGTTGAAGCGCGGTGCGATGAGCACACCGGCGATTCCCGCGAAGAACGACGACAGCACCCAGGAAAGCGCGGAGATGCGGTCCGCCGCGATGCCGTTGAGCTCGGTCATCTTCGGGCTTTCGACCACGGCCCGCATCCGGACGCCGATCGCGCTGAACCGGAACAGTGCGACCAGCCCGGCGACGGCCACGACCACGACGCCCATGCTGACCAGCTCGTCGCGGCTGAACGCGTACACGCCGAACGGGTCGTAGAAGACGTTCGCCCCGTCGGGTGCGACACCGACCGGTGTCTCCCCGGCGACGGCCGTGAACTTCGCGAGGATGTCGAACAGGTACGGGATGGCGACGGCGAGACCCGCGGCGACGACGAGCCGGGCGACCGCGGGCGCCGTCCGCAGCGGCCGGAAGATCAGCCGCTCCAGGACGAGGCCGATCAGCGGCGGCAGCACGAAAACAGCCAGGATGACCGCCGGGACGGTCGGCCACTCCCACGTGATCCGCGCCTTGAAGTACATGGCGGCGGAGACGTAGGCCTGCGCGCCGAACGCGAGGTTGAACACACCGGAGGTCTTGTACGTCAGGACGAAGCCCAACGCGACCAGGGAATAGACGACTCCCGGCGGCAGGCCCTGCAGCAGCGCCTGAAAGAAGTCGTGCGCAACAGATGTATCGTTCATGACAACTTCCGCCCGACCGCTCAGCTACCGGAGCTAGTATCGGAGTGAGCCGGGGCGCTGCGTGCACACCTGGCCGGTGGACGTGTCGTGGCCGGTGGACGAGTTGACCGCCGAGAACGGAAACGCTGCCGCTTCACCGTATCGTCATTCCCTTGAATTCGAGGTACGGGAAATACTGCCGCCACGACGTGCCCGTGGGGCAGTGAGCCTCTTCCACCTCACGGCCCACGGTCAGGGGGGTCGTGAGCCCGTGTCGACGGGTGGAGAAGGCTCAGTGTTCTTGCTGTCGTGTTCCGTCCTGGCGCCGAGCCGGCGCGGGCTCGCCCGGTGGCCATCCGGGCGAGCCCGCCCACTCACTCGGTGTTACGGGGCCGGAACCTCCAGCACGAGCGCGCTGGCCATACCGCCGCCAGCGCACATCGCAGACACCGCGAGACCACCACCGCGGCGTCGCAGCTCGTGGATCAGCGTGATCACCTGACGCGCGCCCGTCATCGCGATCGGGTGCCCCAGGCTGCAGCCGCTGCCCAGGATGTTGACCCGGCTGTCATCGATCTCCAGCAGCCGCGACGCGGCGACCGCCACCGAGGCGAACGCCTCGTTGATCTCCCAGAGGTCGATGTCGGACACCGAGAGCCCCGCGCGCCGCAGGGCCTTCGGAATCGCCAGGGTCGGCGCGATGCCGGTGTCCACCGGCGGCACACCGACCGAGGCCCACGCGCGCACGACACCCAGGGCCTCCAGCCCGTTCGCCGCGGCGTAGGAGCTGTCCGTGATCACCATGGCGGCCGCACCGTCGTTCGCGCCCGCGGCGTTGCCGGCGGTGATGCTGAACCCCTCGATCTCGGGGTGCAGCACCTTGAGCCCGGCGAGCCTTTCCATGCTGGTCGTCCGACGCGGGTGCTCGTCGACCTCGAAGGTGAAGCTCGTCCCGTCCCGCCGGGGCACCTCGATCGGGAAGATCTCCTCCTTGAAGGAGCCGGCGTCGATGCCCGCCACGGCCCGCTGGTGCGACCGCAGGGCCCAGGCGTCCATCTCCTCACGGGACACCCCGGCCTTCACCGCGGCGTTCCAGCCGACCGTGATCGACATGTCGTAGTTGGGCGCCTCGGCGGAGTTGCGGTGGGTGGGCGAGTACCAGTCCTCCACCTCGTCGGTTCCCGGCCGGCGCCGCTTCGCGCGCGGCGAGGTGGACGAGGAGTTCGTCCCGCCCGCCACGACGACCCGGTCCATGCCGGAACGGATCGAGGCCGCCGCCGTCTGCACGGCGACGAGCCCGGAGGCGCAGTGCCGGTTGTGCGCGACACCCGGAGCGCCGAACAGGCCCGCCTCGATGGCGGCGTAGCGCGCGATGTCACCGCCGCCGTACAGCGACTCCCCCAGCACGACATCGTCGATGTCGGCCGGGTCGACACCCGAGCGCCGAACCGCCTCCGCGACGGCCTGCGTGCCGAGCTCGAACGCGTCGACGTCCACGAGGGAACCCTTGACCGCCGTGCCGATCGCCGTTCTCGCGGTCGAAACGATTACCGCTTCATGATCCGTCACGTTCGCTCCTCTGGTGGGGGCCACGAACCTCACAGTGATCCAGTACAGACCCCGGGGCTGTGAGGTGCCTCATACTACTGATGTCGATGTCGATGTCAAGACAAACCCGGACCCACTGAGCCACCGTTACGGGAGCCTCTCTTGTCCGGGTAAAGATTGACGCAGCAGGCGATTTGCCGGCCAATTCCGGGGGCGGATTCCCGCCGCCCGACAGACCGATCTTCCGCTGCGCAACCCGTCCATTACCCGACGTCGCTGCGATCTGACAGTCCTGTGCCAGCCACGCGGTATCCGCGGGCAGGCAGCGACTACCTGCCCAAATCCTCTCAGACCGCATCCGAGAGTGTCGACTTCTGCCTTCCGCCTGGCGAGAGCGACGAGATCAGTGGCCGAGAGTGAGGTACTCACCAATGGGAAGCGAGCGATCCGGCGAGACCGGAAGACGCCGCGGACCGGCTGCCGCCACATCGAAGACCCAACATCTGGCCGGGGTGACCCGTGAAGGGCCGCGCCGGACCCCGAACACATCCAGGGCGTTCCTCCCGATCGAGGAACGCCCTGGGATTGCGGGCCGCACTCGGCGCCCCGGGAGTACTGGGGTACTGGGTACCCGAGGTGGTGGGGAGATCTAGAGGTGGCTCCCGGAGGCGGCCATGGCGCGGATCATGTTGTCCTGCACGAACGACGCCACCAGCCCCTGCCCGCCGCGGTAGGCGTCACCCTGCCCATAGCTGCGGCCGTGCCCGGCGAACGTGCTGCGGTGCGACAGCAGCAGCCAGTCCCGGGCCGGGCTCGGCGCGTGGAAGGTGATGGTGTGGCTGAGCACACCGGTCGAGATCGACCGGTGCGCGAGTGCCTGGCCGACGCCCGGATGCGGGCGCATCGCCGTCGCGATGAGGAAGCTGTCCGTCGAGAACGCCAGCAGCGCCTGGCTGGTCACCGGGTCGTCCAGGGCACCGGGCCAGCGGGTCCACACGTCCAGCTCGGCGGGCCCGATGGCGTCGGGGTCGTTCAGGTCGACGTCGCCGACGATCTGGATCTGCCAGCTGCCGGCGCTCTCGGCCGGATCCGGCGCGGCAGGCAGGGTCGGGGGCGCCGGGTGCGTCGCCGCGTAGCTGATGAAGTCCGGCTCCTCGGCCGACAGGAGCACCTGGGACTGCACGCACAGCCGGCCGCCCTGGCTGATCGACACCAGGCTCGTCGCGAGGCTGCGGCCACTGTGCACCCGGCTCACCGCGATGTCGAGGTCGACGTCCGGCTTCGCGGCCCGCGCGAACACCGTGTGGAGCGTCTTGACCCGTTTGCCCTCCTGGCCCTGCTGCGCCGCGACCAGGGTCTGCGCCAGCAGCTGGCCACCGTGGACGACCGGCCCCCCGGTGCCGACGCTGCCGGCCCGGTAGTGATCGGTGGCCACCGGCTCCAGCGCGAGCGTGGCGAGGACGGAATCGACGGAGAACATCGGCTACCTCGAACCGAGGTGCCGCGCGGCGGCAGGGCGGACGGGCGCGCCGTGGAGATCCAACGAATGTCACCTTTCGTCGAGGCGAACGCAGGCGGAGACGTCGGCGCGACCCGCGGGCCCGCGGCACCGCGAGCGGTACCCGAGTACGCGGATCGCCGACGACACCACCGGCGGCTGGCTGCCCGGGGCAGCACCCCAGGGCCTGCGGCCCGGGGCACGGTGGGACACACCGCCCGGACCTGCTCCAGCATGGCCGGATCCAGCGTTCGCTGTCGACTTCTGTCCAACGGCCGCAAGCGGCCGCTTCCCTGCCGCCCCCTGTGCGCCTGCGCCAGAACCCTGGCCGGACGCCCGGTTCGGGTCAGTAACTGACCGGGGTCAGCTACGCGGCTCGGGGCGGCCGGGTTGTTCGCCGCCGCGGGCCTCACCGTAGGACCGCTTGGGGACCATGACCTTGCGGCGGTAGATGCAGACCAGGGTGCCGTCCTGGTTGAGGCCGCGGGTCTCGACCGTGACGATGCCACGGTCGTCCTTGCTCTTCGACTCCACCTTGTCCAGCACGGTCGACTCGCCGTAGATCGTGTCCCCGTGGAACACCGGCGCCACGTGCCGCAGCGACTCGACCTCGAGGTTCGCGATCGCCTTGCCSGAGACGTCGGCGACCGACATCCCCAGCAGCAGCGAGTACACGTAGTTGCCGACGACGACGTTCCGCTTGAACTGGGTGGTCTTCTCGGCGTAGTTCACGTCGAGGTGCAGCGGATGGTGGTTCATCGTCAGCAGGCAGAACAGGTGGTCGTCGTACTCGGTGACCGTCTTGCCCGGCCAGTGTTTGTAGACCGCGCCGACCTCGAACTCCTCGTAGTACCGGCCGAACTGCATGCCCCACTCCCCTGATTTCCTCGTGCCTGGCGATCCCGGTGCCCGGCGGTGCTGGCTGCCCGGCGGTGCTGGCTGCCCGGCCGGTCCCGCACGGGCGGGTGTCCCGCGTCGTCCACCCGCCCGCGGTACCCGGACAACTTTCCTGCTGCTGCCTGATACTTCCTGCTTCGGCCTGCGGCCCACGGCCGGCGGCCGGCTCAGCGGGGAAGCCTGTACTCCTGGAGCAGCGCGCGGCTGATGATCCGCTTCTGCACCTCCGAGGTGCCCTCACCGATCAGCATGAACGGCGCCTCCCGGTACAGACGCTCGATCTCGTACTCCTTCGAGTACCCGTACCCGCCATGAATCCGGAACGACTCCGTCGTCACCTCATGGCAGTACTCRCTCGCCAGGAACTTCGCCATGCCCGCCTCGACGTCGTTGCGCTGCCCGCTGTCCTTCTTCCGGGCAGCGTTGACCATCATCAGATGGCCCGCCTCGACCTTGGTCGCCATCTCCGCGAGCTTGAACGCGATCRCCTGGTGGTCGGCGATCTGATGGCCGAACGTCCGACGCTGCTGGGCGTAGGCGATCGCCAGCTCGAAAGCCCGGATCATGATCCCGCAGGCCCGCGCCGCGACGTTGACCCGCCCGACCTCGACCCCGTCCATCATCTGGTAGAAACCCTTGCCCGCCGCGTCGGGCCCGCCCAGGATCGAGCTCGCCGGGGTGCGATGCCCGTCGAGGATCATCTCGGTCGTCTCGACGCCCTTGTACCCGAGCTTGTCGAGCTTGCCGGGGATCGTGATCCCCCCGTGCGTCCCGAAACCGGGCTCCTTCTCCAACAGGAACGTCGTCATGTTCCGGTAGACCGAGTCCGCGCCCTCGTCGGTCTTCACCAACGTGGCGACCAGCCCGGCGCGGGCACCGTTCGTCAGCCACATCTTCTGACCGGTGACGACGTAGTCGTCGCCGTCGCGGTCCGCGCGGGTCGTGATCGCCGACACGTCCGAACCACAACCCGGCTCGCTCATCGAGAACGCGCCACGCACCTCACCGGTCGCCATCCTCGGCAGCAGCCGCGCCCGCTGCTCCTCGGTGCCGTGCTGCAACACCAGGTACGCCACGATGAAATGGGTGTTGATCACACCGGAGACACTCATCCAGCCCCGGGCGATCTCCTCGACCACCAGCGCATAGGTCAGCAGCGACTCACCGAGGCCGCCGTACTGCTCGGGAATCGTGATCCCGAACAGCCCCATCTCCTTCATCGCCTCGACGATCGCGTCGGGGAACTCGTCCTTGCGCTCCAGCTCGTTCGC
>NZ_MOWP01000060.1:0-15828 GCF_001983215.1 Frankia sp. CcI49
CAGGCTGATCTTGCCCAAGAGTCCATATCGACGGCAAGGTTTGGCACCTCGATGTCGGCTCGTCGCATCCTGGGGCTGGAGTAGGTCCCAAGGGTTGGGCTGTTCGCCCATTAAAGCGGTACGCGAGCTGGGTTTAGAACGTCGTGAGACAGTTCGGTCCCTATCCGCCGCGCGCGCAGGAGACTTGAGAAGGGCTGTCCCTAGTACGAGAGGACCGGGACGGACGAACCTCTGGTGTGCCAGTTGTTCTGCCAAGGGCATGGCTGGTTGGCTACGTTCGGAAGGGATAACCGCTGAAAGCATCTAAGCGGGAAGCTCGCTTCAAGATGAGGTCTCCCACAGGGTAGCCTGGTAAGGCCCCCKACTAGATGATCGGGTTGATAGGCCGGAGGTGGAAGTGCGGTGACGCATGGAGCTGACCGGTACTAATAGGCCGAGGGCTTGACTACATATGATTCTGCTGTTTTGCGTCCACTGTGCGGTTCYCGGGCTGCGACCGGAGGGTCGGGTCTGAWRGTGTTTCGGTGGCTTTGGCGAAGGGGAAACGCCCGGTTCCATTCCGAACCCGGTAGCTAAGCCCTTCAGCGCCGATGGTACTGCGTGGGGGACCGCGTGGGAGAGTAGGACGCCGCCGGACTTCTTTAGGTAGGGGCTGTCTCTGGTTGGTGCCGGAGACAGCCCCTACCTGTATTTGTAGTGCCTTTTGGTTTGTAGTGCCTTGTCGGATCGCCCCGGAGGCTCTCGTGGCCTCCCGGTCGCCGGCCGCGCCAGGGGTACAGGTCCGCTGGACGTATCACCAGTGGCCAGGCGCTGATGAGGCGCTGATGAGGCTCCGAGCGTGTCCCACAGGTTCGTCGGTGTCCCTGGGCCCGGGGCCGACCTGGAGGGCGCGGCGGACCGGAGCTGGTGGGACGTCCGGTATCAGTTGGCTCTCCGGCAGGCCCGGCGGGTGCCTGCCGGGCCTGCCGCAGAGAATGAGATGTACCTGGGGAAGGCCGCGTTCCGGCACCCCGGAACGAAGGGAATGCTTTCCGTTATGCCGAACGACGAGTCGTCGAGGTCCCAGCCGTCCGGGTCTGGAGGGCCTCCGCGGGAGCGGCGCGCCGGCCAGCAGGGCCGGCCGGCGCGACCAGTGAGAAGCGGTGGGGACCGACGCGACGGTCAGGGACCGCGCCGCACCTCGTCGGAGGGCGGCCGCGCAGGCGGCAGCGAGGTCAGGCGATCCGGGCGCGTGGTGAAGGGCGACGGCGGGTGGTCACAGGACCGGCCCGCTCGCCGCACCGAGGGCGGCCGCGGCCCGGCGGGTTCGGCTGCCCCCCGCGGCCACGCCGGTTCGAGCGGTTCGTCGGCTGGCGGTGGTGGCGGTGGTGGCGGCGGTGCCGCGGGCGGCGGTTCGCGTGGCGCCGGCCCGGCGCGGGGAGCGGGCGCCGGGCGTGGCACCGCCGCCACCGGCTGGACGCCTTCGTCCGGGCGGGCGTCGTCCGGGCGTGCTGGCCCTGCACCGCGGGCCGGTGGCGGCCGTTGGCGCGACAACCAGACCGGCGGATCGGGTGGAGGTTCGGGCTCGGGGCCGCGTCCGCAGTGGCAGCGTGCGGGGAGAGGCGACAGCACGGGCGCGGGTCGCGCTGAGGGTGCGGGCCGCACCGAGAGCTCCGGCTGGCAGGAGAGGCCTGGCCGGACGGAGAGCTCTGGCCGGCGCGAGAGTTACGGCAGGCCCCCTGGTACGGGTCGACCTGATGGCGGTCCGGCCGGCGGCGGACGCTGGTCCCGGCCGAGCGACGGCGGAGAAGGCGACAGCTCCGGATACGGTGCGCGTTCCGGTCGCTATGTCGGTGACCGGGCGGCACGGCGGCCTGGTGGCGGGGCTGGGAAGCCGTCCGCCGGCGCACCGGTGAACCGTGCGCGTTCCGACGGGCCTGCGCGTGTCTCCACGAACCGGCCCTGGTCCACTGGCCGTGATGGTGCTCCACGCGATGACGCGGCTCGGCGCGGCGGTGCTCCGGGTTCTGACGGCTGGCGGGGCGGACCTGCACGCGGTGGTGCCACCCGCGAGGGGTACCGCCGAGAGGACAGCCGCGGAGACGCCGACCGCCGTGACAGCGACCGCCGTGACAGCGACCGGCGTGATCGCGGCGAGACCCGCCGGGACGATACGCGTCGCGACGGGGGCCGTGGACGTGCCCCCGAGCGGTTCGCCGCCGGCGACCGGCGTTCCGGTGACGGTGGTGGCGCCGGTCGGGGCTTCTCCCGCGGGGACGCCCGCCACGGCGGTCCCCGTGAGCAGCGCCCTGACCGTGAGCAGCGCCCCGACCGCTCCTCCGCGCCCAGCGGTGACCGCTGGCCCCGGGCTGAGCGTGGCACCGACCAGCGGCGTTTCGCGGGCGCGGATCGAGGGCCCGAGCGCCGTACCGACCAAAGGCGCTTCGACAGCACCGAGCGCCGGCCGGCGCGACCGCACGGTGAGGGCAACACCCCACGTGGCGAGTCCGGGCCGTCATCCACGGGATACCGCGGACGTCCAACCGGTGCCGGCGGTCGCGACGGCCGCCGGGATTTCCGCCGCGACGGCGGGGAGCGGCCCGGCCGCTGGAGTGCGTCTGGACCTCGGTCCGACGGACCTCGATCCGACGCGCCTCGGTCCGACGGCGCCGACCGGCCGCGACGCTTCGGGCCCGGCACGCGACCGGAGCCGGGCTCAAGGCCGGCGCAGGAAACAAAGCCGGAGCCGGGCACGCGGCCGGACCACGAGCCGGTGGCCCGTGGCGGCGCGGCCGACAACGGCGCCGCGCCCGCGGGCCCGCAGGTCGGTAGGGGCGATACCTACCGTGGTGGCGAGACGAAGCCACGATGGGAGCGTCCGTCGTCGGGTTCGCGTCCGGACGCGAACCGCTCGGGCCCGCGCCGTTCGGATGGTGGTCGGCCCGCCTCCCGCGGCGGCCCCTCGGCCGGGAGGCCCGCACGCCGTCCCACCGACAGCCCCAGCCGGTCGGGTGGTCCGGGGGACGGCACCGTCCCGCGTCGTCGCCCGGCCGCGCCCGCGCTGCCGGACGAGGCGCGGGCCGAGCTGCTCGACCGGGACGTCCGGCGGGACCTGCGCAGTGTGCCGGCGCCGTTGGCGGAGACGATCGCCCGGCATCTCGTCGCTGCGGCGATGCTCGTCGACACCGATCCCGCGCTGGCGTTGGAGCACGCCCGAGCGGCGGCGGCGCGGCTGCCCCGCATGGCAGCTGTGCGTGAGGCGGTCGGCGTAGCCGCCTACCATGCCGGTGAGTACGCGGCCGCGCTGCTGGAGCTGCGTGCGGCGCGGCGCATCGACGGGTCGCCGCACAACCTGCCACTGATGGCCGACGCGGAGCGCGGTCTCGGCCGACCCGAGCGTGCTGTCGACTGCCTGTCCGATCCCGGTGTCGCCGAGCTGGACGAGGCGGCGCGGGTGGAGCTGCTGATCGTGGTGTCCGGTGCCCGGCGCGACATGGGCCAGCCCGAGGCTGCGGTGGTGCTGCTGCGCGACGCGGCGATGGCCAGGAGCGAACCGCGTCCGTGGACGCCACGGCTCTGGTACGCCTACGCGGAGGCGCTGCTCGCCGCGGATCGTCCGGTGGAGGCCCTGCGTTGGTTCACGGCCACCGCGGCGATCGACGAGGACGAGACCGACGCGGCGGAGCGGATCTACGAGCTGACGGTCATCGACGACGAGGCCGACGATGCCGACCAGGTCGTTGACGACGTTGACGGCATCGATGCCGTCGATCAGGCGGACGAGGACGAGGGCGACGAGGACGACGAGGACGAGGTGGGCTCGGCCGGGTCTGACGCCACCCCGATCGTCGCGGATCTGAACGACGACGCAGGCCCTGAGTCCGGGCCGGACGGCGTGACCGCGCCGGTCGGCGCGGAGCCACTCGCGCAGACGGCACTCGCGCAGGAGCCGCGCTCCGAGGACGCAGACGAGGGGGTCCTTCCCGGGGTATCGGGTGAGGAGTCCCGCGCCGAGGGAAACGCGGCGAACACCGAGGATCTCGCGGCGGAGAACGCGGAGGATCTCGCGTCGGACGAGCCGGCGGACGAGCCGAGTGGGGAGACGAGCGAGGTGGATGCGGCTGAGCTGGTCGATGCCGCCTCGGCCTCGGCAGCCACAGGCGCCGGTGAGCCGGTGCCTGTGGCTGAGCCTGCCGTCGACTTCTCGGCGGCCCCGGAGAGCACGGCGTCGGCCGTCGCCGCGGACAGCGCGGCCCCGATCCCGGAGATCGTCTTCTCGGATGCCCCGGGCGGTGTGAAGCCGGCCGAGGCGGGAAGCCGGGACGAGGACGAGCCGGCCGGTTGACGGTGCGCCATCCGGCGCGCCCAGGCGCGCCGGATGGCCATCCCGAGGCAAGACTCAGCGCCGCGGCCCGGTGGCCCGGTTTGGCGAGCCGCAAGACTGAACGATTTTGGTCGTCGGCACGACCAGAATCCTTCTTTCTTGCGACCCGCCAGGTGCTCTATGCCCCTTTCGCACCTCTTGAGATGAACTGGCGCCGGCGCGGATCCTCAGTCCAGCGGACGCATCAGCAGCCCGGTGCGGGGCTTGGGCGTGAAAAGGGTGGACTTGCGGGGCATCCGCTCAGCAGCGCCGGCGACGGCGATCACGTCCGCGACCGGAGTCGGGTTCAGCAGGAGTGCGACCCCGCCGGAGGCGCGCGCGGCAGCCAGTGCGGCCGGCGCGTCGTGGTAGTAGTCGACGACCCCGACGGCGTCCTCCAGCTTCCACACCTGCGAGATCAGCGCGAGGTGCGCCACGGTGACGTCGAGGCGCCGAAACGCCTCCGACCGCTCGGCCGGCAGCGCCTGTCGCAGCAGGTCGGCCGAGGGCTGGGTGAGCAGGTAGGCCGCCGACCCATCGGTGATCACGAAGGCATGGCCCGCCCGTCCGGCCGTGGCGAGCTCGTCGAGCAGCGTCGCGGGGTCGACGGGGACGGGCACC
The DNA here is from genome assembly GCF_001983215.1 of Frankia sp. CcI49. Lineage (NCBI taxonomy): Bacteria > Bacillati > Actinomycetota > Actinomycetes > Frankiales > Frankiaceae > Frankia > Frankia sp. CcI49. The sequence continues at coordinate 4,964 of NZ_MOWP01000060.1, forward strand.
GGCGCGGTCGCCGTGCCCGCGGCAGCGCCGGAAGTGCCGGTCGCGCCGGTCGCGCCGGTCGCGATGGTGCCGGTCCCGGCAGCGGTGGCGGCTGTGTCGTAGGCATTCGTGGTGGTGAGCTGGCGGACGGTGAAGGACTCCCGGGCCCGGCTGACCGCGTCGGCGAGGGTGAGGCCCCGCACGGCGCGGTGGATGGCGTGTACCTGCGGGCCGCTGGCGGTGGCGTCGACCAGGAAGGTGAGCCCGAGGTCCCACGGGCCGTCGCCGTCGCCGGCGGCGTGTCGCTCCGCCTGGTACTGGCGATAGGTCGCATACCGGTGATGGCCGTCCGCGATCACCGCGCGGCGGGGGAGCAGATCCGCCGCGATGACTTCCAGGGTGGCCGGGTCGTCGATCGCCCAGAGCCGGTGCGTCACGCGGTCCGCCGTGTCGACGTCGGTGTCGACGTCGATGATCGGAGGGCTGGCGACGGCCTCGGCCACGGCGGCGCTGGCCGGGCCGCCGCCGTCGTAGAGCAGGAAGATCGGTTCCAGGTTGGCCGCGGTGGCGCGGGTCAGGGAGAGCCGGTCGGAGACCGGGCCGGCCATGGTGTTCTCGTGCGGCAGGACGATCCGGGCGTCGGGGTCCGCGAGTGCCAGCGCTCCGACGAGGCCGCGCTGGACGTGGTCTCCCTGTCGCTGTTCGTACACGTAGAGCGTGGGGACGTCGTCGCGGACCAGCACGCCGCTGTCCAGCCACGCGCGCAGGGTTCGCTCCGCCTGCTCATAACGGTTGCCGACCTCGTCCGCCCCGCCCGGTGCGCCGGGCCCGGGAAGGGCGCCAGGAGCATCGCCGGGCACATCGCCGGGAACGTCACGCGGCAGGATCAGCCGGACGACGTTGTGCGCGGCGGAGGCCTCCAGCGCCGTGCGCTCGTCCTCGTCGATGACGTCGTAGGGCGGCGACGTGAGCGTGGCGAGATCCGCGCCGGTGGCCGCGAAACGGGCCGCGCGGAAGGGCGCCAGCACGAGTCCGGCGGGGACTGGCACCGGGACGGACACCGGGGGAACGGGCGCGGCGGCATCAGGGGCAACCATGAGGCGCATCGTAGGTGCTCCGACCGCGTGCCCTCATCCGCCGCGAGGTCCGGCTCCCGCTGGCTGCCCCACCGCGGCGACGCCGCGTTCCCGGCGCGGCGGTCCCGGCGGGACGGATCCGGGTGGCGTGGAAGACAGGCCGTTATTCCGATGTTGGGGCATGTGAGTGCCGCTTACGGTGAAACTGGTTGGGAGGGTGGGACACCTCCCTCCCATCTGTGTCGCCGAGGGCGTCGGCCGGGCGGTGCTGTTCCGCTGCCGTGGTTGCCGCGACCGCGGTGGTCCGGACGACGTGGAGGTGCCATGACGGAGGAGTTCGGCACAGGGGGCGGGGGCGGGGGCGGTCGGCAGGGGCCGGAGCCGGCGCGCTCGCCTGCCGGTGAGGTCTACGACTGGTACACACGTGGGATGGCCCTGCTGGGGCACGGCGACGCGAACGCCGCTGTGCAGCTTCTCGCACACGCGGTGGCGGCGGAGCCGGCGTCGCCGAGCGTGCGGGAGGCACTGGCCCGGGCCCAGTTCGAGGCCGGTCAGTTCGATGACGCCGCACGCACCTTCGCCTGGATCGTCGACAGGCATCCCACGGACGACTACGCCCAGTTCGGGTTGGGAATGGCGGCCCGTCGGGCGGGGGACCTGCGGGTCGCCATCGAGCACCTGGCGCTCGCCGTGGCGATGCGGCCGGACCTGGCCCACTACGGTGTCGCGTTGCGCGGCGCGCGCGCGGCGCTGAACCGCGCATGAGGCCCTCGACCGCGCCAGTAACGGCTGCGCCAACCGCGTCCCCTGCCACGCCTGTGATGGCCGCGGCGGCCGCGACGGCGGTGGCGACATGGGCGCCGCTTTCCGGTTCGTCTCGGACGCCCGCGTCGATGTTCGACGTCGCCCTGATGGATCTCGACGGTGTCGTGAACCGGGGCGAGCGGGCCGTGCCACACGCCGCGGCCGTGATCGAGGCCGCGGCCGTCGACGGAATGCGCACGGTCTACGTGACGAACAACGCGCTGCGGACCCCGGAGACGGTCGCCGCCCGGCTGACCGGCTTCGGGGTTCCGGCCGGTCCCACCGATGTGGTGACGTCGGCGCAGGCCGCCGCGCACGTGCTGGCCGAGCGTCTCCCGGCGGGGGCGAAGGTGCTGGTGGCCGGCGGGGCGGGGCTGTGGGAGGCGGTGCGGGCCGAGGGGCTGTCGCCGACGTCGTCGGCTGCCGACGAGCCGGCCGCCGTCGTCCAGGGTTTCGACCCGGAGATGACGTACGCCCGGCTGGTCGAGGCCGTGCTGGCCGTCCGGGCGGGTGCCTGGTGGGTCGCGAGCAACACGGATCTGACGGTGCCGACGGAGCGTGGGCTGGCGCCCGGTAACGGGGCGCTGGTGGCCTTCGTCCGGGCCGCGACCGAGGCCGAGCCCGTCGTGACCGGGAAGCCGGAGCTGGCGATGCACGCCGAATCGGTGCGGCGCAGCGGTGCGCGCAACCCGATCATCGTCGGCGACCGGCTGGACACCGACATCGAGGCGGGCACGCGGTCGGCGACACCGACGTTGCTCGTGTTCACCGGTGTCACCGGGCCCGCCGAGCTGTTCGCGGCGCCGCCGTGGCACCGGCCCACCTTCGTCGCGGCCGACCTGCGCGGGCTGCGCCGTACCCAGCCGGCGGTCGAGGTACGGGACGATTCGTCCCGGTGCGGTGCCTGGGCCTGCGTTCTGGACGGAACCACCCTGCGCTGGCACCCGGCGGCGGACGACGGGAGAGCTGGTCGCAGCACCAACACCAACACCAACACCAACACCGGCGCCGGCGCCGGAGATGACGGCCTCGACGCGCTTCGCGCCGCCTGCGCCCTGGCCTGGGCGGCTGCCGACGCGGGACGCACGCTGACCGCGCTCGCCGACGAGCGGCCGCCCGGCTGCGAGGACCTGCGCGTACCCCGCTGATGCCGGCTCCGGCCGGGCGCAGCGCAGGTCAGCGCGAGCAGCACAGGTCGGTCACGCAACGCGGGTCGGTCAGGCAGCGCAGGTCACAGCAGCGCGCGTACCCGGAGCAGGTCGCGGACGCTCGCGTCCACCTTGAGGCGGCCACTGGCCCAGGCCGAGGTGACCGAAAGCGTCCCGCTGGTCACGGCGAGGAGGTCGTCGCTGCTGAGGGTGAGGGTGATCTGTGCGCCGGGCCGCTCGCCCTCCCCGATGTCATGCAGGCAGCCACCGCGCAGATGACCGGAGAAGGTGGTCTCCAGATCCGGGATGCGGCAGACGATGACACGATCAGGGGTGCGGGCCGCACGGTTGGTCTGGGCGAGCATGTCCAGGCGGGAGGCGAGGTCACGCAGTGCGGCCTCACACTGCAAACGGTCCGCCATTCCGGACGTCCACCTCCTTCCCCCACCGCCGTCAGACACTAACGCGAGAGCGCTGCCGACGGCCGGAGCGGGACTGGCCCGGTGTGAGTGCGACCACGTGTGGGATGGCGATGTCCAGGCCGGGCATCGGCACCATCCGGAATGCGAGAGGCTTGTCCGGTGAACACCGACGAACTGTCCGCCGAGCTGACGGCGGCACTCGCGCGGCTCGCGATGCTCCCCGGCCGGCCGGCGGTCGAGCATCTGAAGGCGTTCGAGGAGGTGCACGGCCTTCTGGAGGACGCCTTGCGGGATCTGGCCGGCACATCCGGTCCGGACGGCGCCCGGGCGCCTCGGTGAGTCGGTCGGGTCGGGCGGGGTCATCGGTGGCTCGCCGTGCGCGGCTGGACGTCGAACTCGTCCGCCGCAAGCTGGTGACGTCGCGGGAGCGTGCGGCCGAGGCGATCAGCGCCGGCCGGGTCCGGGTCGGCGGGGTCACGGCGACGAAGCCGGCGACGATGGTCGACGCGTCGGCGTCGATCGTCCTGGCGGTGGGTGACGATCCGGGCTATGCCTCCCGAGGCGCGCACAAGCTGGTCGGCGCCTTCGAAGCGTTCGGTGTGCCCGCACCGGAGGTTCCTGAGCCGGAGGTTCCTGAGCCGGGGATTCCCGGTTCGGGAGGTGCCGCCCCGGCGTCCGGCGGTTGCGCGGAACCGCGTGCGGTGTCCGGCGGCTCCGCGGAACCGTTTCCGGTGCGCGCCGGTTCCGCGGAGCCGCGTCCGGTGCCGGGCGGCTCCGCCGAACGGCTTCCGGTGTCCGGCGGTTCGGCGGAACCGCCTACCGAGCCGCGGGAGGCGCAGCCGCAGGGGGCGCACGAGCCGCAGGACCTGCCGGCGCGACCGGCGCGACCGGCGCTCGTCGTGGCCGGGCGGCGCTGTCTCGACGTCGGTGCCTCCACCGGGGGGTTCACCGACGTGCTGCTGCGTTACGGCGCCCGGGAGGTGGTGGCGGTCGACGTCGGCTACGGGCAGCTGGTGTGGCGGCTGCGCGCGGATCCACGGGTGCGGGTGCTGGACCGGACGAACGCCCGGCACCTGGCGCCCGATCAGGTCGGGGAGCCGGTGGATCTGGTCGTCGGTGACCTTTCGTTCATCTCGCTGGTTCTCGTGCTGCCGGCGCTACGGGCCTGCGCCGGGCCCGACGCGGATTTCGTCCTGTTGGTCAAGCCGCAGTTCGAGGTGGGCCGGGAGTTCCTCGGCGCGGGTGGTGTGGTCCGTGATGTGGCCTTGCATGCTGGTGCGGTGCGATCCGTCGCCGCGGCTGCCGCGGAGCTCGGGCTCGGCGTGTGCGGCGTGACGGCCAGCCCGTTGCCGGGCCCGGCGGGCAACGTCGAGTACCTGCTCTGGCTGCGTGCCGACGTGGTCCGTGGCGCCGGGGAGATCGAGGCGATGACGGCCGCGGCGATCGCCGCCGGACCGGCCGGGCCTGCACCGGCCGCCGCGCCGGCCACTGCGCAGGTCGCGCCCCCCTCCCCGGACTCCGCCCCCTCCTCCCCAAGGACCGATCGATGACCCGTGAGGTGCTTGTCGTCACCCATCCGCGCCGTTCCGTGGTGCGGGAGAGCGCCCAGCAGGTGCTGGAGCTGCTCGGGGCGGCCGGTGTCTCGCCGCGGGTGCTGCGGGACGAGGCGGAGCTGCTGGACCTCTCGGCGCCGAACGTCGTGCCGGCGGACATCGACGCCGCCGTCGGAACGGAGCTGGTGCTCGTCCTCGGCGGCGACGGCAGCCTGCTGCGGGGCGCCGAGTTCGCCCGCTCGGCCGACGTCCCGCTGCTCGGCGTCAACCTCGGCCATGTCGGCTTCCTGGCCGAGGCGGAGCCGGACGCACTGCGCGCCACCGTCGAGCACGTGGTCCGCAAGGAGTACACGGTCGAGGAACGGATGACCGTCGAGGTGACGGTCCGTCACCAGGGCGAGGTCCTCTACACCGGCTGGGCGCTCAACGAGATGTCGTTGGAGAAGGCCGAGCGGGCCCGGATGCTCGAATGCGTCGTGGAGATCGACGGCCGGCCGCTGTCGCGGTGGGGCTGCGACGGCGTGATCTGCTCGACGCCGACCGGCTCGACCGCGTACGCGTTCTCCGCGGGTGGTCCGGTGCTGTGGCCGGGGGTGGAGGCGCTGCTGGTGGTGCCGATCAGCGCGCACGCGCTGTTCGCGCGGCCGCTGGTGCTCGCGCCCGGCGCGGTGGTGGCCATCGAGGTGCTGCCGGACGTCCCGGCGGTGCTCTACTGCGACGGGCGCCGGATGTTCGATCTGCCGAGCCTGTCGCGGGTCGAGGTGGTGCGTGGGCGGCGGCCGGTGCGTCTCGCGGTGATCAGACCACAGCCGTTCACCGATCGCCTGGTGGCGAAGTTCGACCTTCCCGTCGCCGGCTGGCGGGGGCGATCGGAGCGCTGACCAGCCCTGACCAGCGCGCCGACCGGCGCGAGCATCGGCATCACCCCGCGCCGGGACGTGCCGGGAATCGGCGGCACGCCACCCATTCCCCGATTTCCGGGTGCCGGCCGGGGCGGATGTGACGCTAGAGTGCGGGGCGTGCTCGAGGAGATTCGCATTCGCGGCCTCGGTGTCATTGATGACGCTGTCCTCGACCTGGCGCCGGGGCTGACGGTGGTCACCGGTGAGACCGGCGCCGGCAAGACCATGATCGTCCAGGGTCTGGGCCTGCTGACCGGGGGCCGGGCCGACTACGCCCTCGTCTCCGCGGCGGCCGGCCGGGCGTCCGTGGAGGCCCGGCTCGTCGTGGCCGCCGACTCCCCGCTGGTCAAGCGGGTGCACGAGCTCGACGGCGAGCTCGACGACGACGTGATCCTGATGGGGCGCACGCTGACCGCCGAAAGCCGGTCGCGGGCCCAGCTGGCCGGCCGCTCGGTGCCCGCCAGTGTCCTCGCCGAGATCACCGAGAACGTCATCGCGGTGCACGGCCAGTCCGAGGCGCAGCGCCTGCGGCGACCGGCGATGCAGCGCGACGCGCTCGATCGTTTCGCCGGGTCCGCGGTCGCCGAGCCGCTGGCGCACTACACCCGGGTCTACGCCCGGCTGGCGAAGGCCCGGGCCCGGCTCGCCGAGATCACCGGGCGGGCCCGGGAGCGGGCGCAGGAGGCGGAGCTGCTGCGGCTCGGCCTCGCCGAGGTCGAACGGGTCGCCCCGCAGCCCGGGGAGGACGTCGCGCTGGCCGCGGAGCTGAGCCGGCTGGAGCACGCCGAGACCCTGTCGCAGGTGGCGCGGTCGGCGCACGGGGCGCTGGTCAGCGATCCGGAGTCCGGTGACGACACCCCGGGCGCGGTCGACCTGGTCGGTGCCGCCCGCCGGATCGTCGCGGGTGACGCGTCGCTGGACCCGGAGCTCGCCGAGCTCGCGAACCGGCTGGCCGAGGTGGTGGCCCTGCTCGCCGACGTCGCCGCCGACCTGGCCTCCTACGGGGCCGGGGTGGAGTCGGACCCGGCGCGGCTCGCGTCCGCCCAGGCCCGCCGGGCCGAGCTCACCACCCTGGCCCGCGCGCACGGTACGGACGTCGACGGCGTGCTCGCCTGGGCCGAGACGGCGGGGCGGCGGCTGCTGGAGCTCGACGGCGACGGCGATCAGTCCGGCGCGCTCACCGCCGAGTGCGAGCAGCTCACCGCGGAGCTCGCCGGGCTCGCCGAGCGGATCAGCGCCGCGCGCGCCGACGCCGCGGAGCGTTTCGGTGCGGCGGTGGCGGCGGAGCTGGCGGGCCTGGCGATGCCCAGGGCGAAGGTGCTGGCGGTGGTCGGCCAGCGGGACGACCCGGCCGGGCTGCCGGTGGGGGGCCGTACGGTCGCCTACGGGCCGAGCGGGGTCGACGATGTGGAGCTGCGGCTGGTGCCGCACCCGGGCGCGCCCGCCCGCCCGGTGGAGAAGGGCGCGTCGGGCGGTGAGCTGTCCCGGGTGATGCTGGCGATCGAGGTGGTCCTCGCCGCGGCCGACGCCGGCGCGACGATGGTCTTCGACGAGGTCGACGCCGGTGTGGGTGGGCGCGCCGCGGTCGAGATCGGCCGCCGCCTCGCCCGGCTCGCCCGCACCCACCAGGTCATCTGCATCACCCACCTGCCGCAGGTGGCGGCCTTCGCCGACCAGCATCTGGTCGTGCACAAGGCCAGCGACGGGTCGGTGACCCGCAGCGGCGTGGTGGCGCTGGACGGCCCGGCGCGGGTCCGGGAGCTGTCCCGGATGCTGGCCGGCCAGGAGGAGAGCACGCTGGCCCGCGGGCATGCCGAGGAGCTCCTCGCCGCCGCCGCGGCGGACAAGGCCGAGCTGACCCGCTCCTGAGCTGGTCCTGAACCGGTCCTGAACCGGTTCTGAACGCCGTCCCCGGCGGGGCGGCCTGCGGCCCTGCTCAGGGCGGTGTTACCGTGAAGACCCGTGGAGGCGCCGGGGCCGGTACCGGCGGCGTGACCACGGGAGTTCCGCGTGGCGCAGGCGCATATGACCAAGCATGTGTTCGTCACTGGAGGCGTGGCCTCCAGTCTGGGTAAGGGCCTGACGGCGTCCAGCCTCGGCCGTCTGCTGAAGGCCCGCGGTCTGCGGGTCACGATGCAGAAACTCGACCCGTATCTCAACGTCGATCCAGGCACGATGGATCCGTTCCAGCACGGCGAGGTGTTCGTCACCGACGACGGTGCCGAGACCGACCTGGACATCGGCCACTACGAGCGGTTCCTCGACGTCGATCTGGACGGCAGCGCCAACGTGACCACCGGCCAGGTGTACTCGGCGGTGATCGCGCGGGAGCGGCGCGGTGCGTACCTGGGGCAGACGGTCCAGGTCGTCCCGCACATCACCGACGAGATCAAGGACCGCATCCGCCGCCTGGCGACCGACGCGGTCGACGTGGTGATCACCGAGGTGGGTGGCACGGTCGGTGACATCGAGTCGCTGCCCTACCTGGAGGCGATCCGCCAGGTGCGGCACGAGGTCGGGCGGGACAACGCCTTCACCGTGCACGTCAGCCTCGTCCCGTACCTCGCCCCGTCGGGTGAGCTGAAGACGAAGCCGACCCAGCATTCGGTGGCGGCGCTGCGCAGCATCGGCCTGCAGCCGGACGCGGTGGTGTGCCGCTCGGACCGGCCGCTGCCCGACGCGCTCAAGCGCAAGATCGCGCTGATGTGCGACGTCGACGACGAGGCGGTGGTCGGAGCCCCGGACGCCGACTCCATCTACGACATCCCGAAGGTGCTGCACCGCGAGGGCCTCGACGCCTACGTGGTGCGCCGCCTCGGCCTCAGCTTCCGGGACGTCGACTGGACCGAATGGGACACCCTGCTGCGGCGGGTCCACCATCCCGCGAACTCGGCGACGGTGGCCATCGTCGGCAAGTACATCGACCTGCCCGACGCCTACCTGTCGGTCAGCGAGGCGCTGCGGGCCGGCGCGTTCGCCGCCGACGCCCGCCCGGACATCCGCTGGATCGCCTCCGACGAGTTCACCTCCCCGGAGGCCGCCGCGCACCTGCTCGACGGCGTCGACGGGATCATCGTGCCGGGCGGGTTCGGCGTCCGGGGCATCGAAGGGAAGATCACCGCGCTGCGGCACGCCCGCACCCACGGCATCCCCACCCTGGGCATCTGCCTGGGCCTGCAGTGCATGGTGGTCGAGGCGGCGCGTTCGCTGGCCGGGCTGGCCGAGGCGAACTCGACCGAGTTCGACCCGCAGACCGAGCACCCGGTGATCTCCACCATGGCCGACCAGCTCGACGTCGTCGAAGGCCGCCGTGACATGGGCGGCACGATGCGCCTGGGCCTGTACCCGTGCGCCCTCGGCCCCGACACCGTCGCCCGCCGCGAGTACGGCGAACCCGAGGTGATGGAACGCCACCGGCACCGCTACGAGGTGAACAACACCTACCGCGACCAGCTCGCCGCCGCCGGCCTGGTCTTCTCCGGGACGTCGCCGGACGGCCGCCTCGTCGAGGTCGTCGAGCTGCCCACCGACGTCCACCCGTTCTACGTGGGCGCGCAGGCGCACCCGGAGTTCCGCTCCAGGCCGACCCGCCCGCATCCGCTGTTCCGCGGGCTCGCCCGCGCGGCGGTCGTGCACGCGGACCGGCGCCGCGGCCTGCTCCCCGTCGACATGCCGGCCTCGGCCCTGGCCGGCGCCGCCAGCGCTGCCGGTGCCGCCGACCCGGCCGGCGTGGCGCCTGACAGCGGCGGCCCGGCGGCCGGTGGCTCGAAGGCGGGCCGTTCGAAGGCGGCCGGCTCGAAGAACGGCAGCCGCGCGGCGGGCTCCACCGCCACCGCGGACGTGACCGGTGTCGACGGGGAGCTGGTCTCCCCGTGAGCGACACCGTGCACAGCAGCCCCACCGCGCAAAGCAGCCCCACCGCGCACCGCTACGAGGTGGCGGACAGCTCCGTCGTCTACAGCGGTCGGGTCATCTCCCTGCGCCGCGACATGGTGCGCATGCCCGACGGCGACACCTCGCAGCGCGACGTCGTCGTCCATCCCGGCGCGGTCGGCGTCGTCGCCCTCGACGAGCAGGAACGGGTCGTGATGGTGCGCCAGTACCGCCACCCCGTCGGCGGGCCGCTGTGGGAGCTGCCCGCCGGCATCCTGGACGTCCCCGGCGAGCCGGCGTCCGTCGCCGCCGCCCGGGAGCTGGCGGAGGAGGCCGGCCTGCGCGCCGGCCGCCTCGACCTGCTCATCGACGTCTACGCCTCACCCGGGATGACCGACGAAGCCTTCCGGGTGTTCCTGGCCCGCGATCTGGTGGAGATCCCGGCCGCCGAGCGGCATGTCGGCGTCCACGAGGAGGCCGAGATGGGCATCACCCGCATCGACCTGTCCGCGGCGGTGGACCAGGTCATGCGGGGCGAGATCACCAACGGGCTGGCCGTGATGGGCCTGCTCGCCACCTACCGCGCCCGCGCCGACGACTACCGCGGCCTGCGTCCACTCGACTCCCACTGGCCCGCCAGACCCGCCGCCAGCGGCTGACCCAGCGAGTCTTCGCCGGCCTCCAGCGCCACCCGGACGCCGGTGATGCCGTCGCAGACGTAGACCGCGTTGACGAGCGGATCGCCGCCGATCGGGATATTGAGCCCTATCGGCGGCGTGACCAGGGGAACATACGACGCCGGGAGCGGTCGCGCGGCAGCACCGTGCTGCGCGGCACGTGTTCTAGACCCGGGATGGGATCGGCCGGCTCGAGCCGCCGAATCGAAGCGACACCGTCGAGTTCATCGATCTCGAATCTGCGCAGCTTCACCGCCCACCACAACCTGGAGTCGGTGTCGCCGGAGCTCTTGTAAGCACCATCGGGAAGGACTGTCACCCACCCGCTCCGCGTCGACATGAGAGTCGCGAGAAGAGTGCCCGAGTCGGCCGTCCATAGCCGCGCCCCGGCGCTGTCGCTGGTGGCGAGGGTGGTGCCGTCTGGGGAGAAC
>NZ_MOWP01000007.1:0-285540 GCF_001983215.1 Frankia sp. CcI49
GCACCACTCCGCTGTCGCGGTCGCTGGTGGCGAGGGTGGCGCCGTCTGGGGAGAACACCAGTGTCAGCACCCCGCCGCGGTGGCCGGTCAGAAGGCGTAGCGGGCGCAGGGTCGCCATCTCCACGAGTGCCACGGTCTGGCCCCAACCGACGGCGAGGAGACCGTCGTGGGTGACTGCGGCACAGGTGATGGCGGGGGAGGCGGGAAGAACCATGAGGTCGACGGAGTCGCGTCCCGTGATCGCGGCCGGGGCCAGTTCGGGGCACTGTTCGGCCTCGGGGTCGAGGAGCGGGTCGAGGAGGGCGGAGCCCGTCCAAAGGCTGCGGGTCAGCCGTGCTCCGATGAGTGTGGGCCGGATGAGGAGTGCGCCGGTGAGGTTGGCGCCGGTGAGGTTGGCGCCGGTCAGGTCGGAGTCGTGGAGCCGGGTGCCGCTCAGGTTCGCCCGGCTCAGGTCTGCGAACCGCAGGTTCTGGCCGGTCAGGTCCTTGCCGCGCAGGTCCTGACCGGCCAGCTGAACGCCGTCGATGGTCAGATTCGTCCTGCGGGCGATACGCAGGGCGTTGTTGCGAGCCGCGTCGGTGGCATCGCTGCCGTCGGCCAGAATGGAACGTGCCCACCGCTGGAGCGGGGTGTGTGAGGCTACCCCGTGCAGAAAGTCGATCATCAGCTCGGACATCTCCCGGCCGGCGAGCAGCTCCGGATCGGGTTCGTTGTCAGCCCGGGCGAGCTGGGCGGCGGCCTGCGCGGCGACGAGGTACTCCATGATCGAGCGATGCACGAAGCTGAATGTGTTGTCGTTAGTGCGCATGAGCAGGCTGCCGGAGCCGACCATGAATACCGCTTGCCCCGTTTCGATCTTGGCTGCCCCGAGGCCGGTCAGGGTCGCCTGCACGGTCATCGACAGGCCGGCGAGATCGGTGGTGTCCTGCCTGCTTTCCCACAGGAAGACCGCGAGCGCGTCCACGGCCAGGCGCAGTTGGTCGGCGTCCAGGGCCTGGTGCGCGCCGCGGGTCGGTCGCCGGCGAGCCACCTCGTGCCGGAGCCAGCGCTCCAACAGCTTGGCGTACAGATCGGCGGAGGTGATGGTGCCATCCGCCGCGTGGGCGTTCAGCAGATCCTGCTCGTCGAGGTCGGCGATGAAGCCGAGCATGCGGGGATTGGCGGACAGGCCCAGCAGGTCATCGATGGAACCGATGAGGGCGAGTCGGCTCTCGGCACGCCGGGTCGCTTCCGCCCAGGTCTCCTCCTCGGTGCGGACGGCCCCGCCGCCCTCGGTTTCCGCGGCGACCTGCCGGCGGAACAGCCGGATGAGGAACTGGCGGATCTGGGCGCGGTCGAAGTCGGCGAGGTGGATCTCCCGGCTGCCTGCCCCAAGCCGCACCGCCGCACCGAGCTCGGTGYGGTGCTGGCTGTCGGTGAGGAAATGCTGGGTCCGGCTGGTCAGGACGACCTTCGCCCGGCCGGTGACCGCCGACAGGACCATACGTAGGTATTCGGCCGCGTTGTCGTAGGTCACGCGCAGCGCGAGCTCGTCGAACCCGTCGAAGAGCAGCACGACCTGGCCCTGCTCCACCCTGCGGCGCACCTTACGGACATCGACCCCGTGCTCGCCCTCCTTGCTCAGGTGCAGAGCCAGCAGCTCGTCGATCGAATGTGTCTTTTCCAGGGTCCGCAGCTCGACCAGCATCGGCACGACCTGGGGCAGCTCTTTCGGGATCCGCCGGGCAAGCTCCCTGAGCAGGAAGCTCTTGCCGTGCCCGAAGGCGCCCAGCACCAGCAGGAAGCGGGCCTCCTCGACATCAAGCCAGTCGCGCATCGCGGCGAACACGTCATCCTGCACGTCAGGCTGGTCACCCCGGACGGCGATGAGGCTGTCGGTACCGCTGCCGGCCACGGTGAAACGTTGCGGCACGTACAACCCGGGTGGGTAGGCGGGATCATCGGTGAGGCGCTGTGTCTGCCGGGACACATACCGGCGCGGATCCCAACGGCCTTCGTACTCGGCCAGGGTGAACAGCCGGATGCGGCGCCGCCGAGCCTGTCGGTGGGCCTCCTCGTCGGCGGGCCTCCCGAGATGGACCAGCTCGGAACCCACGAACTCGTCGACCGGCAGGAAGACCGGCTCCACCACCGCCTCGTAGAAGGCCTCGACCGCGGCGACGTCGGGGGAGTCGATGCTGACCCCGACCGGCCACCGCTGCCGTTCACCGTCGCGTTGCCCGGCCACGTTGAGGTAGCCGAACGGCCCACGCAACCGGCCCCGGCGGATCGTCGCCTCGGGGTGGCGTAGTTGGCAGGCTTCCTCGGCCAGCCCCAGCAGCTGGGCGGTCAACGCTTCTCGGTCCGGCCCCGGGAACGGCGGTGCCAGCTGGCCCCTGACCTGGCCGTTGCCTCCCGGAAAGACCGGTGCGACCGTGGGCGGTATCGGCTCACCCCCGACAGCCGCACGCATCCCCTCGATCAGGACGCGGTGGGCGTCGGCCTCGCCACGGTCGACCAGGCTGATCCGGGCGATCTCACGCAGCAGCGGCGGTGACTCGCATGCCGCCACCCGTACGGGAACGAGTAACTGGCGTCCGGAGACCGCGTCCACCAGCGCCGCGGTCAACTCAGCCCTGGGCAATTCGGATCTGAGATAGGCAGGGGAGAGGATCACCACCACGGAGGACGCCGCCGTCAGCTCCTGAATGGTCCACCCGACGTGGTTGTGCCCGGGAGCCACATGCCAGGCCTGCAGCCGGGGCTGGTACCCGGCCTGTTCCAGCTGCCAGGCGACCCAGACCGCCCAGGGCTCGTCCGCCGCCGCGTAGCTGATGAAGACCGTGCGGTGATCCGTCGACATGACTGTGTCGCTGTTCTGGCCCCCCATGACCCCCGTCATAAGTGCCAAGCCTGCCACGTACCGTCACAGACCGGACGCCCCCTCCGTCGATCCCGACATCCGTCGGGGGTGGGGTCAGTCGTTGCCGACGAGGACGCCGCCGGCTTCCTCGATCGTGATCGGGGTGGTGGCGGTGAGGGTGACGGCGTCGAGGGGAAAGGCCTGGGCGACGCCGGGGACGGTGAAGTAGCCGTCCCAGGTCACGGTGAGGGTCACCTGGTACGTCCCGGGGCGGTGGTACTGGTGGGTGACGTAGGCGTCCGGGTGGTCGCGGGGGGAGATCGCCGGGTCGTAGGGGCGGCCTGGGGCGTCCGGGCCGGTCTCGCCGTCGCCGAACTGCCAGGAGTAGTGCGGGACCGCGCTGATCGTCGCCAGCACCGGTTGGGTGACGTCGAAGGTGAACGCTGCGGGCACGCCGGTSTACATGATCGTCGGGAGGTTCGCGAAGCTGTTCCCGATCGGCTGGACGACGACCTTCGGGGTGGGCAGCAGCTCCTCGCGCAGGTAGTCGGCGAACTGTGCGGCGAGGTCGTCGACGGCGATGCCGTCGGGGTCGTAGAGGACCGGCCCGCAGTCGGCGATCAGGGCGTCGTACTCGGCGCGTTCCGCCGGCGTCATCTCCGGGGGGGCGCCGACACCGGTCAGCGCCGCACATCTCGCGTCCGGGTCGGGTGGGCAGTCGTCGCCGCAGCCACCGCCGGTGCCGGTGCCGTCATCGAGCGGGACCTTGGTGAGGTAGCCGCCGCGGTAGTGGTACTGGAAGCCGTTGTCCGTGGCGCGGGTGTCGCAGCTGCCCCAGACGGCTCCCGTGCAGGCGCCCTGCGGGGTTGGTGCGGCGAGGGCCGGCCGGGTGGCGCCGGGCAGCGGTCCGCCGCCGGGCGCCAGTATCGCGGCGATCACCGCCGCCCCCACCAGCATGGTGCGGGTGGCCGCGCGGGCCGAGGTCGGCGGGCGAGGACGGGGACGGGGATGGGGGCGGCTGCCGCTCATGACGGCCGTCCCGCCGCGTAGGTGATGTTCTGGATGCGCCAGCCCGGGCCGGTCAGGACGAGCCGTGCGACGGCGGAGCGGGTCGGGACCGCGGGCACCTGCCCGGCGTCGCGCCCGGCCGGGTCGAGGAGCCCGACCGCGCGGGTGGTCGCGGCGAACCGGACGTCGACGACGGTGCCGCGGCGTGCTCCCGCGGCCAGGCCGGTGATCTCGTAGGGTGCCTGGGCGGCCCGGGCGCCGGTCTGGTCGAGGTAGCGGGTCATGCCGACGTCGAGCGCGCAGGTCTGGCAGCCGGGCAGCGCGGTCGCGGAGATGTCGGCGACCCGGCCGGCCTGCGCGGCCGCGTTGATCTCGCCGTAGTAGGCGGAGACGACCCGGCCGGCGCCGGCGGGGGAGTCGTCCCTGGCCGCGGGCCCACCGGCGGCTCCGCCCGTGCCGCCTGTGCCTCCCGTGCCCGCGGGACCTGCCGCGCCCGTGGCGGCGGGCCCGGCGGCGGTGGTGGTTGCCGGTGCCTCGGTTCCGGCCCTGGCGCCAGCGCCGGCCGATGCCGCCGAAGGGGTGGCGGAGCCGGGGCGGGCCGGGGGCGGGGCGCCGGCCGACCGGCCCTGCGCGTCGCCGCACCCGGCGAGCAACACGCCCGCGCAGAGGGTGAGGACGACCGAGACAGCGGCGACCGGGACAGCGCCGGCCGAGACAGTGGCGATGACAAGCCTCCGGCATGCGGCGAAACGTGACGATCCAGCGTCAGTCCGCACAGGGTGTCACGATAGACGTTCGCTGGCGCCGTCGGGAACGGGCATCAACGAACCGGCGTCGTCGCGCCCTAATATCAGTTCGATGATGACCACGGCGGAAGGCGGCGACGCCCGCCGCGGTGGGCCCGAGCACGGCTACACCCCGACCGCGGCCGGAGATCCGGCTGATGATTCGGCCGATGCCGCCAGCGGTGGCCTGCTGGGCGATGGGGCAGGTGAGGGGGCCGACGCGGGCCAGGTCATCGCCCGGTACCTCGATCATGTGGACGGTGAGCGCGGGCTGGCGCGTAACTCGGTGCTCGCCTACCGCCGGGATCTGCGCCGCTACCAGGAGCACCTGTCGGGGCGGGGAATCAGGTCGCTCGGCGCGGTCGGCGAGGCGCAGATCGCGCAGTTCGCCATCACGTTGCGTACCGGCGACGAGTCGCATCCGCCGCTCGCGGCGGCGTCGGTCGCCCGGATGCTGGTCGCGGTGCGGTCGCTGCATCGCTACGCGGCCCGCGAGGGGGATGTGAGCGCGGACGTGTCCGGGCTGGTCCGGCCGGCGGCTCCGCCGCGGCGTCCACCCCGGGCGCTGACGGTCGACCAGGTGACGGCGCTCATCCTGCAGGCCGGGGCGGCCACGGGGGAGGACCAGACCGGCCTGGCCCGCCGGCTGCGCTCCGCGGCCCTGCTCGAGCTGCTGTACGGGACCGGCGCGCGGATCTCGGAGGCGGTCGGGCTCGACCTCGACGATCTCGACCTGGACGGATCCGTGGTCCGGCTGCGCGGCAAGGGCGGGYGGGGCCGGGTGGTTCCGCTGGGGCGCTACGCGGTGATCGCGCTGGAACGGTATCTGCGCGGCGGCCGACCGCTGCTGGTGGCCGGCGTCGGAGGCGCTGGCCCGGCGGTGTTCGTCTCGCGGCGGGGTACCCGGCTGTCCCGCCAGAGCGCCTGGTCGGCGTTGCGGGCGGCGGCGGACGCGGCCGGTGTGACCGGGGCGTCACCGCATGTGCTGCGGCACTCGTTCGCGGCGCACCTGCTCGATCGCGGCGCGGACGTACGGGTCGTCCAGGAGCTGCTGGGTCACGCGTCGGTCAGCACGACCCAGATCTACACCCTGACGAACACGGACCTGACGACCATGGACCATCTTCGCGAGGTGTACACGTCGTCGCATCCGCGGGCGGTGCCATGCCCATGCCCGGGCGCGACTGCGACAGTGACAGCGCCGGCGGTGACGAGACTGCCCGTGCCGGCGCCGGTCGGAGAGCGGCCGATCGGTGATGGTGATCCGATCGGCGCAGGTGATCGTGATGGTGCCCGGTCGCCCGAGGCGGGAGCGTAGCCGCCCGCCTCAGGACGGATGACCGTGAGGCCGGCTCAGGACGGGGTGTACGGCCCGAGGCTCGGCATGCCGTTGGAGGGCGCGGGCGAGGGAACTCCGCCGACACCGCCAACCGACTGGTTGCTGCRCTCGGCGAGGGTTTCGCCCACCTTGCGCGCGATCGCTTCCATCAGGCGCAGTGCCTGCGGCAGCGACAGGTTCAGCACCACTTCGCTGTCGTTCGTCATCGCGAAGCGAACCGATACGTCCGCCATTGCTCGACCTCTCTCGCCTGACTCGGAAGGTCTACCTACCGAAGATCTGTCTGGTGCGTATGACTGGGGTACGTGTGACTGGGAACGGTACGGCCCATCTCGGACGAACGCACGCTCGGGGTTCCCTGAAGCAGGCCGCCCCTCACGGTGTGTCAGATCGTTGGCGCTCCATGTCGCGGTCAGAGTTCTGTGCGGATCCGCCACTGGTCCTGCTCCTTCGCCGGTCGCGACGCTTTTCCTGAGGTCCGCGCTGCTGTTCGTCGGGCCTGGGGTGCAGGCCGGCCCGGGAGTCGCGGTCGCGATCGTAGCTGCCCCGTTGTTCCCTCATAGTCCACTATCGGGTGAGTGTCCGCGTCGGCGGGGTGGGGAAAAATGTCCTGTCGTCTCCCGTTGTGGCATCTGTGCTGGCCGTGGGCCTTCGTCGGATCTGACGCCCAGTCCACGTGAGTGCCCCGGGGCCCGCCGGATGACCCGGGCAACTGGGAGCGGAGTCACAGGCGTCACAGTCAGCACAGGCTGTGACGCACACCAGCACCTGCGGGCCGATTCGGGCAGGATGGGCTCGTGACCTCAGCCGCGCCCTCTCTTCCTGACGTCTCCTCCCTCGCGATCGGCATCCTGGGTGGTTCCGGGCCCCAGGGTGGCGGGCTCGCGGTCCGTTTCGCGCTGGCCGGGCACCGGGTGCTCGTCGGCTCGCGCTCGGCGGAGCGCGGTCGGGAGGCCGCCGCCAAGCTCTCCGGGCCCGGGCGGCTCGTCGAGGGCGGGGACAACGCCGACGTCGCCGAGCAGGCGGACGTGGTCATCGTCGCGGTGCCCTGGGAGGGCCACGGCGAACTGCTCGCCGACCTGCGCAAGCAGCTGACGGGCAAGATCGTCATCGACTGTGTCAACCCGATGGGCTTCGACAAGGGCGGCGCCTTCGCGCTGCCGGTCGAGGAGGGCAGCGCCGCGCAGCAGGCCGCGGCCGTGCTGCCGGACAGCACCGTCGTCGGTGCCTTCCACCACGTCTCCGCGGTCCTGCTCATGGATGAGTCGGTCGCGTCCATCGACACCGACATCCTGGTCGTCGGCGACGACCGCCCGGCGACCGACACGGTGATCGCGCTCGCGAACCGGATCCCCGGGATGCGGGGCATCTACGCCGGCAAGCTGCGCAACGCCGGTCAGGTCGAGGCGCTCACCGCGAACCTCATCTCCGTCAACCGCCGCTACAAGGCGCACGCCGGCCTGCGGGTCACCGACGTCTGAGGCGTCCGCGGACGTCTGGGACGTCCGCGGAGACGTCCGAAGCGCGTCCCGGCGCGGGCTCGGGTGAGACTGGCGGTATGACCTCCCCGCCGGCGGTACCGTTCCCGGGCTCGTCCCGTGGGCCCGCCCGTGACGACCTGGGCGCCCGTAGTGACTCGAGCGCCCCTACTGACTCGGGTGCCCGTGACGACCTGGGTGATCTGGTGCCCGTGCCGGCGGTGGTCCGGCGGGTGGTCTCCCTGGTGCCGAGCCTGACGGAGTCCGTCGCGGCGAGCGCGCCGGAGCTGCTGGTGGGTGCCACCGACTGGTGCTCCCACCCGCCAGGCCTCGCGGTGCGCCGGGTGCGTGGGACGAAGAACCCGGATCTGGCCGCCATCGGGGCGCTGGCGCCCGACCTGGTCTGCGCCAACGCGGAGGAGAACCGCGCGGAGGATCTGGCCGCGTTGCGCGCGGCGGGTCTCGCGGTCTGGGTCACCGCGCCGACCACCGTCCCCGCGGCGCTGCGCAGCCTCGACCGGCTGCTGCGGCTGGGCTGCGGCCTGGCGCGCCCGGACTGGCTGGACGCCGCGGAGCAGGTGTGGGCGGAACCGTTCCGCGGCGAGCGCCGCCGCGCGATCATCCCGATCTGGCGGCGGCCCTGGATGGCGGTCGGGCGGGACACCTTCACCGGCGACGTGCTGGCCCGGCTCGGAGTGGACAACGCGCTGGCCGGATCCGAGCAGCGCTATCCGCGGGTGGACATCGCCGCGCTGCCGCCGCACGACCTGGTGGTGCTGCCGGATGAGCCGTACGCGTTCAGCCCGTCCGACGGCCCGGAGTCGTTCGAGGCCCGGGCGGTCTGCGTGTCCGGCCGGCTGCTGACGTGGTACGGCCCGTCCCTGGTGCAGGCACGGGCCGACCTCGCGAACGCGCTGGCGTCTCAGTAGTCGCTGGTCTCAGTAGTCGCTGGCAGGGTCGCCGGTCAACGGCTCAACCGCCGGCGGCTCATGGCCGGCGGTCAGTAGCTGTGCTCCACCGTCGGGTACACCCCGCGGGAGACCTCGTCGCTGTACGCCGCGGCCGCGTCGGCCAGCGCCGTCCGCAGCTCGGCGAAGCGCTTGACGAAGCGCGGTGCCTGGCCGCCGCTGAGCCCGGCCATGTCCTGCCAGACGAGCACCTGCGCGTCGCAGTCCGCGCCCGCGCCGATGCCCACGGTGGAGATCGTCAGCTCCTTGGTAACCCGGGCGGCCAGATCGGCGGGCACGACCTCCAGCACGACCGCGAACGCGCCGGCCTCCTGCAGGCCCAGCGCGTCGGCGAGCAGCACGTCACCGGCGCGGTCACGCCCCTGGACGCGGTAGCCGCCCAGCGTGTGGACACTCTGCGGGGTGAGGCCCAGGTGGCCGACGACCGGGACGCCGGCGGCGACGAGCGCCTCGACCTGTGGCAGCACCCGCGCGCCGCCCTCGAGCTTGACCGCCTGGGCGCCGCCCTCCTTGAGGAACCTGGCGGCCGTCTCCAGCGCCTGCTGCGGGCTCGACTGGTAGGAGCCGAAGGGCAGGTCGGCGACGACCATCGCGTTCGACGCGCCGCGCACCACCGCCTGCACCAGCGGGATCATCTCGTCGACCGTGATCGGAACGGTGGTCTCGTAGCCGTAGACCGTGTTCGCGGCGGAGTCACCGACGAGCAGGACCGGGATGCCGACCTCGTCGAAGATTCCGGCCGAGAGGACGTCGTAGGAGGTGAGCATGGCCCACTTCTCGCCCCGCTCCTTGGCGGCGCGGATGTCGCGCACCGTCGTCCGGCCGCTGCGGCCCAGGCGGATCGAACGGGTCGAGCGGGTCGTGCTCCGGGCGCCGGGCGCGGCGGTCGCGGCGGGCGCGCCGCTGGCGCCGGTGGTGCCGGATGCATCGGCCGCGGCGGGTGCGGTGGCGGCCGCGGCGGTGGTCGGCGCGCCGTAGAGCGTCGCCGCCTCGTCGCTGCCGTCGGCGGCGCTGGCTGGGGTGGAGCTGGGGCCGCCCGCGGCGGAGGAGGTGGGATTGCCGATCGACGAGTTCATGCAAACTCCCGGTAAGCCGTCCGGGCGCGGGATCGCGTCCCGGCGTGTCTCCATGCTGCCACCGAGAGGGCTGTCGCTGACAGGTCTGGCGCGGGCCCGCCCGTACCGGGCCATCATTCGTGCCGGTGATGTCGCCAGCTGCGCCGGAACGGCTGCGGGCGGTGTTCTGGCGGATGCACGCCCTGGCGGATGCACGTCTGGCGGAATCGGTCGGGTGCGGTGTGGCCGGCCGTCGCAGGGACGTTACCCAGGCGTGTTGTTCGCGCAATCAGATGCGTGTGGCGTCGAACGCACGTACTCTCCGATCTTGACAAATGCGCGGGGCCGGGAAACACCGGCACGATGAGCCCGGTGTCGACCGGGCCAGGCATTCGCGGCCGTGCTCCACGGCCGCGTGAACGGTGCGAAGAAGGCGCGGGTGGCGGCGGGCATGTGGACGGATCGGCCGGGCGACCGGCGCAGGCGCGACGCCTTCCACGGGCGACCCGGCAAGGCGGTCTGATGTCGGTGGCGCATGCCAACGGGACGGACCCGCGTGAACACTCGTCCCGGCCACCGTCAGGTGTGGCCCGCCCACCGGGGCGGCCCCGTGACACCCGGCGCGACCCACTGATCATCGAGGCCACCCTGACGGAGCTCGCGGCCAACGGCTTCGGGGGCCTGTCCATGGAGGCGGTCGCGGCCGCGGCGGGCGTGGGCAAGGCCACCGTCTACCGGCGGTGGCCGACGAAGGGCGCCCTGGTCGCCGAGGCGCTCGCGACCCTGGCCACCTCGCACGAGCCGCATGACACCGGATCCCTGCGCGACGACCTGGTCGCGGCGGTGAACGCGGTGCGCCGGCACGGCATCCAGACGCTGTCGGGGCGGATCATGCCCCGGGTGCTGGCGGAGAAGGAGTCCCACCCCGACCTGTTCGACACCTACCGCCAGCAGGTGATCGTCCCGGCCCGGGAACAGGTCGCGAACGTGCTGCGCCGCGGGGTTGCCAGCGGTGAGCTCAAGGCGGACCTCGACATCGACCTGGCGACGGACATGCTGGTCGGCCCGGTCTCGTACCGGCAGTACACCGCCGGCAGCAACGAGGTGAGCGGGACGCGGATCAGTCAGATCGTCGACACCGTTCTGGGTGGCATCCGCGCCGACTGACGCGCCGGGCGATCGGGCTGGCCGACGCCGCCGGAAAATCGCGTGGGGACGCTGTGTGCGCACGAGTAGCATCGCGATCGGGGAGGCACCCCGCCGCGCGTGCGTGGCCCCGCCCGGCTCCGGCCGGCGTCGGGTGCCGGGCATCAGGTGCCGGCGTGGGCTGTCGTCCCGACAAATGAACAGCCTCCAGAGTTCATCACCAGCCATGGTCAGGGCGCGCGTGGGTGCGCCCGGCCATCCGTTCACTGCCGCAGGAGAATCCGGTGTCCGACGTCCGCGTTACCGTTCAGCGAGGTCAGCAGGCCGAGGAGCGGGTGGTGCGGGCGGGTACGACGGCCGCCGAGCTCTTCGACGGCGAGCGGTCGGTGATCGCCGCCCGGGTCGGTGGCCRCCAGCGTGACCTGGCCCATCCACTGGCTGAAGGGGACGTCGTCGAGCCGATCACCGTCGACTCGCCGGACGGGCGGGCGATCGTGCGCCACTCGTGCGCGCACGTGGTCGCCCAGGCCGTGCAGGACCTGTTCCCCAAGGCGAAGCTCGGGATCGGCCCGCCGATCCAGGACGGCTTCTACTACGACTTCGACGTTGAGCGCCCCTTCACCCCGGAGGACCTCAAGGCTGTCGAGAAGCGCGCCCAGGAGATCATCAAGGCGGGCCAGCGGTTCTCCCGCCGGGTCGTCACCGACGACGAGGCCCGCGCCGAGCTCGCCGACGAGCCGTACAAGATCGAGCTGATCGGGCTGAAATCGAGCGCGGGTGACGACGCCGAGGCCTCGGTCGAGGTGGGCGCGGGCGAGCTCACCATCTACGACAACCTCGACCCGAAGTCGGGCGAGCTGTGCTGGAAGGACCTGTGTCGCGGGCCGCACGTGCCCACCACCCGGCACATCCCCGCCTTCGCGGTGCAGCGCTCCGCGGCGGCCTACTGGCGGGGCAGCGAGCGCAACCCGCAGCTGCAGCGCATCTACGGCACCGCCTGGGAGTCGCGGGAGGCGCTGAAGGAGTACCAGCACCGCCTCGCCGAGGCGGAGAAGCGTGACCACCGCAAACTGGGCGCCGAGCTGGACCTGTTCTCGTTCCCGTCCGAGATCGGCCCGGGGCTGGCCGTGTTCCACCCCAAGGGCGGCGCGATCCGCACCGTCATGGAGGACTACTCGCGCCGCCGGCACATCGAGGCCGGGTACGAGTTCGTGAACACCCCGCACATCACCAAGTCCGACCTGTACGAGATCTCCGGGCACCTGGACTGGTTCGCCGACGGCATGTACCCGCCCATGCAGCTCGACGGCGGGGCGGACTACTACCTCAAGCCGATGAACTGCCCGATGCACATCCTGATCTTCCGGTCACGCGGCCGGTCGTACCGGGAGCTGCCGCTGCGGCTGTTCGAGTTCGGCACCGTCTACCGGTACGAGAAGTCCGGCGTGGTGCACGGCCTGACCCGGGTGCGCGGGCTCACCCAGGACGACGCGCACCTGTTCTGCGCCCGTGAGCAGCTTCCGGAAGAGCTCGACTCCGTCCTGAAGTTCGTCCTCGGGCTCCTGCGCGACTACGGCCTGGAGGACTTCTACCTGGAGCTGTCGACCCGTCCCGAGGGCAAGGCGATCGGCTCGGACGAGGAGTGGGCCCAGGCCACCGAGCTGCTGCGCGAGGCCGCCTCCAAGCAGGACCTCGAACTGGTGATGGACGAGGGTGGCGGCGCCTTCTACGGCCCGAAGATCTCGGTGCAGGCCAAGGACGCGATCGGGCGGACCTGGCAGCTGTCCACCATCCAGGTGGACTTCCAGCTCCCGCAGCGGTTCGACATGACCTACCAGGCGGCCGACGGCACCCGCCAGCGTCCCTTCATGATCCACCGGGCGCTGTTCGGCACGATCGAGCGCTTCTTCGCGATTCTGCTGGAGCACTACGCCGGCGCGCTGCCGCCGTGGCTGGCCCCGGTGCAGGTCGTCGGCATCCCGATCACCGACGAGCACGTGCCCTACCTGGACGACGTCGCGGCGAAGCTGCGGGAGCGCGGCATCCGGGTGGAGGTCGACTCCTCCGACGACCGGATGCAGAAGAAGATCCGCACCGCGCAGAAGCAGAAGGTGCCCTTCATGCTGCTGGCCGGCGACGAGGACGTCTCGAAGGGCGCGGTCTCCTTCCGGTTCCGCGACGGGACGCAGCGCAACGGCGTGCCGGTCGACGAGGCCGTCGCCGAGATCCTCGACGTCGTGGAGCGCCGCGCCCAGGTCTGAGCCGCGCAGGTGAACGTGGACCCGGCGACCGCGCACCGGGTCCACGGAACAGCGACCACCCTCGTGGCCGACCGTCCGGTCAGGGAAGGGCGATCGAGTGCAGCACCCGACCTGCGCCGTCACGGGCGAACAGTGACAGCGGGGGTCTGGCCTCCACCTGCTCCGGGCTGTCGACCGTCTTGTTCCAGTAGAGGGCGAACGCGCCTGTGTCGCCGATGGCGACGTTGACTGCCTCGCCGTCCGGGATCACGGCGAACAGTTCCTTCACCTCGGGGGACACCCGCCCGAAGGCCTGCCAGAACCAGGTCGGGCGCTCCCAGTCGACCGCGCCGTCCGCACTGGTGCTCGTGCTGAAGACCTCGATCGGTGTCACTGGCGGCCGGGAGAAGTCGGGGTCGCGGTCCGAGGCCCACCACCGGAGCATGGGCTCGTCGGACCGGGAGAAGTCCGGTGGGCCGTCGCGGCTGACCAGGCTGACCAGGCAGGCGGCCAGACCCTGGCTGTTCTGGACGAGCACGAGAGGTCCGTCGACCGCGACGAGCAGCCGGCCACTGCTGTCCGGCGCGCCGGCGTCCGGCGCGCCGGCGTCCGGTGCGCCGGCGTCCGGTGCGCTGCCGCCCGGTGCGCTGCCGCCCGGCGCCACCGGGCCGCGGATGTTTCCCGGGGCGCAGCGGTGGACGACGGCTGCCTTGGCGGCGGCGTCGAGGTCGAGCAGCCGCCGGGTCCCGACGAAGCGGAGCGTGACCGGCTCGCCCCCCGGCCCGGCGGGGAGCATGACAGGCGGGGGTCCGGACGTGCCGGAAGGCGGGGCCGGTGTCGCGGCTGGTGCCGCCCCGCTCATTGCATCGCTGCATGCGGCCAGTGCGACGACGGCCGCAGCGGCGATGCCGGCGGATCGCCACCATCTCCGAACGCCTGCGCGGTCGACTCGCGACGAGTGCTGTTCCGTCGACCCACGGGTACACCCGATGCGCAACCGAACCTCCCCGACCCCGCGAACGCCGCCGGCTGCCACCAGTGGGCAGCGGTACCCGTCTCGATCTTGTCGGGACGGAGGGCCAGGGGCAACTCCTCCCGTAGCGGCGGCGACTGGGGGATCAGGCCGACGGGGAAGGGCTCAATCCCGCTCGCGCTCGCGCCAGCGGGAGGTGATCGGCAGGCGGCGGTCGCGGCCGAAGGCCTTGGACGTCACCTTGGGGCCGGGCGGGTTCTGCCGCCGCTTGTACTCGGCGAGGTCGACGAGCCGGATCACCCGGTCGACCGTGGCCGGATCGTGGCCGGCGGCGGTCAGCTCGGCCCGGCCGAGGTCGTGGCTGACATAGTCGTCGAGGACGGCGTCGAGTTCGGTGTAGTCGGGCAGCCGGTCGGAGTCGAGCTGCCCCGGGGCGAGCTCGGCCGACGGCGGCTTGACGATGATCTCCTCCGGGATCGGCGGGACCTCCCCGCGGGCCGTCGCCTGCGCGTTGCGCCAGCGGGAGAGCGCCCACACCATCGTCTTCGAGACGTCCTTGATCGGGGCGAAGCCGCCGGCGCTGTCGCCGTACAGGGTGGAGAAGCCGGTGGCCAGCTCACTCTTGTTGCCGGTGGTCAGCACGAGGTGGCCGTGCTCGTTCGACAGCGCCATCAGCAGTGTTCCGCGCACCCGTGCCTGCAGGTTCTCCGCGGCCAGGCCGTGCAGGCCGCCGGCGGCGGCGAGCGCCGCGTGAAAGGCCGTGACGGTCGGCTCGATCGGGACGACGCTGTGCCGGGTGCCCTGGCGGCGGGCCAGCTCCGCGGCGTCGTCCAGCGATCCCTGGGAGGAGTGGGCCGAGGGCATCGCGACCGTGTGCACGGCGTCGCCGCCGAGGGCGTCCACCGCGATCGTGGCGACCAGGGCCGAGTCGATGCCACCGGACAGGCCGAGCGCCACCGAGCGGAAGCCGTTCTTGCGGACGTAGTCGCGGGTGCCCGTGACCACCGCGGCGTACAGCTCACCGGTGGGGTCGGGGCGCTGCGCGATCTGGTGCGGCCGCGGCTCCCAGGCCGGCAGCGGCTCGCCGGCCAGCACGATGTGGCTGACCTCCATCATGGTGCCGTCGCCGGCGGCGACCTGCCCGGTCATCCCGGTGGCCGTTCCCGGGGTGTTGCTGGCGGGCAGGTCGAGATCGACGGTGAGCAGGGTCTCCTCGAAGACCGGTGCCCTGGCGAGGACCGCCCCGGCCGGGTCGACGACGAGCGAGTCGCCGTCGAAGACCAGCTCGTCCTGGCCGCCGACCAGGTTGATGTAGGCGAGGGTGGCGTCCGCCTCGCGGGCCCGGCGTGCGCACAGCTCGTCCCGGTGGAAGGACTTGCCCTGCTCGTAGGGCGAGCCGTTGATGCACAGCAGCAGCCCGACCCCGACCTTGCGGGCCACGGCGACGGGGCCGCCGGCCTGCCAGAGGTCCTCGCAGACGGTGAGGCCGACGTCCACGCCGTGCAGGCGGAAGACCGGGAAGGTCGTGCCGGGCACGAAGTAGCGGAACTCGTCGAAGACGCCGTAGTTGGGCAGGTGGTGCTTGGCCGAGCGGGCGGCGACGCGGCCCTGCCACAGGACGGCGACGCAGTTCTGCGGCTCGCCGGCGGGGCGGCCGACCGCCGGCGCCGGGGTGGCGGAGGCGTCGAGGTACCCGACGACGACGGCGATGGAGCCCGCTCCCTCCTCGTGGAGGCGGGCCGCGAGCCGTTCCAGTGTCGCCGCGGAGGCCGCCACGAAGGAGCGGCGCAGGACGAGGTCCTCGGCCGGGTAGCCGGTCAGGGTCATCTCGCCGAAGGCGACCAGATGAGCGCCCTGGGCCAGTGCCTGCTTGGTCCAGGAGCTCACCAGGTCGGCGTTGGCGTCCAGATCTCCGACGGTGGTGTCCACCTGGGCGAGGGCGATCCGAAGCTGGGCCATACACCGAAGCGTAGGCCGGGTTTGCCCTGCCGGCGGCCGGTGGTGTGTTGCTGGGGCGCAGGTGACACCGGGGATTGCGGTGGCGCAACTTCGCTGTAACGTGCGGAACCTGTGGCGCGATCAGTCGCTACTCTCGGGTCGAAGCACCCGGTGGCACCGTGTCCCGACGGGGAACAGCACCATCGGAAGACGACTCGGCTCGCCGTGCAGACGAGTCCGCACTCACGCGCGGAGGGCCCGTGGACAAGCAGCAGGAATTCGTTCTCCGCACCCTCGAGGAACGCGACATCCGGTTCGTCCGGCTCTGGTTCACGGATGTGCTCGGCGTGCTGAAGTCCGTCGAGATCGCGCCCGCCGAGCTGGAGGGCGCGCTGGCGGAGGGCATCGGGTTCGACGGCTCGGCGATCGAGGGCTTCGCCCGGGTGCACGAGGCGGACATGCTGGTCCGGCCCGACCCGTCCACCTTCCAGGTGCTGCCGTGGCGCGGTGAGCACCCGATGACCGCCCGGATGTTCTGCGACCTGATCATGCCGGACGGCACGCCGGCCGCCGCGGACTCCCGCTGGGTGCTGCGCCGCACCCTGGCGAAGGCCGCCGACGCCGGCTTCACCTTCTACACCCACCCCGAGATCGAGTTCTTCCTGCTCAAGCATCCGCCGACCCGCGGCGGCCCGGTGCCGCCGCCGGTGGACGAGTCGGGCTACTTCGACCTGACCCCGAACGACATCAGCCATGACTTCCGCCAGCAGGCCATCAGCGTGCTCGAGCGCCTCGGCATCTCGGTGGAGTTCAGCCACCACGAGGTCGCGCCGGGCCAGCAGGAGATCGACCTGCGGTACGCCGACGCGCTCACCATCGCCGACAACATCATGACCTTCCGCCAGGTGGTGAAGGAGGTGGCGCTGCGGCAGGGCATCTACGCGACGTTCATGCCCAAGCCGTTCAGCGATCAGGCCGGCTCGGGCATGCACACCCACATGAGCCTGTTCGAGGGTGACCGCAACGCCTTCCACGACCCGACCGACGAGTACCAGCTGTCGAAGGTGGGGAAGGCCTTCATCGCCGGGGTGCTGACGCACGCCGCGGAGATCACCGCGGTGACGAACCAGTGGGTGAACTCGTACAAGCGGCTGGTGGGCGAGGGGCGCGCCGGCGAGCTGCGGGAGGCGCCCGCCTACGTCTGCTGGGGCCACAACAACCGGTCGGCCCTGGTTCGGGTACCGCTGTACAAGCTGAACAAGGCGAACACGGCCCGGGTCGAGTTCCGCTCCCCGGACAGCGCCTGCAACCCGTACCTGACCTTCGCGCTGATGCTCGCCGCCGGCCTGCGCGGCGTCCAGGGCGGTTACGAGCTGCCGGCGCCCGCGGCGGACGACGTGTGGACGCTCACCGACTCCCAGCGCCGCGAGCGTGGCATCACCGAGCTGCCCGGATCGCTCGCCGAGGCGATCACCGCGATGGAGAACTCGTCGCTGGTCCGTGAGACGCTTGGCGACGAGTTGTTCGACTTCTTCCTGCGGAACAAGCGGTCCGAATGGATCGAGTACCGCCGCCAGGTCACGCCCTTCGAGATCGACCGGTACCTTCCGACGTTGTGAGTGACCGGCCGGCCAGGGGCGTCGACCCCCGCCGGAACACCGTCGGCGCCCAGCTCGCCCGGCTGGGCTTCTCCGACGTCGAGCGGGTCGCCGCCACGATGCGCCGGCTCGGGCTGCTGCCCCCGCCGGACGGGGCCGCGCCCGCGGGGCCTTCGGGGGCCGCGGAGCCTGCCGGGCCTGCCGCCGGGCTCGCGGTGAATGTCATCATCGGCGAGCTCGCCGCCTCGGCGGACGCCGATCTCGCCCTGCGCTGCCTCGAACGGCTGGTCGAGGCCCAGCCCGCCGGGGCGCAACCACTGCTGTTGCCGGCGCTGGCCGACAACCCCGGTCTGCGCCGCCGGCTGATCGCCGTGCTGGGCGCGAGCTCGGCGCTGGGGGACCACCTCGTCGCCCATCCGCTGGACTGGCTGATCCTCGCCCCGGACGGGGCCACCGCGGGGCCGTCGGACCCGGCGGTCACCCGGCGCGGCCTGCTGCGTGCGGTCGGCGCCGATCCGGCTGCCGCGGTGCCCCGGGCCCGCGGTGACGGGGTGGCGGTCCTCGACGCGCTGCGGCTGGCCTACCGGCGTGCGCTGCTGGTGCTCGCCGCGCGGGACCTCACCGGCACCGTGTCGCTGGACGACGCCACCGCGGAGCTCGCGGACCTGGCCGGGGCGGCGCTCGACGCCGCGCTCGCGGTCGCCCGGGCCGGAGCGGGCCCGGCGGATGTGCCCGTCCGCCTGGCGATCATCGGCATGGGCAAGTGCGGTGGGCGTGAGCTGAACTACGTCAGCGACGTGGACGTGCTGTTCGTCGCCGAACCGGTCGCCGACCACGGGCCGGGGGCACCGAGGAAGCCAGGAGAGCCGGGGAAGCCAGGAGAGCCAGGAGAGCCCGGAGAGCCGCGAGAGCCGCGAGAGTCGGGAGACCTTCCCTGCGCCGACGCCCCGCCCGACCTGGAGGCGACGCTGCGTGCCGCCACCAGGCTGGCCGAGGGTGTCGTGCGGGTGTGCGGCACGCCCACCGCGGCCGGCGAGCTGTTCCCGGTGGACGTCAACCTGCGGCCCGAAGGCCGGCACGGCGCGCTCGTGCGCACCCTGGACAGCCATCGCGCCTACTACCGGCGCTGGGCACGGACCTGGGAGTTCCAGGCGCTGCTCAAGGCCCGCCCGGTGGCCGGCGACCTCGAGCTGGGGGCGCGCTTCGGCGAGATGATCGCACCGCTGGTGTGGACGGCGGCGTCGCGCCCCGACTTCGTCACGGACGTCCGGGCCATGCGGCGCCGGGTGGAGCGGTCGCTGTCCCGTTTCGAGGCCGACCGCAACCTCAAACTCGGCCCCGGCGGGCTGCGTGACGTCGAGTTCGCCGTGCAGCTGCTGCAGCTCGTCCACGGCCGGGCGGACGCCAAGCTGCAGGTGGCCGCCACCCTGGACGCCCTGGACGGACTGCGGCGCGGCGGCTACGTCGGCCGCCGCGACGCGGCCGGGTTCGCCGACGCCTACCGGTTCCTGCGGGTCGCCGAGCACCGGCTGCAGCTGCAGCGGCTGCGCCGGCTGCACACCCTGCCCCGGGATCCCGGCGAGCTGCGCTGGCTGGCGCGCTGCATGGGGCTGCCGGGGGCCGCGGAGCTTGCGGAGGAGCACCGGCGGGTGACCCGCACCGTCCGCTCCCTGCACGAGAAGCTCTTCTACCAGCCGCTGCTGGAGGCGGTGGCGCGGCTGTCGGCGGAGGAGATGCGGCTGACCCCGCAGGAGGCCGCGGACCGGCTCGCCGCGCTCGGTTTCGCCCAGCCGGCGCGCTGCCTGCGCCACATCGAGGCGCTGACCAACGGGGTGAGCCGCACCGCCGTCATCCAACGGCGCCTGCTGCCCGCCATGCTGCCCGCGTTCGCGGACGCACCCGAGCCGGACGCCGGGCTGCTCGCCTACCGGCAGGTGAGCGAGGCGCTGGGGCGCACGCCGTGGTACCTGCGCCTGCTGCGGGACTCTGCCGGGGCCGCGGACCGCCTCGCCCGGGTGCTCGCGACGAGCCGGTACGTCGCCGACCTGATGACCCGCGCGCCGGAGTCGGTGCGGCTGCTGCGCACCGAGGAGGAGCTGCGGCCGACCTCCCGCGAGGCGATGGTGCGCACCCTGCTCGCGGTGTCGCGACGCAACCCCGAGGCCGCGGACGCGGTCGGCCGGGCGCGGGCGGTGCGGCGGGTGGAGCTGGTCCGGATCGCCTGCGCGGACCTGCTCGGTCTGCTGGACGTCGGCGCCGTCGGGCAGGCGCTGTCCGACGCGGCCGCCGCGACCGTGGAGGCGGCGCTGCTCGTCGCGCGCCGCCGCGTCGCCGGCGGGGACGACGCCAGCGGGGGCGATGGGGCGCTGCCGGTGCGGCTCGCAGTGATCGCGATGGGACGTCTGGGCGGCCGAGAGCTGTCCTATGGCAGTGACGCCGATGTGCTGTTCGTCCACGAGGCGCTGCCGGGAACCCCGCAGCCACTGGCCGCCCGGCTCGCCGCCGACGTCATCGGTGAGCTGCACCGCCTGCTTGCACTACCCGGGCCCGACCCGCCCCTCACCCTGGACGCCGGGCTGCGCCCCGAGGGCCGCGGCGGCCCGCTGTCGCGGACGGTCGAGGGCTACGCGGCGTACTACGACCGGTGGTCACTGGGGTGGGAGGCGCAGGCGCTGCTGCGCGCCGAGCCGCTGGCCGGCGACGCCGAGCTCGGCGCCCGGTTCTGCGCGCTCGCGGACCGGATCCGCTACCCGTCCGCGCTGCCGGCGGGCACGATCACCGAGATCCTGCGGTTGCGCGGGCGGATGGAGCGTGAGCGTGTCCCGCGCGGGGTCGACCGGGCGATGCACGTGAAGTTCGGTCCCGGCGGGCTGACGGACGTCGAGTGGACCGTGCAGGTGCTCCAGCTTCGGCACGCCCACCGCGTCCCGGCGCTGCGCACGACCGCGACCCGCGCCTGTCTGCGCGCGGCCGCGACGGCCGGCCTGCTCGCGCCCGCGCAGCTGTCCGCGCTGGATGCGGCCTGGACCCTGGCCTCCCGGGTGCGCAACGGCGTCATGCTGACGTCCGGCCAGCGCGGTGATCTTCTTCCGGGCGTGGCGCCCGGCCTGGAACGGGTCGCCCGCGCGCTCGGCTACCCCGCCGACGAGGTGGACCAGCTGCCCGGTGACTACCGCCGGGCAGCGGCACGTGCGCATGCGGTCGCCCTGGAGGTGCTCGGCCGCGAGCAGTGAGCCTTTTCCATCACATCCGGGGCCGGTGCACACCCGACGGACGGTTCACCGGCTCCGGTACGGGATGCGCCGAACCGGAGCCGATGATGGACGAGCGGTCCCGCGGGCGGCGAGACCCGCCCGCGAGTATCCGCCCGCGGGATCTGACGTCAGACCGTGACGGTGGCCTCGGCGCCCTGCGACGGCACGAACAGGGTCGGCTTGTCGCCGGCCAGCGCGCTGCAGCAGGTGTCGATCATGAGCGCGGAGACCACGTACGGGTCCATGTTCGCGTTCGGACGGCGGTCCTCGATCCAGCCCTTCTTGGCCTTCTCGACGGCCCACGGGATCCGGATGGACGCGCCGCGGTCCGAGGCACCCCAGGAGAACTTGTTCCACGGGGCGGTCTCGTGCTTGCCGGTGAGGCGGTCCTGGATGCCCGTCCCGTAGTGGGTGACGTGCTCCATGACGCGGGGCGCGAGCGACTCGCAGACGGTGACGATCGCGTCCCAGCTCTCCATGGTCTGCTTGGTGGAGAAGTTGGTGTGCGCGCCGGCGCCGTTCCAGTCACCGAGAACGGGCTTCGCGGCGAAGGACACCGTGGTGTTGAAGTCCTCGGCGATGCGGTGCAGCAGCCAGCGGCCCAGCCAGATGTGGTCGCCGATGGTCGGCGCCGGCAGCACGCCGATCTGGAACTCCCACTGGCCCATCATGACCTCGGCGTTGGTGCCCTCGATCGCGAGGCCGGCGTCCAGGCAGGCCTGGGTGTGGCGCTCGACGATGGCCCGGCCGGGCATCTTCTCGCCGCCGACGCCGCAGTAGTACGGGCCCTGCGGCTCGGGGAAGCCGACCGCCGGCCAGCCGAGCGGCCGGCCGTTCTGGAAGAACGTGTACTCCTGCTCGATGCCGAACATCGGCTTCATGTCGGCGTACTTGTCGGCCACCGTGCGGGCGATGGCACGGGTGTTCGTCGGGTGCGGGGTGAAGTCGGTCAGCTGCACCTCGCACAGGACGAGCACGTTGTCGCCACCGCGCAGCGGGTCCGGAACGGTGACGACGGGCTGCAGCACGCAGTCCGAGTTCGAACCCGGGGCCTGGTTGGTGCTGGAGCCGTCGAAGCCCCAGATCTCCGGCTCCTTGCCGCTCTTGACGATGCGGGTCTTGCTCCGCATCAACGGCTCCGGCTCGGTGCCGTCGATCCAGATGTATTCGGCCTGATAGCTCACTAGTACTCCCCGTGGTTGACGTGTCACGTGACGGAGCGACTGTGTGATCGGCCGGGGGAGGGCCGACCCCGGCCGCGACTGACGGGAGGGTTCGTCCGGAGCTTGGTCGGGCCCGGTTTCCAATCAGTTCCCGTCTTGTTAATTCTCGGTCACTCGGTTGTTGCCGGGCGGCCAAAGCCGTGCCTCGAAGCGAATACCGGTCGAGCCGCGACAGATGCGGAACGGAAAAGCGGCTGTAACGAGAGAAGGCCCGTGTCCAGGGGTTCATGGACACGGGCCCCGCCTCATCGGCTGATCCCGCCACGGCCTTGCCGAGGATATTCCGGCGGGTCTGACCACAGGTCTTCGCCGACCAGTCGGAGGTCCGGACCACGGGTGCGGAGCGGAGGTCCGGCGCGGAGCAGTCCTAGGTCATGCCGAAAGGCGCCGAAAGCCACCGTGGGCCACCGTGCTCGGTGTGCCGAGAGGCCGCGGAACCTCATTGGTGACGCCGGTGGAGGACCGGGACGGAATCGAGACTCAGATGTCGTAGTAGAGGCTGAACTCGTAGGGGTGGGGCCGCAGCCGGATGGCGTCGACCTCGTTCACCCGCTTGTAGTCGATCCAGGTCTCGATGAGATCGCCGGTGAACACGTTCCCCTCGCGGAGGAAGTCGTTGTCGGCCTCCAGCGCCTCCAGGACCTTCTCCAGGGAGCCGGGCACCTGCGGGACGGCGGCCAGCTCGTCCGGCGGGAGCTCGTAGAGGTCCTTGTCGATGGGGTCCGGCGGGTCGATCTTGTTCTTGACCCCGTCGAGACCGGCCATCAGCATCGCCGCGAACGCGAGGTACGGGTTGCAGCTCGGGTCGGGCACGCGGAACTCGACCCGCTTCGCCTTCGGCGAGTCACCGCCGAGCGGGATCCGGCAGCAGGCCGACCGGTTGCGYGCCGAGTAGACGAGGTTGACCGGGGCCTCGTAGCCGGGCACCAGCCGCCGGTAGGAGTTCGTGGTGGGGTTGGTGAAAGCGAGCAGGGCCGGCGCGTGGTGCAGCAGCCCGCCGATGTAGTGCCGGGCGGTGTCGGAAAGCCCGCCGTAGCCGTTGGGGCTGTAGAAGAGCGGCTCGCCGTCCTTCCAGAGGCTCTGGTGGGTGTGCATGCCGGAGCCGTTGTCCTCGAACAGCGGCTTGGGCATGAAGGTCACCGTCTTGCCCCGGGCACGGGCCACGTTGCGGATCACGTACTTGTAGAGCATCAGGTTGTCGGCCGTCTTGAGCAGCGTGTCGAACCTGATGTCGATCTCGGCCTGGCCGGCGGTGCCGACCTCGTGGTGCTGCATCTCGACGGTGATACCGACGTCGAAGAGCACCCGGCTCATCTCCGAGCGCAGGTCGGTGAAGTGGTCCGTCGGCGGCACCGGGAAGTAGCCGCCCTTGAAGCGGGGCTTGTAACCGAGGTTGCCGCCCTCCTCCTTGCGTGCGGTGTTCCAGGCGGCCTCGACCGAGTCAACGGCGTGCATGGAACCGTACGGGGTGTAGTCGTACCGCACGTCGTCGAAGATGTAGAACTCGGCCTCGGGCCCGAAGTACGCGGTGTCGGCGATGCCGGTGCCGCGCAGGTACTCCTCGGCCTTCCGCGCGATGTTGCGGGGATCCCGCGAGTACTGTTCCTTGGTGATCGGGTCGTGGATGAAGAAGGTCATCGCGAGGGTGGAGTGCTCGCGGAAGGGGTCGACGAAGGCCGTCCGCGGGTCCGGCAGCAGCAGCATGTCCGATTCGTGGATCGCCTGGAAACCGCGGATCGACGACCCGTCGAACATGAGACCGTCACTGAAGACCGACTCGGAGAAGACCTCCGCCGGGATCGTGAAGTGCTGCATGACGCCGGGCAGGTCGCAGAACCGTACATCAATGAACAGAACTTTTTCGTCACGGATATAGCGGAGTACGTCGTCGGCGTTCGTGAACATCCACCCTCCAGCGTTCTTCAGGCTTCCAATGACTGACAGAGTACGCTCTGATCGGTTGCGTGGCGTCACCGCGTGGCGCGTCGAGGGAATCAACGCACTGTTTCGTGGATGTTACGTTAACGGCGTTGGTGACGTTCTGTCATGGCCCTGGTGGCGCGAGCGGGCGACATAGGCTTGCGCGGTGGGACGCGCACTCGGAGGTTGGCTGGAGGGCCCCGGTCTGCCCCGGGACACGCCGCCCGGAGCCCGGCTCGGGCTTCCGGCGGACGGGCCCGGTTCAGTGGTGGGCTTCGGGCCCCGGATCATTGCGTACATCGTCGACGGCGTGCTGGCGAACCTGCTGGTCGGCCTGCTGTTCGTGGTCGGGGTCGACGCGGCTGCGGACATCCGTGGCCTGGCGATCTACGGTGCCTTCCTCCTGGAGGAACTGGTGCTGGTCACGGTGGCCGGGCAGACGATCGGCATGCGGCTCGCGGGGATCAGGGTGATCCGGGTGCGGGACTTCGGACGGCAGAGCTGGCCGTGGATCCTGGTCCGGACGCTGCTGTTGGCCCTGCTGGTCCCGGCGTTCATCTGGGACCGTGACCTTCGCGGCACGCACGACCGCGCCGCGGGCACGGTCGTCGTGCGGGACGAGATCGTCCCGTCGAAGGCCTGACTGACAGGCCGTGGAGACAGCCGCGGCCTGAGCGGACGGCGAGACACCGACGCCCACGTCCCCGAGTGGGGACGTGGGCGTCATGACGTTGATGGGCCGCCGCGACCGCTGGCCGCCGCCGCGGCGTGGCGGGCAGGTTCAGCGCGGGCGGCCGCCGCGGGGGATGTTGCGCGGGATCGGGCCTTTCGGAATCGGCAGGACGGGGCTGCTCACGGCCCGCAGCCGGCGCTCGAGGGCGTCCACGTCGCGCTTGCGCAGCTCACGGCGCAGCCGCATGAGGGTGCTCTGCAGCTTCGGCAACGGGATCTCGCCCTCGCCGTTGCCGACGATGTAGTCGACCATCGGCGCCTCGCCGACGATCTTGCGAATGCGTCGCTTCTCGGCGGCGAGCAGCTCCCGAGGCCCGCGCCCGCGGCCCTCCGCGATGAGCACCACGCCGGCTCGGCAGACCACGCGATGGACCACATCCTGGTGCCGGTTGACCCCGACGGCGGGGGTGAGGCGCCAGTCACCGCGCATGCGCTCCACCACGCCGGCCGCCGCGCCGGGCTTGCCTTCCATCTCCGCGTAGGCGGTCTTCTGGACCCGGCGGCTGAAGACGTTGAGGGCCACCACGATGCCCAGCAGGATCGCGATCGGCAGCCAGACATACAGGGGGCCGACGAAGACTCCGAGCAGCACGCCGATCACCACCGGCACGGCCAGCCCGAGCAGGCTCAGCCAGAGCACCTGCGGATCGCGCTGCCGGGTGATCTTGTAGACCATCCGGATCTGGGCGAGCCTGCCCGGCGCACCGGCGCCCGCGGCATCGCCGCCGGACGCGGGACCRCTGGCCCGGCCGGCCTTCTCCGGCTGGTCGGCCTTGCCCGACCCGGCCTTCGAGCCCGTCTTGGCACCGGACTTCGCACCGCCGTTGCCGGCCCCACCGTTCTTGGCGGCCCCGCCGCTCCTGCCAGCCCCGTCACTCCTGCCAGCCATGGTGCTCCGCTCCGGGCCACGTGGGCCATCGCCAGCCGCGCCCGGTCCGTTCCGCCCCGCGGCGCTGGCCTTGCCCGACCGGCGGGACGACCCGCCGCCACTTGTTCCGTTCCCACCCACGGCCGCGAGCGCCGGCTCCCCGCCGGCACCGGTCGGCTTCCTCCGCAGCGCCATAGGCGCGAGCCTACGGCCTTCGCGGGCCCGGCTGGTGCCCGGTCGGCGCCTGCGGGTCAGGAACGTGCGGCGGCGGCGGCGCGGGCGCGCGGCGGGGAGACCCGAGGCTTGGGGGCGCGCCCGGTGGAGCCGCGGGTTCCCGGGGCCCTGGCGGCCGCTGGCCGCGGCGCCGACTCCCGCTCGCGCGGCGCCGGGAAGTCGCCCCCGGCGGCGGCTGCCACCGGGCGGGTGACCAGCGGCGCACCCGTCCTCGCCTCCGCGGGTATGCCTGCGTGGGCGGTCGTCGCCGGCGGGACCGCCGGCGACGGGACGGACGCGTTCGCCGGGGCGGGAACCAGGCCGAAGGCGGATACGGAGATCTGGTCAACCCAGCGGTAGCCGGTCGTGACGTGCAGGTCGGTGGCGGCCCGCCAGGCGTTGTGGCGAGCTGTGCGCTGGCCGCCGTGCGGCAGGACGAGAAGAGTCAGTTCCTCAAGGGCGGTGAGGAGTGAGCGGAACACGGTGTCGACGACCTCCCGACGCGGTCGTGGAGCCCGAGGCGGGACCGGTGCCCCGCCGGAACAGCACTGACTGTGAAGGGCGCGAGCGCCGCCGATCACTCCCGCAGTTGGCGGAGATGACGGGGGTGCCCACGCCACGGCGAGCCCCGTGTCTTGTGACCGCCGCGTGACGCAGGCACGAGCCTAGTCGTCCGGGGTAGTCATCACCAGCGCACTCGTCACCCGGTGTGAGAGTCGTGCGACACACTTTGGGAGGTAACCGCCTCACCCCGGGCAGTTTCACTACGGAATGTAATCGCCTGCTGGTAGAGGCGGCCGGCGCGGTAGGAGGAGCGGACGAGGGGGCCGGACAGGACGCCGGCGAAGCCGATCTCGGTGCCGCGTTGCTGCCAGGCGATGAACTCGTCGGGGTGTACCCAGCGTTCGACGGGGTGGTGGCGGGGGGTGGGGCGCAGGTACTGGGTGATGGTGAGCAGGTCGCAGCCGGCGGTGTGCAGCGCGGTCATCGCGTCCTCGACCTCGTCGTCGGTCTCGCCGAGGCCGAGGATGAGGTTGGACTTGGTGACGAGGCCCGCGGCGCGGGCGCGGGTGAGGACGTCGAGGGAACGTTCGTAGCGGAAACCGGGCCGGATGCGGCGGAAGATCCTGGGGACGGTCTCGAGGTTGTGGGCGAGGACCTCGGGGGTGGCGGTGAAGACCTCGTCGAGCTGGTCGGGGTTGCCGGCGAAGTCGGGGATGAGGACCTCGACGCCGGTGCCGGGGGAGTGGGTGTGGATCTGTCGGACGGTTTCGGCGTAGAGCCAGGCGCCGCCGTCGGGGAGATCGTCGCGGGCGACGCCGGTGACGGTGGCGTAGCGCAGGCCCATGGTGGTGACGGATTCGGCGACGCGGCGTGGTTCGTCGGTGTCCAGCGGGGTGGGGCGGCCGGTGTCGATCTGGCAGAAGTCGCAGCGGCGGGTGCAGGTGTCGCCGCCGATGAGGAAGGTGGCTTCGCGGTCTTCCCAGCATTCGTAGATGTTGGGGCAGCCGGCTTCTTCGCAGACGGTGTGCAGGCCGGCGCCGTGGACGAGGCTGCGGACGTCGGTGTATTCGGGGCCGGTGCGCAGGCGGGTGCGGATCCAGGGGGGTTTGCGCTCGATCGGGGTCTGGGCGTTGCGGACCTCGAGGCGTAGCAGCGGCCGGCCCTCCGGCACGACTGGCGTGGCCGTCATCCGGCTGCTCCTCCTTCGATGTTCCCGGCGCCGACCAGTGCGTCGGCCTTCGGCTGCCGACGGGCCTGCGCCTCGCGGCCGGCAGCCAGGTAGTCGGTGATGGCGCCGGTCAGGTGGCGCTCCACCACCGGGCGGGCGTCCGCCACCGTCACCGTGCGCCCCAGCTCCAGGCTGAGGCTGGTCACGCCCGCGTCGGAGATACCGCACGGCACGATCCGGCCGAACGAGCCCAGGGCGGGGTCGCAGTTGAGCGCGAAGCCGTGTGTGGTGACCTTCCAGCTCACCCGGACACCGATGGCGGCGAGCTTGCGGKTGCCGTCGACCGTCCAGACCCCGGTGCGGCCCTCGACCCGGCGGGTCGCCACGCCGAACTCGGCGCAGACCGCGATCAGGCCGGCTTCCAGCATCCGGACGTAGGCGACGACGTCCAGCGGCATCGGGAGCCGGACGATCGGGTAGCCCACGAGCTGCCCGGGACCATGCCAGGTGATGCTGCCGCCGCGGTCGACGTCGACGACCTCCGCCCCGTCCACCGGGCGGTCGGCGGGGTCGGTGCGCCGGCCCGCCGTGTAGACCTCGGGATGCTCGAGGAGGATCAGCGCGTCCTCGCCGCGCCCGTGACGGCGCTCCTCGGCCAGCGCGCGCTGCCTGCCCCAGGCTTCGTGATAGGGAACGACACCCAACTGCAGGACATCCACGTCCCGAGGGTACGCCGGTGGGACGACCGGCCCGGCCGGCAACGGACGAGTGGCTCGTCCCACCGCCTTCGGATCGGTCTCAGGCCAGGGAGGATGTCAGTCCGGCAGCCGCCGCGGTGAGACGCGCGTCTCGACCGCGGACGCGCCCGGGCCCGGCTCGACCCGCCAGGCGTGGACGTCCGGCCGGTCCGAGACGGCCTCGACCAGCTCGGTGCCGCGGAAGTGCAGGCCGACGCCGTCGTCGGTGGCCCAGCCGGCGGGGAGCGTCCCGTCGGCCACGAGCCGCTGGTAGAGCGGGCGGCGGGCGCTCTCGGAGTCGTAGTGCGGGGTGTTGCTGTGTGGCAGCAGGCCCAGGCCGTTCGTGACCGGGCGCAGGTCCGGGCCGAAGGAGTCGGTGGTGCCGCCGACATGCCAGCACAGCGACCCGGCCGAGACACCGCCGAGCACCACGCCGGCCTCCCAGGCCTCACGCAGGATCTCGTCGAGGCCGTGCACCCGCCAGAGCGCGAGCAGGTTCGCCACGCTGCCGCCGCCGACCCAGATGACGTCCTGGGCGAGCAGGTGGGCCCGCGGGTCGGCGACGTTCGGCATCGGGAACAGCGCCAGGTGGGAGACGGCGACGTCCGGCCGGTCCCGGTTCAGCGCCGCGTAGCCGCGGGCGTAGGCGGACTGGTCGTCGCCGAGAGCTGTCTGCAGCAGGCACAGCCGGGGCCGGCCGGTCGGCTCCGCGAGGGCGATCGCGTGATCCAGCAGCGGCCCGACCTTGGCCCCCCACCTGCCGTCGGGCTGGAAGCCACCGCTTGTCGCGAGGATCTGCACAGCTGACTCCTGGTTGAGTTCGGCTCCTGGTCGGACGAGTGCCCGGCCGGCTCGCTCCCACCGTTCGGAACGAAGTTATCCACAACAGCGAAAAGTGTCCTGCGAGGGTTGCCGGTTCGGCCTAGCGTCGACGATCGTGACCTTCACGGACGATTCCGGCGATCGGCCGGGCCGGCACGGCGGTGATCCCACGGTGCCGGGCATTATCCTGCGCCACCGGCGCTACGACGCCGGGGCCGGTGAGGTCTGGGCCGGTCGTGTCGAGCAGCTCGGCGCGGACGTCACGGTTCGGTACGTGCGGCTGCCGGCGGATCCGCTGGTGCGTGCCGAAGCGCTGGGGGAGATCCGGCGCCAGCTCGACGTCCGCCATCCGCACCTGGTCTCGGTGACCGACGCGATCCGGACGGCGGACGGGCTGGCCGTCGTGGCCGAGCCGGTGCCCGAGACCGTCAGCCTGTCCCGGCTGCTCGCCGCCCGGGGTCGGCTGGAGCCGGGCGAGGTCGTGACGATCGGCCTGCCCGTGGCGCAGGCACTCGCGGCGGCACATGGCGCCGGGCTGGTCCACGGCGAGCTGACCGCGCTGGACATCCTGCTGGAACCGAACGGCCGGCCGGTGCTCGCCGGCATCGGCATCGCCGCCCTGACCAGCCCCGGCGGGTCTCCCGCGGACGACGTGCATGATCTCGCGGAGCTTCTGCTCGGGGCCATGAGCCAGGCCACCGGCCCCGACGCGGCCGCGGTCGCGGTGGCGGTCGCGATGGCGCTGATCGACGATCCGCTGCGCCGGCCGTCCGCGGCCGAGCTGGCCGCCGGCCTCGCACGCAGTGCCACGCCCCTGCCGATCCGCATGACGGGCGTCTCGCCCGGTGGCTCCGTGGGCAGCGAGATCGAGCTCGCCTCCGACGCGTGGATCGACGAGGCGGAGCCGGCGGCAGACGCCGGTGATGATCTCGATGGTGACCGCGACCGCGACCGCGACCCGTGGGCCACGGGGCCGGAGTGGCAGGCCGGCCATCGCCACACCGCGCGTGCCCAGGGTGGCGACGGCGAGGTCGTCGGTGGGGACGGGGCCGGCGGGCGGCTGCTGCCACCCCCCGGCGGCGATCCTTCCGAGGTCGCTGTTCCGGACGTCTGGGCGGGCGGCGGGGCCGACGCGGCCTGGCAGGAGCCCGGCGAGCCCGCTTCGCCGCCGTCGGAGGGCATCGCGGCGGGCACGGCGGCGGGCGAACCCGCGGGTACGCCCGCCGGCCCCGGCGCGGGCGCGGCGAGCGGTCGAACCCAGCCGAGAGACGGCCGGACCGCACCCTCCGATCCGTCYGAGCTGGTGGGCTCGCTGCACCCGGTGGGCCGTGATCGCCGCGGCGGCAAGGCGGTGCGTCGTGGCGGGCGGTCGGCGGCCCCGGCACCGTCGGCGGCACGGCGGGCGGGCCGGGCGTCCGGGCGGGTCCGTGGTGGCACCCGTGGGGGCCCGGCGGGGCGTTCGGGGCGGTCCGGCCGTGGTGGGCGGAACCGCCTGCTGCTACCGGCGATCGGCTGTGTCGGGCTCGTGGCGGTCGTCATCGCTGTCGTGCTGATGAACGGCGGCTCCGACCGGGCCGAGACCCGCCAGGCCGCGGCGGCCGGCGGCGGGGGAGGGCAGGACCCGAGCGCGACACCGGTGAACGGGCGGTCACCGGAGCAGGCGTGGCGGGCGGTCCTCGAGGAGCTGAACGTCGCGCGAAGCAGGGCCTTCGAACGCGCCGACCTCACCGCACTGGACGCGGCGGACGCACCGGACAGTGCCGCGCTGCGCACCGACCAGGCAACCGTCCGCACGCTGCTGGAGAAAGGCGCACATTCGTCGCCGGTACGGATTCAGATCATCGACCTGGAGATCCAGCTGGAACGCGCGGATCAGGTCGTGCTGCGCGTGACGGAGAGCGTCGAGGCGTACAACTTCATCAACGCCGGCGGCGCGGTCCTGGCAAGCGAACCGAGTTCGCCGGCGAGCATCAAGATCCTGACGCTCTGGCGGACCAGCGGAGGCTGGCGGCTCGCGGGCAGCGAGTCGGTTGCGCCTGGCTGACCGGGTCGGATCAGCCGCCGTGGTGCAGGGCGTCCTCCAGCGCCGCGGCGAGGTCCGGGTGAGCGAAACGGAAACCCGCGTCGAGCAGGGCGGCCGGTGCGAGGCGCTGGGAGGCGACCACCCCCTCGTCGGCGAACTCGCCGAGCGCCAGCCGCAGGGCGGCGCGGGGAACCCGGACGAACGCCGGGCGGTGCAGCGCCCGGGCCAGGGTGGCGGTGAACTCGGCGTTGGTCACGGGCCGCGGGGCGACGAGGTTGACCGGCCCGCGTACCCCGTCGGTGTCGAGCAGGAAGAGCGTCGCCGTGACGGTGTCGCGCAGGCTGATCCAGCTGAGCCACTGCCGCCCCGGGCCGAGCTGGCCGCCGGCACCCAGGCGGAACAGCGGGAGCAGCCGGCCGAGCATTCCGCCGCGGCCGGACAGCACGACGCCGGTACGCAACCGCACAACCCGGATTCCGCCCGCCTCGGCCGCCGCGGTGGCACCCTCCCAGCCACGGACGAGGTCGGCGAGGAATCCGACGCCCGCACCGGCGGACTCGTCCAGCGCTGGTCCGGTCGCCCCGGCGGGGCTGCCGTACCAGCCGATGGCGCTGCCGGAGAGCAGGACGCGCGGCGGTACGGCGAGACCGGCGAGCGTCTCGGCGAGCAGCCGGGTGCCCTCGATGCGGCTGGCGCACAGGACCTGCTTGTAGCTCGCGGTCCAGCGGTGATCGCCGAGGCCTGCGCCGGCGAGGTTGATCACCGCTTCGACGCCCTGGAGCTCGCCTGGATCCAACTGGCCGGCCAGGGGATCCCAGCGGATCTCGCCCGGGCCCCGTGGCGGCCGGCGGACGATCCGGACGACCTCGTGGCCGTCAGCCCGCAGGGCTGGCAGCAACGCGGAACCAATGAGCCCGGACGATCCGGTGACGGCCACCTTCATCTGTCCGGGCTCCTCGGCTCGTTCGGCCTGCTTGTTCGGCCTGCTCGTCAGGCCTGCTCATCGGGCCTGACGTGCAGGCCTGACCGCTCGGCTACAGCCCGAGCTCGGCCTCGAAGGCACCTTCCTCCAGCCGGCTCGCCACCGCGGTCAGGAAGCGGGCCGCGTCGGCACCGTCGACGATCCGGTGGTCGTAGGTCAGGGCCAGGTAGACCTTCGACCGAACCGCGATGACCTCACCGAGCTCCGGGTCCGTGACGACGGCCGGCCGCTTGACGACCGACCCGGTGCCCAGGATCGCCACCTGAGGCTGGTTGAGGATCGGGGTGTCGAACAGCGCGCCCCGGCTGCCGGTGTTCGTCAGCGTGAACGTGCCACCGCCCAGGTCGTCCGGAGACACCTGGTTGGCGCGGGTGCGGGCGGCGAGCTCGTCGATCTTGCGTGCCATGCCGCTGAGGTTCAGGTCGCTGGCGTTGTGGATGACCGGGACGACCAGCCCGCGGTCGGTGTCGACCGCGATCCCCAGGTTCTCCGCGTCGTGGTAGGTGACCGTGCCGCCCTCCAGATCGATGCTGGAGTTGATCACCGGGTGCTCGCGCAGCGCCTCGCAGGCGGCCACGGCGAAGAACGGCAGGAAGGAGAGCTTCACGCCCTCGCGGGCCAGGAACGCGGCCTTGGCTCGGTCGCGCAGCTTCGCGATGCGCGTGACGTCGGCCTCCACGACGGTCGTGAGCTGCGCGCTGATCTGCAGCGACTCGACCATCCGGCGGGCGACGAGCG
This sequence comes from Frankia sp. CcI49, assembly GCF_001983215.1. Classification (NCBI taxonomy): domain Bacteria; kingdom Bacillati; phylum Actinomycetota; class Actinomycetes; order Frankiales; family Frankiaceae; genus Frankia; species Frankia sp. CcI49. The sequence goes on from NZ_MOWP01000007.1 coordinate 32,555, forward strand.
AGCGCAGGCGGGTGAGTTTCTCGGTGCGCCCACGGGCGGCTGCGGCGGCCGCGGGGGCCGGCACCGGCGCGGCCGCCGGGCGAGCGGCAGCGGGCACGGGAGCGGGCACGTGCGCGGCGGGAGCCGGCGGGGCTGCCGCGGCCTTCGCCGCATCCTGGATGTCCTGCTTGGTGATGCGCCCCCCCGGCCCACTGCCGGTCACGATGCCGAGGTCGACACCCAGCTCGGCGGCCATCTTGCGGACCAGCGGCGTGACGTACCGGCCGAGGCCGTCGGCACCGGCGTCTGCGGTGCTCGCCGCGACCGGAGCCTGCGACGGAACCGGAGCGGGGGCCGGCGGCGGTGGCGGGGTCGGCGCGGGGGCCGGTGCCGGGGCCGGCGGGGGCGGCGGAGCCGGGGTGGGCGCGGGCGGCGGCGGGGGAGCGACGGCCTTCGGCGGCTCGGGGGCGGGCGCGGGCTGCGCGGCCGGAGCGCTGGGGGCGGCAGCCGCAGCGGCCCCATCCTCGATCACGGCCAGTTCGACGCCGACCTCGACGGTCTCGTCCTCGGCAACCTTGATCGAACCGAGGATGCCGGAGGCCGGCGCGGGGATCTCGGTGTCGACCTTGTCCGTGCTCACTTCCAGCAGCGGCTCGTCGGCCTCGACGCGCTCGCCTTCCTTCTTCAGCCAGCGGGTGACCGTCCCCTCGGAGACGCTCTCCCCGAGGCGGGGCATTGTGACGGAAACTGACATTCTGACAACGACTCCTTCGTCGCGCCCGACGTCGTGCCCTGCTGCCCGGTCGGGCTGTCAGGGACGAACGGCGGGCACCGCAGGCTAACTGTGGACGTGCAGTGGCTTGCCGGCGAGAGCGAGGTGCGCCTCACCGAGCGCCTCGGAGAGGGTCGGGTGCGGGTGGATCAGCTGGGCGACGTCGGTCGGGTAGRCCTCCCAGTTGGTGATGAGCTGGGCCTCGGCGATCAACTCGCCCACCCGGTCGCCCACCATGTGGACGCCGAGGACGGGCCCGTCCTGCGCCGAGACCACGGTTACCGCTCCCGACGAGCGCAGGATCCGTGCTTTGCCGTTTCCTGCCAGGTGATAGGTGGCGGTGTCGACTTCACCGAAACGCTTGCGCGCGGCGGCGACGGTCAGGCCGACGGATGCCACCTCGGGGTGTGAGTACGTGACCCGCGGAACGTTCACGTAGTCGACCGGCACCGGGTCGAGCCCCGCGAGCCGCTCCGCGACCAGGATTCCCTCGGCGAACGCCACGTGGGCGAGCTGGAGCCCCGGCCGAAGGTCCCCGAGCGCGGAGACCGTCGGCAGGTTCGTCCGCAGCTGGGGGTCGACGACGACGTGGCCGCGGTCGGTGGTGACGCCGATGCGCTCCAGGCCGAGCCCGGCGGAGACCGGGCCGCGCCCCACGGCCACCAGGAGCAGCTCGGCGTCGATGGTCGCCCCGTCCTCGAGGACGACCGTGACCCCCCGGTCGGTGGTCTTCGCGTCCGCGAACGGCACACCGAGACGTAGTGAGATGCCGCGCCGGCCGAAGGCGCGCTCGAGCAGCTTCGAGCTGGCCTCGTCCTCGGCCGGCACCAGATGGGGCAGGGCCTCGACGATGGTCACCTCGGCGCCGAACGAGCGCCAGACCGATGCGAACTCACACCCGATCGCGCCACCACCGAGGACGACCACCGACGCGGGTACCCGCCCCAGCGCCAGCGCGTCGTCGCTGTCGATCACCGTGCGGTGGTCGATCTCGAGACCGGGCAGGGTCCGCGGCGCCGAACCGGTGGCGAGCAGAAGGTGTCGGCCTTCGATCAGCCGGTCCCCGACGGCCACCGCCGTCGGGGACACCACCTGGCCGGCTCCGGCGACGACCTCGATGCCGCGGGAGTGCACCAGCCCGGTGAGCCCCTTGTACAGACCGTCCACGACCGAGTCGCGGTATCGCGCCACGCCGGCCGGGTCGATACCGCCCAGTGTCGCGTGGACCCCGAAGGCGGCGCTGTCGGCGACGGTGTCCGCCACCTCGGCCGCGTGCAGCAGCGCCTTGGTCGGAATGCAGCCGCGGTGCAGGCAGGTGCCGCCGAGCTTGTCCTTCTCGATCAGGACGACCCGCAGGCCCAGCTCCGCGGCCCGCAGCGCGGCGGCATACCCGCCGCTGCCACCACCGAGGATGACCAGATCGACGGGACCGGCCGCTGTGTCCGCCACGCGAGGTCCCTTCTTCGACGACTTGCGGACGCCAGGGTCCCGGCATGGCGGCGGCAGGAGCGTGGCCGTCGTCATGGCCGGTGAGCCCAGCCGGAACGACTGCGCATCGGGGGGACGAACGCCCCCCATGCACAGCTGTACCGGCTGGGTCCAGTCTTTCACGAGCAGGCGGCCTGTCTGGGCTCCACGACGCCGACTGTGCCGCATCACGCCACCGAGATGTGGCGCGGCTCACCCCCGATGGCCCGACCTGGCTGCCCGGTCGGATCTCGCGAACCCACAGGGTGACCACGCGGACCGGCGGGGTGACACAGCGCCACCCGGTGGGGTCAGGAGGTCGCCGCGCGGTCCTCGGCCAGCTGGACGAGGGTGCGCACGATCGCCCCCGTGCCCCCCTTCGGCGTGTAGCCGTACGCCTCGCCGCCGTTCCAGGACGGGCCGGCGATGTCGACGTGCGCCCAGGGGATCTCCTCGGGCACGAAGGCGGCGAGGAAGTGCGCGGCCAGCAGCATCCCGGCGTCGCGGTTGCCGCCGGGCGCGACGTTCGTCAGGTCGGCGACCACCGAGTCGAGGCTCTTGCGCAGCTCCGCCGGCATCGGCATCGGCCACACCGTCTCGCCCGCACGCCCGGCGGCGGTGACGACGGCGTCCGGTGCGTCACCGCGGCCCATGACGCCGCTGGTGCGGGTGCCCAGGGCCACGATCTGCGCGCCGGTGAGCGTGGCGACGTCCACGATGAGTGCCGGGTGGTCCTCGCTGGCGCGGGCGAGCGCATCACCGAGAACCAGCCGTCCCTCGGCGTCGGTGTTGAGCACCTCGACGCGCTTCCCGCCGCGCAGAGTGATCACGTCGGAGGGCCGGATGGCCTCGCCGGAGGGCATGTTCTCCGCGCAGGGCATCCAGCCGGTCAGGTTGATCGCAAGGCCCAGCCTGGCCGCGGCGATCACCGACGCGAGCACGGACGCCGCGCCGGCCATGTCGCTCTTCATCCATTCCATGGCCACCGGCGGCTTCAGCGAGAGGCCGCCGGAGTCGAAGGTGATGCCCTTGCCGACCAGGGCGAGGCCGGTGGCCGCGACGGCGGCGCCGTCACCGCTGCCCGTGCTCTCGCTGTCGCCCTCGCCGGCGGTCTTCTCGCCGGCGCCCGCGTAGCGCAGGCGGATGAGCCGCGGCGGGTTGACCGAACCCTGACCGACGCCGAGCAGGCCGCCGAAGGCCCCGTCGGCGAGAGCATCCTCGTCCAGGACCGTCACCTCGACACCGACGGCACCAGCCCGTTCGACCGCGATCTCGGCCAGCCGGGCGGGGGAGAGGTGGCTCGGCGGCGTGTTCACCAGGTCCCGGACGAGCGCGACGGACTCGCTGACGATCACCGCCCGCGCCAGGGCGGCCTCGGCCGCGGCGACGGCCGCCGGCTCCTCGACCACCAGGACGATCTCCTGGACGGGGGCCGGCCTGGTCGACGCGGCGCGCAGGCTGTCGAAGGCATAGGCACCCAGCAGCGATCCCTCGGCCGCCGCGCGCAGCGACGACGGGCTCGCCTCGCCGCCGGCGAGCGCCAGCGTGGTGGCGACCCGGGTCGTTCCGGCGAGTGCCCGGACAGCCGCGCCGGCCGCGCGCCGCAGGGCCTCGTGATCGGTTTCCGCGTCGCGCAGGAACGTGCTGTGATCGCCGAGGCCGACCGCGAGGACGGTCGGAGCCGTCAGCGTTCCCAGCGTCGCGAACCGCACGGTGTCGCCCGCGGCGCCGGTCGCCCCGAGATCGGCGAGGATCCGGGCGAGGCGGCCACCGAGCGCGGAGTCGAGCGGCCCGGTCCCGCCGAGAGGCACCGGGCCGTCCGCGCCTTTGGCTATTCCGACCACGATCGCGTCGACGTCGAGATCGGTGAGCGCGGTGGCGGCGACAGAGGTGACGGTCATGGCCTGAGCGTATTGGGCCCGACCGGCAGCGCCCCGGGTGGCGGTGGCCGTCGTGTGGCGGCGGGTGGGATCCTCTGCGCGGGCTGTGACAGGCCGGTTGCCAGGCCGTGACAGGCCTGTTGCCGGGGCGTGACGGGCATCGGGTCGGGGTGTGACGGGCATCGGGTCGGGGGTCGGTGGTCGACCGGGACATCCGCCGTCGGCGACGGCGCGGCCCGCCGGACCGCTACGCTGCCGCCATGACAGAGGGCGCCAGAACAGAGCTGCGTCGGTCGCCGCTGTACGAGCGGCACGTCGAGCTGGGTGCGAAGATGGCCGGCTTCGGCGGCTGGGAGATGCCGATCGAGTACGCGGGCCGCGGGGTGCTGGCCGAGCACGCCGCCGTGCGTTCCGCCGTCGGTGTCTTCGACGTCAGCCATCTGGGCAAGGCCCGTGTGCGCGGCGCCGGCGCGGTCGACTTCGTCAACTCGTGCCTGACCAACGACCTGCGCCGGATCGGTCCCGGTCAGGCGCAGTACACGTTGTGCTGCGACGAGACCGGCGGTGTCGTCGACGACCTCATCGCCTACTTCTACGCCGATGACGACGTGTTCCTGGTCCCGAACGCCGCGAACACCGCCGAGGTCGTCCGGCGGCTGGCCGCGGCCGCGCCGTCAGGGGTGGCGGTGACGGATCTGCACACCGACCACGGCGTCCTCGCCGTGCAGGGCCCGGCCTCGGTCCAGGTCCTCGCCGCGCTGGGGCTGCCGGCCGACGGCGCCTACATGAGCTTCGCCGACGCCGACTGGAAGGGCCGTCCGGTCGTCGTCTGCCGCTCGGGCTACACCGGCGAGATCGGTTTCGAGCTGCTGCCTCGTTGGGAGGACGCGGTGCCGCTGTGGGACGAGGTGCTGGCGGCGGCGGCCGGCGTCGGTGGTCTTGCGTGTGGCCTCGGTGCCCGCGACACGCTGCGGACCGAGATGGGCTACCCGCTGCACGGCCAGGACCTGTCGCTGTCGATCTCGCCCGTGCAGGCCCGTTCCGGCTGGGCGGTCGGCTGGGACAAGCCGGCCTTCTGGGGCCGCGAGGCGCTGCTCGCCGAGCGCGCGGCCGGCGCGGCCCGCTCGCTGTGGGGCCTGCGCTCGAACGACCGCGGCATCCCGCGCCCGCACATGCGGGTGACCGGTGCCGGTGGCGCCGAGGTCGGCGAGGTCACCAGCGGCACGTTCTCGCCGACGCTGCGTCAGGGCATCGGCCTCGCCCTGCTCGACCAGTCGGTGACCGCGGGCGACACCGTGACGGTGGACGTCCGCGGCAGGGTCTCGTCGATGACGGTGGTCCGCCCCCCGTTCGTCTCCGCCTCCCCGCGGTAGCGGTTGCGGCAGCGGCGACCCACGGGTGGCCGCTGCACGCTAGGCGAGGCCGAGGAACCGCAGGATCGACGTCGGGATCGTCATGGCCATCGTCAGCAGGCAGACCATGAGGGTGATCTCGATCGTCGCGCCGAGCGTGTCGCCGGTGATGCCACCGAAGCGGCGGACGAGGCGGTGGCGGACCAGCAACGCCGCGGCGAGCCCGACCACCACGGCCACCACGGCGCGGACGGCCCTGCCGTCGTCGCCACCGTGGAAGTCGAACCGCCCGGCCAGCGCGGCCACCAGCAGCACACCTGCGGTGGCCGCTGTCGCGTCGCGGCGGCGCACCGTGCCCGCGACCAGCGCGCCGAGGCCGTCCGGCCGTGCTGCCGGTGTCCGCTCGACGCAGGACCAGGTCGCGGCGAGCCGGCTGGTCATCGCCGCGACCAGGATCGACACGGTGCCCCGGTGCGCGCTGATCGCGACGCTCAGCGCCGAGACCTGGATGAGCACCACGAACAGCACGGTGATCGCGCCGAAGGCACCGATGGTCGACTCCCGCATGACGGCGAGCATCCGGTCACGGCCGCCGCGGACGCCGAAGGAGTCGGCCACGTCCGCCAGCCCGTCCAGATGCAGGCCGCGGGTGAGCAGCGCGATCAGCGCGAGGCCGACGACAGCGGGAAGCAGCGTCTGCGGGCGTTCGCCCGGTGGCTTCGTCATGACCCGCAGACCCAGCACCACCAGGGCGCAGACGAAGCCGAGCGCGAACCCGACCGCCGGAGCCGCCAGCATGGCGCGCCTGGCGGTGGTGCGGTCCAGGCGCTCGGGGCCGCGGATCGGCACCACGGTGAGCAGGGTGACGGCCGCACGCACCCCGATCACCGGGGCGGTCACGGGGCGTCGGTGCTGGTGCCGTCGGCGGCCAGCCCGTCGCCCGAGCCCTCGCTTTCGCTGGGGGCCGGGCCGGACGGGTCGCTCTTCCCGCTGCTGACGCCGGCCTGGTCGAAGGTCGCCATCTCGGCGAGGGTGCGCTGCGCCGCCAGCAGCATCGGCACGGCCAGCAGGGCGCCGGTGCCCTCGCCGAGGCGCAGTCCGGCGTCCACGAGCGGCTCGAGCCCGAGCCGGTCGAGGACGAACCGCTGCGCCGGCTCGGGGGAGCGGCTGCCGGCGATCCACCACTGCCGCGCGCCCGGAACGATGGTCTCGGCGGCCAGCGCCGCCGCGCAGACGATCACTCCGTCGAGGACGACCGGTGTGCGCCGGACCCCCGCCTGGACGAGGAGGCCRGCGAGCGCGGCGAGATCCGCCCCACCGGCGACCCGCAGCACCGACAGCGCGTTGCCGGCGTGCCGGGCTCGCCGCATCGCGTCCCGGATCGCGGCGACCTTGATCATCCATCGCTGGTCGTCGATGCCGGTGCCGCGCCCGACCACCTCGGCCGGCTCCAGGTCGAGCAGGGTGCCGATCACCGCCGCCGCCGCGGTGGTGTTGCCGATGCCCATCTCACCGGGGATGAGCAGATCCGCGCCGGCGTCGATCTCCTCGTCCGCGATCAGCCGGCCCACGGCGAACGCCGCGGAGACCTCGGCCGGGGTGAGCGCGTCATCCTGGTCGATCCGCCCGCTCGCGCGGCGGATCCGGTACCGCTCGGGTGGTGCTGTGCCGTCGACGCCGCCCGGGGCGGTCGGCTCCGGTGTGTCGACGGCGACGTCCACCACCCGGACCGACGCGCCGACCTGGCGCGCCAGCACGTTGACGGCCGCGCCGCCGGCGGCGAAGTTCGCCACCATCTGCGCCGTGACCTCCGACGGGAACGCCGACACGCCGGCGGCCGCGATGCCGTGATCACCGGCGATGACGATCACCCGGATGCGGCCGGGTGGCCGGGGTGGGCAGGTTCCCTGCACGCCCGCGAGCCAGATCGACAGGTCCTCGAGGCGGCCGAGCGCGCCCGGCGGCTTGGTGAGGATGCCGTGGCGCCTGCGCGCGGCCGCCATGGCCTCCTGGTCGAGTTCCGGTACGTCCGGAAAGGTGGTCGAGGTCGGCGGCTGCGGGGCGGATCCGGCCGGGGTGATGTCCACAGGTCCTTATTACCTGATGGACCACCTTCATCCGACCTCGGCCAGGTGCCGGGACAGGTCCGCGTCAGCAGGTGGTCCCACTGTGTCGTCCGGCCCGCCGGGCGCAGGGTGTTCCGGTAATTTGCCGGATGTGTCTGCCGCCCCGCCGCCCGGTCAGCCGACCGTCTCGGCGGGGGGCCTCGGCCGGCTGACCGGCGAGGACCTGCGGCGGTACCTGGAGCGTGCGGTGGTCGGCGAGGATGCCGCGATCGGTCGGGACGTCCTGGCGGCCTACTGGTCCGCCACCGGTGAGCTGGACCGCGACGAGGTCGACGGGCTGTGCCGGGAGTTCGCCCCCGCGCTGGCCCGGGCGCTCGGGCAGAACGCGCATCTGCTCGCCCCGACCACGCCGGCCGGAGCGCTCGGCGCGATTGTGCTGAGTCGGCTGGACGGCGTCCGCGCACTGGAGCCGGCGCGGGCGGCGCTGGCCCGTGAGCTCGCCGGTCCGCGGCTGGTCAACCGGTGGCCGCTGCCCGACCAGCCACACCCGGCGCTGCGGCGGGTGCTGGCCGGCCACCGCGGGCAGGTGCACGCGCTGGCCGTCGCACCCGACGGCTCCTGGCTGGCCTCCGCCGGGACGGACGGGACGCTGCGGACCTGGACGGTCGGCACGGGCGTCGCGCGGTCGATGTTCACCGGGCACACCGGCAACGTGCTGAGCTGTGCCATCGCCCCGGACGGCGGCTGGCTGGCCTCCGCGGGCCTCGACGGCACCGTGCGGATCTGGGACGTCCCGGACGAGGGATCCCGGGCATCCGGCGCGCACCGCGCGGCCGAGGTGGCCGAGGTGGACGGGATGGTCGGTGCGGGGTGCCCCGCCCGCCTCGTCCTGCGCGGCCACCGGGGCCCGGTGAACGGCGTCGCGGTGAGCCTCGACGGCCGCTCGGTGGTGGCGGTCGGCTCCGACGGGACGCTGCGGACCTGGGATGTCGCCACGGGCAGCCCGAAGCTGACCGTGCCGGTGGCGGTGGGACCGTTGCGCTGCTGCGCGGTCGGCCCGGACCCGACGAGGGTCGTCGTCGCCGGTGACGACGGAGCCATCTGGCCGGTCGACCTGCGCACCGGCGCCGCCGGCAGCCGCCTGCCCGGTCATCTCGGGCCGGTGCTCGCGCTGGCCTACGGCCCGGACGGATCCTGGCTGGTCTCGGCCGGGGAGGACGGCACGCTGCGCCGGTGGGACACGGTCACCGGCCGACAGGTCGCCACGATCAGCGACGGCGGGCGCCCGGTCCACGCCTGTGCCCTCGCCCCGGACGGCGCCTTCGCCGTCGCGCCGGAAGGGGATGTGATCGCGGTGCGCGACCCCGGCGACGGTACCCAGTGGGCCGAACTGACCGGGGCGGTCGGTACCAGGGCCTGCGTCGTCGCCCCGGACGGCTCCTGGATCGCCTCAGGCGGCCGTTACGGCACGATCCGGCTCTGGAGCACCCGGGGGGAGCTGCCTCGGATGCCGACCGCGGAACGCAACGAGGGCACCCGGGGGTGCGCCGTCGTCGTGCGCGCCACCGCGGCCGGCGGCGACCGCGCTGGCCACGGCGGTGCCGGCGGTTTCGGCGGTGCCGGCGGTTTCGGTGGTTACGGCGGTTCCGGCCTCGACGGTGCCGCGGGCTGTCTCGGCGGTGCCGCGGCGGGCGCGGCTGGCTACGTCGTGTCGTCCAGCGACGACGGAACCGTCACCGCCTGGGACCTCGTGACCGGTGAGCCAGGCGCGGCGATGACGGGGCTGCCTGGCCCGGCCCGGGGATGCCGCAGTGACCCGGACGGGTGCTGGGCCGTCGTGCCGGCCCAGCCGAACGCGCTGCGGCTCTGGGAGCCGGCCACCGGGACGGTGCGGGCGGTGCTCACCGCGGACGTGGCGATCCTCGGCTTCGCCGTGGCCGCGGACGGAACCTGGGTCGCGGGCGGCTGCGAGGACGACTCGGTGCGGCTGTGGGACGCCGAGTCCGGCGAGTGGATGGCGACCTTCACCGGCCACACCGCGCGGGTGCCGGCCTGCGTCGCCGGCCCGGACGGGACATGGCTCGCCTCCGGCGCCGACGACGCGACCGTGCGGGTGTGGGATGTGGTGACCCTCGAGCAGCGGGCGGTGCTGCGTGGCCACCACGGGCCGGTGCTCGGGCTCGCGACCGATTCGGCCGGCCGGCTGCTGGCCTCCGCCGGGCAGGACCACACCGTGCGGATCTGGGACGTCGCGACCGGCCGGACGCTGACCGTGCTCGAGGGCCACACGCAGGCCGTCCGGGAGGTGAGCTTCGCGCCGGACGGGTCCTGGCTGGCCAGCGCGGGTGGCGACGGGTCGGTGCGGATCTGGGATCCGCGGACGTGGACCTGCGGCGCGATGATGCGGTTCGAGGGCACGGCCCGCGGCTGCGCCTGGCTGCCCGACGGCACCGGCCTGGTGGTGGCCGGCTCGTCCGGGCTGTACCTGTACTCGTTCCTGCACGACTGACGGCGCTGACGCCACGGACGCCGCCGAGATCCCGCGGGCCGCGCCCGCGTGCTCTGCCGGCCGACCTGCCGGCCGGCCGGCCTGCCTGCCTCCGACCTGCCTGCCTGCGACCGGCCTGGTCAGCTGGCGGGTTCGGCGGGGCGTAGCCGGACGGGCAGGCCGGCCACGGACAGCCAGACCTCGTCCGCCTCGGCCGCGAGCCGGGAGTTGACCTCGCCGAGGCGGTCGACGAACCGGCGCCCCACCGCGGTAGGCGCCACCGGGCCCGAGCCGGCCTCGTCCGTCACCGCCACCACCCGCCGCCGCGCGTCACGCCAGGCCTCGACCAGGCCGTGCACGGACGCTTCGAAGTCCGGTTCGTCCTCATCCAGCCGCGCGGCGACCCACAGCGAGACGCTGTCGATGAGCAGCGCGGGGCCGGGCGAGCGCAGCAGCGGCTCGAGATCGAGGGTCTCCACGGTGCTCCAGCCCGGCGGCCGGCGGTCGCGGTGGGCCTGGATCCGGGCCGCCCAGTCGGGGTCGGATCCGTCCGCGGGCCGGCTGGTGGCGACATAGAGGACGGCCGGCTCGGCGAGCAGCCGGTGCTCGGCGTGCGCGGACTTGCCCGACCGGGTGCCGCCGGTGACCAGGACCCGCCGCGGCGGTGTCGGTGGCTCCGGCCGGCTCACCGACCGGTTCGACGGTTCGGGTGGTCGCCCCGGGTCCGATCCCGACGGCGCCACGGACTGAGACACGGACCGTGCCACCGACGGTGCCCTCGAGGGCGCGCGTGGTGGGACGTCCAGGATGGTGCCGTCGGGTGGGGCCTCGGCACCGAGGTCGTGCAGCCGCCGCGCCAGCTCGTCGCCGGGCGGGTTGCGGTGGCTCAGATGGACGGCGAGCACCCTGGTGGACTCGACGACGGCCCCGAGCTCGCGCAGCTCGGCGACGAGCCGGGCGAACGAGGGCAGGTCCAGGTGCTCGCCGAAGCCGGGGCGGTCGCCGTTGTTCTCCTCCAGCAGCACGACGTCGAACGCGCGGCCGGCGAGTGCGGTCAGTGTCTGTGGCGGCAGCGGCGCGGCGGTGTCGCAGCCGTACAGCAGCCGTGATCCGTCCGGGGTGGTGACGTCGAAGAGCACCGCCGGCCCGATGTCGGCGTCGCCGTGCCGGGCGGCCACCGGACGCACCAGGTAGCGCGGCTCGTCCCCCCGGCCGAGTTCGACGGGCTCGCCGGCGGTGGCGGTCAGCAGGCGCAGCGGCGAACCGTCCGCGCCGGGTTCCCGGCCCTCCCAGCGGCGGATGAAGGCCCGGCAGACCTCCAGCGCCGCGGGGGGAGCCAGCACGTCGAGCGGCTGGTCCGCGACGGTGGACCAGGAGCGCCACATCAGCGCCTCCGGGCCGAGGTGGTCCGGATGGGCATGCCCCACCAGGAGGTGGCGCAGGCCCGCGAGGCTCACCCCGAACCGCGCCGCCGCGCGGGGGACGTCCGGCCCGAAGTCGATCAGGAGACGATCGTCGACGAGGACGGCGCTCTGGCCACGTGGCTGATGCGTGCGGGCCCACACACAGGAGGCGCACTCGCACCACGGGTTCGGCCATCCGTCGGCCGAACCCGTTCCCAGCAGGGTGAGCCGCACCGCGCCCCTGGCCCTTCGTCGGTGATCGGCAGTGATCAGTGGTGGGCGTGCGGGTGGCGCTTGCGCTCCCAGAGCGTCATCAGGGTCAGGACCACGGCGAGCGCGGCGATCGCGCCGAAGGTGAGCAGGGCGGCGGCCCACCACACCATGCCCTCCTCGTGGTGCTCGGCTGTCTCGGCGAGTACCGCCGCGGCGGTGTAGGCGGGAGTCACTGCTGCCATCCTCTCTGACGATCTCTGACGAGCGGAACTGCTTCGGGCTCGAACCGTGTGGTCTCACTCGGTGGAGCCGGCACCGGGCCGGGGCCGCGCGCGTCGGGGCGCGGCCGGAACCGACGTTACCGACCCGCGGGCCACTGATGCCGCTCTTGTCCGAAGGAGCACCGGTCGCCGCAGGCCGAGAGGTGCACGGAGCGTCCGTGGCGTGCACGTGGCATGTGGCACTCATCCGCGGGTCGCGCGCGCTTGGATGGGGTAATGGGCATCTCCCGGGGTCTGTGGTGGCCCCGGCCGGGCGGTCGACGCCGCCGGACGTCGGGAAGGACGTGGACCGTGAGCTGGACTTGGCGGTACGAGGCAGAGGATGGCTCGGTCGTCGCGGTGGACGGTGCGAACGGATCGGAGTCGTTCACGAGCCAGGGCGACGCCGAGACGTGGATCGGTGAGCTGTGGCACGACCTGCTGGACAAGGGGGTGACGCAGGTGAGCCTGATGGAGTCGGGCACCCGCGTCTACGGGCCGATGAGCCTGCGGCCGGTGACCTGAGCGGCCGTATCCCCGCCTCCCGCGGACCCGGGCTCGGCAGGTAGCAGAGCTCACCGGGAAAGTCACAACGATCGGGCCCGAAGGGGTTGACACCCAGTCGGCTAACACTGTTAGCTTCAGACATCGGCTAACAGTGTTAGCTGACCGATGGGTGAAGCACCCGGAAACGAGGCGTCGATCATGAGTGCGAACACGGACAGTGCGGCGAACGCGGGCGGTGCCCGGCACTACCGTCAGCCCGGCTGGTTCACCAGGAACGTGGCCAACCGTACGGTGGCGCTGGTCAACGGGCTCGGGCTGAGCGTGTGGGGCAGCCGGATGCTGGAGGTTCGCGGCCGTTCCTCGGGCCAGATCCGCCGGGTGCCGGTGAACCTCCTGACCCTGGACGGGCGTCAGTACCTCGTCTCGGCGCGGGGCCACGGCCAGTGGGTCCGCAACGTGCGTGCCGCCGACGGCGAGCTGGCGCTGGTACTGGGGCGCCGGCGGTCGAGCTACCGGGCGGTCGAGCTGACCGGCCCGGAGCAGGTCCCGGTGCTGCGCGCCTATCTGGTGAAGTGGAAGGCGGAGGTCGGCGCGTTCTTCGAAGGCGTGGGTCCGGAGTCCTCGGACGAGGAGCTCGCCCGCATCGCGCCGCGCCATCCGGTGTTCGCCCTCACGCCGCTGCGGTGAGCCGGGCGGCGGTCTGTGGACGGCGGGCGAGGGAAGGGGCTGCGGTGAGCACAGATGCCGTGGGCGTTGTCGTTGCGAGCACGGCGGCTGCGGGCGCGGGGGCTGCGGGCGCGGGGGCTGCGGGCGCGGCGCTTCCCGTGGCGCGGATCGCGCCGCGGCCGGTGCCACCGGCCCGCTCCGCCCGGGTCACCGAGATCCTGCAGGCGGCACTGCGACTACTGGAGGACGAAGGTGCGCAGTCGCTCACGATGCGCCGCCTCGGGGAGGTGCTCGGCATCCGGGCGCCGTCGCTGTACAAGCACCTGCCCGGCAAGCCCGCGGTCGAGGCCGCGCTGGTCGAGACCGCGCTCTGGGAGATCGGCGACGCGATGCACCGGGTGGTGGACGCATCCGGGCCGGGCGACGTCGTGGCCCGGCTGCTGGCCGAGTACCGCCGGTACGCGCTGGAACGGCCGAACCTCTACCGGCTGACGGCGGTCGACCCGCTCGGGCGGACCGACCTGACACCGGGGCTCGAGGACTGGTCGGGCGAGCCGTTCTACCGAGCCACCGGAGAGCCCTACCTGGCCCAGGCGCTGTGGGCGGCGGCGCACGGCACGGTGCTGCTGGAGCTCGCCGGCCGGTTCCTGCCCGGGTCGGATCTGGACCGGACCTGGGCGGCGCTGGCCAGGGCGTTCACCGCCCGGTGAGGGTGCCCTCAGACACCCGCACCGGACGGGACCCGGCACCCGCACCGGGCGGCGGGCATCGCGCGGCTCAGGCGCCCTCGGGCCCCGTGGTCGCGACCGAGGCGAGGGCCTTGTCGATCCGGGCGAGCAGGGCCGGTTCCAGGACCACCCCGCTGGCCCCGACGTTGTCCTTGACCTGCTCGGGCCGGGTGGCCCCGACGATGGCCGAGGCCACGTTGTCGTTCTGCAGGACCCAGGCGACCGCGAGCTGCGCCATCGTCAGGCCGGCATCCGCCGCGATCGGGCGCAGGTCCTGGACCGCGGTCAGGACCTCGTCCGTCATGAAACGGGCGATGAAGCCGGCTCCGGTGCCGCCCGTCGCACGGCTGCCGGCCGGTGGCGGGCTGCCCGGCAGGTACTTGCCGGTCAGCACACCCTGGGCGATCGGCGACCAGACGATCTGCGAGATGCCCAGCTCCCGCGAGGTGGGGACGACCTCGGCCTCGATGGTCCGGTACAGCATCGAGTACTGCGGCTGGTTGGAGATGATCCGGTCCAGGCCCAGCTCACCGGCGATCCGCACCGCGTCGGCGATCTGCGCCGCCGTCCACTCCGAGACGCCGACGTAGAGCACCTTGCCGGCGCGTACCAGGTCGTCGAAGGCGCGCAGCGTCTCCTCCAACGGCACCGTCGGGTCGTAGCGGTGGGCCTGGTAGAGATCGATGTGGTCGGTTCCCAGCCGGCGCAGCGAGTTGTGCGCCGACTCGATGATGTGCTTGCGGCCCAGCCCCTTGTCGTTCTCACCAGGCCCGGTCGGCCAGAAGACCTTGGTGAACAGCTCGTAGGACTCTCGCCGCACACCGGCGAGGGCCGCACCGAGGACGGATTCGGCGCGAGTCTGGGCGTAGACGTCCGCGGTGTCGAAGGTGGTGATCCCCGCGTCGAGGGCCGCGTGCACGCAGGCGGTCGCGGCGTCGGCCTCGATCTGGTCACCATGGGTGATCCAGTTGCCGTAGGAGATCTCGCTGACCGACAGTCCGCTGTTACCGAGGCGTCGATGCTTCACAGCCGAACCCTTTCACACGATCGCCCGCCGCCTCGCCGTCTCCTGGCGCGTTCTGCCTGCGAGCAGGAGCAGGGCCAAGTGCAGCGGCGCGGCTGCGGGCGCGCGGGTCAGCGGTCCGACCGGGAGACCCGGGGACGGGGCATCCGCCAGCGGCGCGGCAGCAGCGCACGCTGTGCCGAGTAGGCCCGCACCTTCACCCGGGAGTCCGGGTACTTCTCCGCCACCCGCCGGCTCACCTGCCGCGCCAGCACGATCGAGTCCACGACGACGGCGATGATCCCGACCAGCATCAGATAGGTCGCGGTCAGCCGGACGTAGGAGTTCGGCACCAGGCCGCCGATGAAGTAGACCAGGGCGACGGCCAGGAAGATCGGCCCGATGTTGAACCGGGTGTCCACGAAGTCACGGGCGATCACCCGCTCGGGCGCCCGCTCACGCGGCGGGAGCTTGTTGACGTCCCCGGACATCATCGCCGAGCGGTACTGCTGGCTCTGCTCGCGCCGCTCGGCGCGCTGCAGCCGCCGGCCCTCCTTGCCGGTCGCGGCGCGCACCGCCCCGGCGCCGCCGCGCGGCCGCGCGGCCCGCGCCTGCGACCGCTTCGGGGTCGGCCGCCCCTTCCCGGCGGTGACCCGGGCGTTCTCGGCGGAGTCACCACCGGCCCGGGCGGACGCCGGCACCGGCTCGTCGCCGACCGGCGAGTCCGCCTCGGACTCGGTGTTCCGCCTCTTCAGCAGGGCCATCAGGGCAGAGCCAACATCTGGTCAAGGGCCTTTCGGGCGTAGGTCGCGACCTCGGGGTCGACGGTGATGCGGTTCACGGTCTCCCCACGAGCGAGTGCCTCGAGCGTCCACACGAGGTGCGGCATGTCGATGCGGTTCATCGTGGAGCAGAAGCACACCGTACGGTCGAGAAAGACGATCTTCTTGTCAGGATGACGGTTCGCCAGCCGTTGTACCAGGTTCAGCTCGGTTCCCACCGCGAACATGGCCCCGGGCGGGGCCTCGTCCACCACCTTGATGATGTATTCGGTGGAACCGACCAGGTCGGCGGCCTCGACGACGTCACGCCGGCACTCGGGGTGCACCAGGACCTGTACCCCCGGAACGCGGTTGCGTACCTCGTCCACACACTCCCGGGTGAAACGGCCGTGCACCGAGCAGTGGCCGCGCCAGAGGATCATCCGCGCGTCCCGCAGCTGGGCGCGGGTCAGCCCGCCGCCGGGCCGCCGCGGGTCGTAGACCACGCAGTCGGCCTCGGACATGCCCAGCTTGTCGATGGCGGTGTTGCGCCCCAGGTGCTGGTCGGGCAGGAAGATCACCCGCTGACCGCGCCGCTCGCCGAACGCCCAGCCCAGCGCCCGCTCGGCGTTGGACGAGGTGCAGATCGTCCCGTCGTGGCGCCCGGTGAAGGCCTTGATCGCGGCGGAGGAGTTCATGTAGCTGACCGGAACGGTGTCCGCGGCGACGCCCGCGTCGAGCAGGTCGTCCCAGGCCTGCGCGACCTGCTCGGCGGTGGCCATGTCGGCCATCGAGCAGCCGGCGGCGAGGTCGGGAAGGATCACCCGCTGGTGGTCCGCGGTCAGGATGTCCGCGCTCTCCGCCATGAAGTGCACGCCGCAGAACACGATCGAGCTGGCCGCCGGCCGCGCCGCCGCCTGCTGGGCGAGCTTGAACGAGTCCCCGGTGACGTCGGCGAACGCGATGACGTCGTCGCGCTGGTAGTGGTGCCCCAGGACGAACACGTCGTCGCCGAGGGCCGCCTTGGCCTCCCGGGCCCGCTCGGCCAGTMCGGGGTCGGCCGCCGGCGGGAGATCGCCGGGGCACTCCACACCCCGCTCGCTGCCGGGGTCGGAGTCCCGCCCGAGCAGCAGCAGCGCGAGCGGTGAGGCGGTGACGCCCAGGCGTTCCAGGGCTGGGTTGACAGTCATGTCCGCTCCTTCGGGCTGGCCCGGTGGGCCGCCGCCGCTCGCTGCTCGTGGCTGGTTCGTCGTGGCCGGTTCTTCGTCGTGGCCGGTTCGTCGTGGTGGCCGGTTCGTCGTGGTGGGTCGGTGGCGGGGGTCGATCGGGTTGGGTCGGTCGGTCGGATCGGTCGAGTCGGTCGGGTCGGGGGCGGGTCCGGCCTGGCGGGCCATCGCCGGACCGTGCCGCTCGGCTGTTCGCGGGCCGCGAAACCCGTGCCGACCGCGAGACCGGCCCGGGAACCACGCCGGCCCGGGAACCGGGCCAGCCACAGGGGCCGGGCTGGTCACGGAAAACGTGCCGGACGCCGAAAACGTGCCGGTCACAACAGTGTGCCGAACAGCTCCGGGTGCTAATGGTCGTTCAGACTCTAACTCCGGATCGCCTGGTCTGCGCGAACTTGGGGCGGTCGGCCCCGAGATCAAGGACGCATGTCACTTGCGCGTCGTGGCCGACGTCCAGGTCGCTGGCTACGATGGGAAGCGGATCCTTGCTCGCGGTGTTGAGCAAGAACGGCGGCACGGCAGGTGTGTCGCCCGTGGGGAGGCGTCGCCCGGCGCCACTTCCCGCGTACGGCCGCCTTGGGTACCAGGAAGCCTGGTGAACCAGGCACGTCCACAAGGGCAGGGAGCAGCCCCTATGACCGTGCAGGACACAACCGAGACCGAGACCAGGCCGAGCAGCGTCGTTCTCACCGACACGGCCGCCGGCAAGGTGAGGACCCTGCTCGAGCAGGAGGGGAGGGACGACCTCCAGCTCCGGATCGCCGTGCAGCCAGGCGGCTGCTCGGGCATGCGGTACCAGCTCTTCTTCGACGAGCGCCAGCTCGACGGTGACACCGTCCTCGACTTCTCCGGAGTCAAGGTCGCGGTGGACCGGATGAGCTTCCCGTACCTCGGTGGCGCGACGATCGACTTCGTCGACACCATCGAGAAGCAGGGCTTCACGATCGACAACCCGAACGCGCAGGGCTCCTGCGCGTGTGGAGACTCCTTCCACTGATCGGCCGATGATCGGCTGATCGGCACCGGAGTGGTCGGGGCGTCCCGGCGGTCCCCGCACCGTGCCGGCTCCGGTCGGAGTCAGTAGCTCAGCACAGCCAGAAACGGAACCCGGCGTGACGCCGTCTGTCACGCCGGGTTCCGTCATTTCTCCGGGTACACACGCACGAAAGCGGGCATGTTCGGCACACGTCCGAACGGTGCGGTGATGTCCCTGCTGGCCGGGTGAGCGCTGGCGGTAGGCTGCGTCCTCGTGCGTATCGCCGTGACTGGGTCCATCGCCACTGACCACCTCATGCGTTTCCCGGGGCGGTTCGCCGAGCAGCTGCTCGCGGACCAGCTCGAGCGGGTCTCGCTGTCCTTCCTCGTGGACGAGCTGGTGATCCGCCGCGGTGGGGTCGCGGCGAACATCGGCTTCGGCCTGGGGCGTCTGGGGCTTCATCCGATCCTGGTCGGCGCGGTCGGTGAGGACTTCGCCGACTACCGCTCCTGGCTCGACCGGCACGGCGTCGACACCGCCTCGGTCTGGGTGAGCGAGATCGCGCACACCGCCCGGTTCGTGTGCACCACGGACAACGACCTCTGCCAGATCGCGTCGTTCTACCCCGGCGCGATGAGCGAGGCGTCGAGCATCGAGCTGCGTCCCGTCGCCGAGCGCTTCGGTGGGCTCGACCTCGTGGTGATCAGCCCCAACGACCCGCAGGCGATGATTCGCCACACCGAGGAGTGCCGGGAGCGTGGCTACGCCTTCGCGGCGGACCCGTCCCAGCAGCTGGCGACAATGGACGGCGAGAGCATCCGTTCGCTCATCGACGGTGCCGCCTACCTGTTCTGCAACGAGTACGAGAAGGCGCTGCTGGCCTCCAAGACCGGCCTGACCGATGAGGAAATCCTCGGCCGCGTCCAGGTGCGGGTGACGACACTGGGCAAGGACGGTGTCGTCATCGAGTCCGCCGGCGCAGAAGCGATCAAGGTTTCGGTTGTTCCGGCGCTCAGCACCGCCGATCCGACCGGGGTGGGTGACGCGTTCCGGGCCGGTTTCCTTTCCGGTGTCTCCTGGGGCCTGTCGCTGGAGCGGGCCGCTCAGACCGGGTGCATGCTCGCGACACTGGTGCTGGAGACCGTCGGCACCCAGGAGTACACGGTGGAGCGCGAGACGTTCGTGAACCGGCTCACCGAGGCGTACGGGGCAGCGGCCGCCGACGAGATCGCCGGGCACCTGCCCGCGCTCTGAGCACAGCCGCGCTCGGCTCCGCCGGCGGGCGAGTGCCTGCCGGCGGAGGTGCCTGCCGTCCTGGTGCCTGCGGTGCCTGCCGGCAGGTACCAGGTGCGCTCAGCTCTGCCTGCGGATGAGGAAGACGGCCGCGGTGGGGGCGGCGACCAGCTTGTGGCCGCGCATCCGGCACCAGGCGGCGACGTCCGCCGCGGCCGCCGGGTCGTCGGCCCGCAGCTCGACGAGCTGGCCCACCTCGACGTCGCGGATGCGCCGGGCCAGCTCGATGATCGGCAGCGGGCACCGCCGCCCCAGGGCGTCGACGACGACCGCGGGCGGCTCGGGCGCGGGCGGCTCGGGTGGCTCGGGTTCGGCGTTCATCAGAGTCCCGCCGCGCCAGCGCGCTCACGCACGGCCCGCACCGCGGCCGGCAGCGCGGCCAACAGCGCGTCGACGTCCGCCTCGGTGGACTCCCGGCCGAAGGAGACCCGCAGGTTGCCGTGGGTCAGCGCGCCCATCGCGACCAGCACGTGGCTGGGCGTCAGGGTGTCGGCGGTGCAGCTCGATCCGGAGCTGACCGCGATGCCGGCCTGGTCGAGCTCGGCGAGCAGCGCCTCGCCCGCGACGTACAGACACGAGAAGGCCACCACATTCGGCAGGGCGACCGTGGGATCGGTGCCGCCCGGCCCGAGCAGCTCGACGTCCTCAACCAGCTCCGGCAGGCGCTCGCGCAGCCGGTTCGCGTAGGACGCCAGCCGTGGTGCCTCGGCGTCGATCTCCGTGGCGCGCACGGCCAGCGCGGCCGCCGTCGCCACCACGGCGGGAACGTTGGGGAAACCGGGGACCCGCCCGTACTCGCGCTCGTCGGCCGGCCCCGGCGCGGCCCACCTGGTTCCCGTGCGGACCACGAGGAGGCCCACCCCGGGCGGCCCGCCGAACTTGTGCGCGCTCGCGGTCAGCAGGTCCGCACCCAGCTCGGGCAGATCGACCCGGACCCGCCCCAGCGTCATCGCGGCGTCGGTGAGCAGCGGCACGCCCCGCGCCCGTAGCGCCTGCGCCACCTCGGCGACCGGCTGGACCGTGCCGACCTCGTGGTTGGCGTGCTGCAGTGCCGCCACCGCCGTGTCCGGGCGGGCGTCGAGCGCGGCGGTGAAGGCGGCCGGATCGACGCGGCCGAGCCGGTCCACCCCGATCGTCACGACCTCGCCGCCGGCACCTTCGTGGCGCTGGGCGGCGTGCAGGACGCTGGAGTGTTCCACGGCACTGACCACGACCACCCCGCCGGCCCGGCGGCGAGCCGCCGCGGTACCGAGAAGTGCCAGGTGGGCCGCGGCGGTGCCACTGGCCGTGAAGCTGATTTCGGGGGCGCGGGCACCCAGCACGCCGGCCACGGTCTCGCGGGCGGCATCGAGCAACATCCGCGCGCGACGCCCCTCGCGGTGGAGCCGGGCCGGGTCGGCCCAGCCGTCGTCCATCGCGGCGAGCAGCGCTTCCCGGGCGACCGGATGCAGCGGCGTGGTCGACGCGTGGTCGAGGTATGCCGGCACGAGAGTGACGCTACGCCCGTTGCGGGGCATCCGGGTGCCCCCAGCACAGCGGTGTCGCCGCATTCGTGCAGGGAACGGGAAAGGCTTTGCGGGGTGTCGTGAAGAAAGCAGATGGCGGAAAGCACCGCCGGGGGTCCGGTCGGGCCCCGCCGGCGGTCCGGATCAAGGGCACTCCGGCCTGTCCACGTTGCCCCGCGGGTCGCGTCTCACAGCTCCGGACGGGGCCTGCGGCGAGAAGCTCGACCGCTGCTGGGATACGCTGCTGCCGCACCATCTACAGCGTGTCGAAGACAGTCGGAAGACGAAGCAGCGAGGCCGGTTGGACCGGCCGGCCCGCGAAGCGTTTCTATGCGGTCGCGAGGCGATGGCGGAGCTTGCGATCCGTCCATCGCCGACGCGGCCGCTAGTCGTGGGAGGCAGGACCTGGTGAGGAGATCCTTCGGTCGGACCCGGCCGTCGCTCGCGGATGTCGAGGACACGCCGATGGCCCCGGCTGACACCGCTGACGCGGACGAGCCGGCGAGCCGTCGGGTTGGACACCGACGGCCGGCCCGGCGTCGCGCGGGAGCGCGCATGGGCGCCACGCTGGCGGCCGTAGGCCTGCTGGCGACCGCCTGCGACGTTCCCAACTTTGGATTCCCAGATGGTGTGACCAACCACACCCCGCGGATCCTGAACATGTGGCAGGGCTCGGTGATCGCAGCCCTGGCCGTCGGTGTGTTCGTATGGGCTCTGATCTTCTACGCGGTCATCGTGTTCCGGAAGCGCAGTGATGTCCTGCCGCGCCAGGTCCGGTACAACCTGCCCGTCGAGATCCTGTACACCGTCGTGCCAGTTGTGATCGTGGCGGGCCTCTTCTACTACACCGCCCGTGACGAGACCGAGATCACCAAGCTCTCGGACGACCCCGACGTCACGGTGAACGTGATCGGTTTCCGGTGGAACTGGCAGTTCCAGTACCTCGACACCGGCAAGACGCCGGGCACGAACCAGGTCGAGGTCACCGGCCGGCCCGGTGAGGCCCCGGTGCTGGTGCTGCCCGAGGGCCGGTCCGTCCGGTTCGTGCTCACGTCGCCGGACGTGATCCACTCGTTCTGGGTGCCCGAGTTCCTGTTCAAGCGGGACGTCGTCCCCGGGCGCGTCAACCAGTTCGAGCTCACCGCGACGAAGACCGGAACCTTTGTCGGTCGATGCGCCGAGCTGTGCGGTACCGACCATGACCGGATGACGTTCTACGTCAAGGTCGTGCCCGGTGCCGAGTACGACCGCTTCATCGAGGAACGGGAGACCGCCGCGATCAGCGCGGCACCGTCCTCCGGCGCCACCACCGGGAGTGTCCAGTGACCCTTCTGCACGAGTCGCCCGCCGGGCCGGCCGGGCACGCTCACGACTCGGCGGACCCGAACTACAAGCCGCCGATCTCGAACCTGCTCGGCTACCTGCGGACGACGTCCCACAAAGACATCGCGATCATGTACTTCCTGACGTCGTTCGCGTTCTTCGTCATCGCCGGCATTCTCGCGATCTTCATCCGGGCGGAGCTTGCCCGCCCGGGCCTGCAGTACTTCTCGAACGAGCAGTACAACCAGTACTTCACCATGCACGGCACGCTCATGCTGCTGATGTTCGCGACGCCGCTGGCGTTCGCGTTCGCCAACTACCTGGTGCCGCTGCAGATCGGCTCGCCGGACGTCGCGTTCCCGCGGCTGAACGCGCTGTCGTACTGGCTGTTCCTGTTCGGCAGCCTCACCGTCTTCGCCGGGTTCGCGACCCCCGGGGGCGCGGCGTCGTTCGGCTGGTTCGCGTACGCGCCGCTGAGCAACGCGCAGTACTCGCCCGGCGTCGGCTCCGACCTGTGGGTCCTCGGCCTGACGGTGCAGGGTCTCGGCACCATCCTCGGTGCCGTCAACTTCATCACCACCATCCTGTGCCTGCGCGCCCCGGGCATGACGATGTTCCGGATGCCGATCTTCTGCTGGAACCTGCTGGTCACCTCGATCCTGGTGCTGGTGGCGTTCCCGGTGCTGGCGGCCGCGCTGCTGGCACTGGCCGCGGATCGAAGGTTCGGGGCCCACATCTTCGACGCCGAGAACGGCGGCGCGATGCTGTGGCAGCACCTGTTCTGGTTCTTCGGGCATCCCGAGGTCTACATCATCGCGCTGCCGTTCTTCGGGATTATCAGTGAGATCATCCCGGTGTTCTCCCGCAAGCCGCTGTTCGGCTACAAGGGCCTGGTGTTCGCCACCATCGGCATCGGTGCCCTGTCCGTCGCGGTCTGGGCGCACCACATGTTCGTCACCGGCGCCGTGCTGCTGCCCTTCTTCGCCTTCCTGTCGTTCCTGATCGCGGTGCCGACCGGCATCAAGTTCTTCAACTGGATCGGCACGATGTGGCGTGGGCAGCTCAGCTTCGAGGCTCCGATGCTCTTCGCGGTCGGCTTCCTCGTGACGTTCCTGTTCGGTGGTCTCACCGGTGTGCTGCTGGCCAGCCCGCCGATCGACTTCCACGTGAGCGACAGCTACTTCGTGGTCGGGCACTTCCACTATGTCGTGGCCGGCCTCATGTTCGCCGCCTTCGCCGGCGTCTACTTCTGGTTCCCGAAGGTCACCGGCCGGATGATGAACGAGAAGCTGGCGAAGCTGCACTTCTGGTCGCTGTTCCTGGGCTTCAACGCGACCTTCCTGGTGTTCCACTGGCTGGGCACCGAGGGCATGCCGCGGCGGTTCGCCGACTACAGCCCGAATGACGGCTTCACCACGCTGAACACCGTCGCGACGGCCGGCTCGTTCCTGATGGGCCTCTCCACGTTGCCGCTGCTTTACAACCTGTGGTACTCCTACCGCAAGGGTCCGATCGCCGCGGCTGACGACCCGTGGGGGCACGCGAACTCGCTGGAGTGGGCCACCTCGTGCCCGCCGCCTCGGCACAACTTCCGGTCGCTGCCGCGTATCCGCTCCGAGCGCCCGGCCTTCGACGCGCACCACCCAGGTGTCGTCGGGCACGCCACACCGGAACTCGGGCAGGGAGCCGCGCGATGAAGGTAGAAGGCTTCATCTTCAACTTCTTCGGCATCTTCGCCGGGGCGGCCGCGCTGGTCTACTGGTTCTGGGCGAAGGACCCGACCGGGACCGCCGCACTCACCCTGTGCGCGGGTATGGGCCTGCTGATCGGCGGCTACCTGGTCTTCACCGGCCGCCGGATCGGCATGCGCCCGCAGGACCTGCCCGATGCGGAGATCGTTGACGGGGCGGGCGAGCTCGGGCACTTCACCCCGGGCAGCTACTACCCGTTCTTCCTCGCCGCGAGCGCGTCCGTGGCCGCAATGGGCTTGGCGTTCGGCATCTGGATGACCATCCTGGGCGCGGTGATGACCTTCGTCAGCGCCGTCTGCCTGGTCATGGAGAACTTCTGGCGCCCGCCGCTGCCTGAGGACTGATCCTTCTCCATCGTCGACCGCGCAGGGGCCGCGGTCCCGGGGTGACCATCCCGGGACCGCGGCCCCTGTCGTTTACCGCGGAAGATGCGAAACCGCGTCCACTCCGTGCAGGAGCGGAGGATCTTGGTTGTTCTGGAGCCCGCCGCAGAAATCCCGAGCTTCGGGCTTCCCCTGCCGCTGCCCCCGCTGTCACGGAGCAAGAAGGGAGGATTCTGGCTGCTGCAGCAACCGAAATCCTCCCTTCCTGCGGACCGCCAGGCGCTGCGGACCGCCAGGCGTTGCGGACGACCGTCAAGCGCTGCGGACCGTCAAGTGCCCCTACGCCCCGTTGCCGGGCGGCCCGGTCAGCCCCGGGCCCTGGCCGCCTGCTGGCTCGCCTCGGCCCAGCGGCGCAGGGTCTCGGCGGCGGCACCCGAGTCGATGGACTCGGCGGCGCGGCCGAGCTGGGCGGCGATCTGCTCGGTGATGGGCGCGTCGGTCGGGCCGGCCGCCGAGACCAGCGCCGCCGCCGCGGCGAGCAGGACGGCGTCGCGCACCGGCCCGGTCTCCCCGCCGAGGACGGTGTGTACCACCGCCGCGTTGTACGTCGCGTCGGCGCCGCGCAGGGCGGTCGCGTCCGGGGGAGTGATGCCGAGGTCGCGCGGGTCGAAACGGTCGCGGCGTACCTGCGACCGGACCCCGGCCCCGGCCCCGATCTCGGCCCCGATCTCGGCGCCACCGGCTCCGGTGGGTCCGCCGGGCTCCCCGGGCCGGCCGGAGCCGCCCGTGCCGGCTGCGGCCGGCGTGGGCGCGTTTACGACCCAGACGGTGGACGCGGTGGCGGTGGTCAGCTCGTCCAGTCCGTCGTCGCCGCGGAAGACGAGGCCCCGGGTGCCCCGGTCGGCCAGGACGTCCGCGACGATCGGGGCGAGGCGCGCGTCGGCGACGCCGATCGTCTGCGCGCCGGGCCGGCCCGGGTTCGCCAGCGGCCCGAGGATGTTGAACGCCGTCTGCACCCCCAGCTCCTTGCGGATGCTCCCCACGTGCCGCATCGCCGGGTGGAAGACCGGGGCGAAGCAGAACGCGATGCCCGCCGCGGCCAGGCAGGCCTCGACGCCGGCCGGCGGCAGGTCGATCACCACACCGAGCTCGGCGAGGACGTCCGCCGAGCCGCTGGCCGAGGACGCGGCCCGGTTGCCGTGCTTGACGACGGTGACCCCGGCGCCGGCGGTGACGATCGCGGCCATGGTCGACAGGTTCACCGTGTTGGAGCGGTCCCCGCCGGTGCCGCAGGTGTCGACGGCCGCTGCCCGCAGCTCCTCGGCGAGGGGGAGCGGCTCGGCGATGCTCAGCATCGTGCGGACCAGCCCGCCGATCTCCTGGGCGGTCTCACCCTTGGCCCGCAGCGCGATGATGAAGCCCGCGACCTGGGCCGGGGTGGCCAGCCCGGCCATGATCTGCTCCATCGCCCACCCGGTCTGGTCGGTGGTGAGCGGCTGGCCGGCGAGCAGCATGCTGATCAGGTCCGGCCAGTTCTCGCTGGCCGAGGTGCTCGTCATGACGACTTCCGTCTGTGGGTGAGCCATTTCCATCTCACGAGGCATGGTTGGGGATACCGCAGGTTCGAGCCGACGATGGAAATGGCTCGGTCACGATGCGTGCTGGGGCTAGTGCGCCCGGGTGTTGACCACCGGCCGACGCGAGACCGTGCCGGCGGCCCGGGCCCGCAGCAGCCGGACGACCTCGTCGGTGAGCGTGCCGGGGTCGACGGGGTGGCCCACGACCCCGTCCGCCTGCGACCAGGTCGCGAGCCAGCGGTCGTCGCGCCGGGCGACGAGCAGCAAGGTGGGCGGGCAGTCGGCGACCTCGTTCTTGAGCTGCCGGGACAGCCCCATGCCGCCGGACGGGGTCGCCTCGGCGTCGAGGATGCAGAGGTCGGCCTCGCCGTGGTCGACGGCGTCGATGAGCGTCTCGGCGTCCGCCACCTCGACGAACTCGATCTCGTCGAGGTCGGCTGCGGGGCGACGCCCGACCGCGGCCAGGACGCGCTCTCGGACGTCCGGCTTGCTCGCGTAGACGAGGACGGTGCTCATGGCGTCCACGGGCCTTTCTGGCGGGCGACCGCTGTGGCGGCGATCGGGAGGCGACTGCCGGTACCGGCACTGCGTGGGCACCGGTTGCCGGCGTCGGACCTCGGACATCACGCCGAGAGGCCCCGGCCGTGGTGTCACGGGTCTCACCATCCCGGTATCCGTCCCGAAGGCTATCTGTTCGTGGGCCCGCGGTCGCGCACCCCATCCGGCACCGGGGCCCGGGGGGCCGAACGGTACGGTCTTGGCCGTCCGGCGGACGTACTCGGCGGCGGGGGCGGATGGCCTGGAGTGGCCGGGCGATTCACCTCCGGTGAGGTTTGCCAGCAGGCCGCCCGAAGAGTGATACTGAGACTCGTTCTCAACGACCCTTTTCTCTCGCGGACTCGGACTCGCGGCACCCGTGACCGTGCACCCCGAGAGAGGGAAAAGGGTCGACAGTTTGTCCCAGCGCCTGCCCGGGCGGTCCTCTCCTCCGGGGCTGTGCGCGGGCGGGCGCCAACCGATGACGGGCGTGATCCATGCCGGAGCGAACCGAACTACGCCTCACCCCCCAGCGCGGTGCCGTGCTGGAGGTGCTGAAGGCCGCCGACGACCATCCCACGGCGGCCGAGGTCTACGAGCGCGTGCGGGTCGCTGCCCCTGGGATCGGCAGCGCCACGGTGTACCGCGCGCTCGCGCTGCTGGTGGCGACCGGGCACGCCCTTGAACTGAGCCTCGGGGACGGCACGGCCGCCAGGTACGACGCCAACACCAGCCGGCACGACCATGCCGTGTGCGAGCGGTGCGGTCGGGCCGCGGATATCGACCATCCCGTCCCGGACGGGATGGTGGCCGAGATCGCGCGCCGGTCCGGCTTCACGATCACCGGGTACGACCTGCAGTTCCGAGGGCTGTGCCCGGATTGTCAGACCACCGATGCGGGCCAGGACCCGGGCCGGTGGGCGTAACAGAACACCCGAATCCTGTAACTGGAGGAGTTTCGCATGCCGAAGCTTGAAGGCACCAAGACCCACGAGAACCTCAAGGAGGCCTTCGCCGGCGAGAGCCAGGCCAACCGTCGTTACCTGTACTTCGCGCGCCGGGCCGACATCGAGGGCCTGACCGACGCCTCCGCTCTCTTCCGTGACACCGCCGAGGGCGAGACCGGCCACGCGTTCGGGCACATGGACTTCCTCGCCGAGGTCGGCGACCCGGCCACGGGTGAGCCGGTCGGCACCACCGCGAAGAACCTGGCGAGCGCCGTCGCCGGAGAGACCTACGAGTTCACCGCGATGTACCCGGGCTTCGCGAAGACCGCCCGCGAGGAGGGCTTCGAGGAGATCGCCGACTGGTTCGCCACTCTCGCGCGCGCCGAGAAGACCCACGCCGGCCGCTTCAAGAAGGCCCTCGACGCGGTGAACGCCGAGGAGACCGCGGACGCCTGATCGGCGCCCGCGCCTGCTGGCGCATCCGCTCGTCGCACGGAAGGGGGCRGGCGTCGGACGTCCGTGTCCGCCCCCGGCCGGCGGTGATCCGGTCCGCACGGTGGTTCCCTGTCCGGAGTCACACCGCCCAGGGCCACATGCCCACCCGCACACGCCCACCCGACGGGGCAGGAGGTAGCACGATGGCGTTCACCACCGCCGACATCACGACGGACCATCGGTCCTATGCGGCGTCACGCAACGAGGCCCGGGCCCGGATGATCCCGATCCGCAGCGAACGGCGGGTCCGCGTCGGCGACATCCTGCTGTTCGAGTTCGAGAACGCCCAGACCCTGCAGTACCAGGTGCAGGAGATGGTCTACACCGAGCGGCTCAGCGCGCCGGGCGAGGTCGCCCACGAGATCGACGTCTACTCGCGGCTGCTGCCCTCCAGCCATGTCCTCACCGCCACGATGTTCATCGAGCTCAACCAGCTCGACGCCGTGCGTGACGAGCTGCGCCGCCTGGACGGTGTCCAGCGCCGGATCTCGCTGGAGATCGGCGGCGTCACCGTGCCCGCGGTCGAGATCCCGGGCATCGACGAGGACCCGAACTCCCCGAGCGAGACGGTCTCGGTGCACATGTTCCGGTTCCCGCTCACGGACGAGACCAGGGACGCCTTCCGTGATCCCGAGGTCCCCGCCGAGCTCGTGGTCGACCACCCGGCCTACAACGACTCGACACCGATCACCGGCGCCACCCGCCGCAGCCTGATCGCGGACCTCGCGCTGCCGAGCAGCTGAGCTGGCGCTGCCGAGCCGCTGACCGGTCCGCTGACCGCTTCGCGGCCGGCCAGACCTTCGTGGCGGCGCCGGCCCGGTCGCCCGTTCATCCTGGCCCGGGCCGGGTATGCGAGTCAGGACAGACTCGTTCCCGGCCCGAGGGGAGCGGCTTCGTGACCGATGACCACGCCCGCCGCGACGATGACTTCAGCCAGCGCTTCAACCAGTACCTCAGCCAGCCCGGCACGCCCGGCCACGGCGTGACGACGCGGGCCGGTGAGGCGCTGCACCGGCTGGCCCGCGATGAGGACGACTCCGCCGCGCTGGGCGCCCTCGCCACCTCAGACGTCCTCGTGCCGGACCTCAGCGACCCCGGCCGGGACAACGGCGACGCCCGGGTGGTGAAGCTCCCGGTCGCCGAGCAGCCGGACGGCAGCCAGTTCGTGCCGACGTTCACCTCGGAGCAGCGGCTCACCGACGCCCTGCCCGGGGTCGGCCGGTACCGGCGGGTGCCGCTTGCGGCCCTGCTGCGGATGTGGCCCTCCGAAGACCTCATGCTCGCCGTCGACCCGGGTGCGGACGAGGGGATCACGTTCCCCGCGGAGGGCATCCGGGCGCTCGTCGCACTCGCGGACTGAGCCGTCCGGGCCACCGTCGGCGCGCCGGGCCGCCACGGGTGAGGGACACAACAACTGGCGGGTCCCAAACCGGGCGCAAGGTGTGCGCGACACCTCATCACGTGCCAGAACCTGCGTATTAGCAGGCCTTTCGAGCGTGCTGCGCGCAGTTTTCGATCTTCGACGGGCGGCTTCGGCGCGTCATCGACGCCCTGTAGTCCTACCGATTGTCGAACCTACGGTGGCGCGTGCGGCGTCACATGCCAGAATGACCGTCGTGGCCTCAGCCCCTGTCCTCGAGAAGGCTCCTCCAGCGCACCCGGCGGCCAACCGTCCCTCGATGGTCTCGGTCGGCACAGTGGTGTGGCTGTCGTCGGAGCTGATGTTCTTCGCGGCGCTGTTCGCGATGTACTACACGATCCGCTCGGTCAACAGCGGCAACTGGCCGCCGGTCACCGGCGACCCGGCCGGGTCCGAGATCGGCCCTGTGCACCTGCACGTCCCGTATGCACTCTTCTTCACGGTGATCCTGGTCCTGTCCAGCGTCACCTGCCAGCTGGGAGTCTTCGCCGCCGAGCGCGGCGACGTCTTCGGGCTGCGCCGCTGGTACCTCATCTCCCTGCTGATGGGAATCGTCTTCGTCGGCGGGCAGGCCTGGGAGTACTTCAAGGAGAACGAGTTCACCCTGGCGTCGCACGGCTACGGGTCGGTGTACTACCTGACCACCGGGTTCCACGGGCTGCACGTGATCGGTGGGCTGGTCGCCTTCGTTCTGGTGCTGGCCAGGTCGACCTACGGGCGTTTCACGCCTGAGAAGGCGACGTCAGCCATCGTCGTGTCGTACTACTGGCACTTCGTCGACGTCGTCTGGATCGCCCTGTTCGCCACCATCTACCTCCTCCAGTGAGCGACATGACCACATCCAAGGCATCCGAATCCGCGGCGTCGTCGTCCGCGGGCGCGACCGGCAGACCCCGGCTCGTCTCGGCCAGGTTCGGTCGACGCTCCCGGTCCGCCTCCGCGCGCCGCCGTCGGCGGTCGTCGTCCATCGTCCTGCTCTTCGGCCTGCTGGCCACGGGGGTGCTGTGGACGGTGCTCGCTCCCGGTGGCAACGCGGCGGACACTGCGAGCGCGAACGAGGCCGTGCGCCAGGGCAAGCTCCTCTACTCGCAGGGCTGCGCGACCTGCCACGGCCTGAACGCCCAGGGTTCCACCGAGGGCCCGAGCCTGATCGGCGTGGGCGCGGCCGCGGTGGACTTCCAGGTGTCGACCGGGCGCATGCCGCTCGCCGCGCCCGCCGCGCAGGCCGACCGCAAGGACCCGCTCTACTCGCAGACGCAGATCGACCAGCTTGCGGCCTACATCCAGTCGCTCGGCGGTGGCCCTGAGAAGCCCAACCTGACGGATGAGGACCTCAACGACGCCGATCTCGCCGAGGGCGGTGAGCTGTTCCTGACGAACTGCGCGCAGTGCCACCAGGCCGCCGGCGCCGGTGCGCCGCTGACCTACGGCAAGTTCGCGCCGTCGCTCAGCCAGGCCACCCCCGACCAGGTCGTCGAGGCGATGCGGACCGGCCCGGAGTCCATGCCGGTGTTCGGGTCCGGTCAGATCACCGATGAGGAGGCCGTCGCGGTCGCCGCGTACGTCCGCCACCTCCAGGACTCGCCGGCTCCCGGCGGTTCGTCGCTCGGCAAGTACGGCCCCGTCCCCGAGGGCCTGGTCGCGATCGTGATCGGTCTGGGCGCGCTGCTCGGCGTCTGCCTCTGGATCGGCGCGAGGCAGAAGCTGTGAGCGCGAACCAGGGTCCGACCGGGCCGGAGTCCGGTGCCGATGCCGGCGGCGAGCTGCCACCAGACTCGCCGCAGCGTCGTATGCACTACGCCGGCTATCAGGGAGAGTCGGCCGACAAATCAGACCAGGACTCGATGAGCAGCGTTTTCAAGCGGACGAAGCACCCGGTCGACACGTCCGGGCGTCCCAAGGACCCCGCCGACCCCCGAGCCGGTGGCCCGGACGTCCCCTCCGGGGGACATGACGGCCCCGAGGTGCTCGGCACACCCCCGCACCCGACCGACTCCTCCAGTGCCCCGGAGACGTCGGTCGTGCGATCCGGCGGTACCGCCACCGCGACGGTGCAGGGCGAGGGCGGTGGCGGCGGCGGGGGTATCACTCCCCGCGCGCCGCACTCCGCGGAGTACGACCGGCGTGCCTCGCGGCGCGCCGAGCGGCTCATCGCCTTCTGGTTCACCATCTCGATCGTCGGCACCGTCGGTTTCATCGTCACCAACTTCGTCGGTGACAAGCACGAGCAGTACTACACGCCCGCCATGGGCACCGCGCTCGGGCTCGCGATCGGCGGCCTCGGGGTCGGCATGATCCTGTGGGCCAAGCGCCTCATGCCGCACGAGCACGCGGTCCAGGAGCGGCACGAGTTCACCTCCTCGCAGGAGGAGATCGCCCTCACCGAGGAGGAGGTCGCCCTCGGCTTCGCCGACTCCGGCCTCGCCAAGTACCCGCTGCTGCGGCGCAGCCTGCTGGCGGCCGGGACGATCCTCGGTGGTCTGGTCGTCGTGCCGCTGCTGAACCTGACCAACAGCAAGCCCGGCAAGAAGCTCGACCACACCCACTGGGTCAAGGGCGCCCGTCTGGTCAACCTGCAGGGTCGCTACGTCAAGATCGGTGACATCGCGATCGGCGGTATCGAGACGGTGCTCCCGGCCATCCCGGTGAAGGAGGCCGACGGCAGCATCTCCTACGAGCCCAAGCTGGACGTCCACACCAAGGCGGACAGCACCACGATCCTCATCCGCCTCGAGCCCGGCGTGAACAAGCCGCGCCCGGGCCGCGAGGACTGGGCCGTGGACGGGCACGTCGCCTACTCGAAGATCTGCACCCACGCCGGGTGCCCCGTCAGCCTCTACGAGCAGCAGACCCACCACCTGCTGTGCCCCTGCCACCAGTCGGTGTTCAACGTGCCGGACGGGTGCCGGKCGATCTTCGGGCCGGCGAGCCGCTCGCTGCCGCAGCTCGCCATCGCGGTGGATGACGAGGGCTACTTCATCGCCCGCAACGGCGACTACACCGAGCCCGTCGGCGCCGCGTTCTGGGAGCGCTCATGACCACCGCATCCGCACCCACGCCGAAGTTCCAGAAGCGGCCCACGCCGGCACGCGCGGTCAACCGGGCCATCGACGAGCGGTTCGGGACCCAGAGCGCGATCCGCCGGAACTTCAACAAGGTGTTCCCGGACCACTGGTCCTTCCTGATCGGTGAGATCGCGCTCTACAGCTTCGTCGTCCTGCTGCTCACCGGTATCTACCTGACCCTCTTCTTCGACCCGTCGAACGTCGAGGTCATCTACAACGGCTCGTACGTCCCGCTCAAGGGCGTCGAGATGAGCCGGGCGTACGCGTCGACGCTGGACATCAGCTTCGACACCCGCGCCGGGCTGGTGTTCCGCCAGATCCACCACTGGGCGGCGCTGGTCTTCGTCGCGTCGATCATCGCGCACATGATGCGGGTGTTCTTCACCGGCGCCTACCGCAAGCCGCGTGAGGTCAACTGGCTGATCGGCATCGGCCTGCTGGCCCTGGCGCTGGTCGAGGGCTTCGCCGGCTACTCGCTGCCGGACGACCTGCTCTCCGGCACCGGTCTGCGGATCGCGGCGTCGATCGCCCAGTCCATCCCGGTCATCGGGACCTGGGCGTCGTTCCTGGTGTTCAACGGGGAGTTCCCGGGTGAGAACTTCATCCCGCGGCTCTACGTGGTGCACATCCTGCTCGTGCCCGGCATTCTGCTCGCGCTGATCGGCGCGCACATGGGCATCCTGTGGCACCAGAAGCACACCGACTTCCCCGGCCCGGGCAAGACCGAGCACAACGTGGTCGGTCACCGGGTCTTCCCGGTCTTCGCGGTGAAGTCCGGTGGCTTCTTCATGCTGACCTTCGCGGTGCTCGCGCTGCTCGGYGGTCTCGCCCAGATCAACCCGATCTGGACGTTCGGGCCGTACGACCCGGCCAAGGTCAGCTCGGCGTCCCAGCCCGACTGGTACATCGGCTTCCTGGACGGATCGACCCGGCTCATGCCGCCGTGGGAGTTCCGCGGGCTCGGGCACACGATTCCGGCGGTCCTGTGGCCGACGGCGGTGCTGCCCGGCATCCTGTTCACGCTGGCGGCGCTCTGGCCGTTCCTGGAGACGAAGTTCACCGGGGACAAGGAGTCGCACAACCTGCTGCAGCGCCCGCGGGAGGCTCCGACCCGCACCGCGATCGGTGCGATGAGCCTCAGCTTCTACCTGGTGCTGTGGATCTCCGGTGGTAACGACATCATCGCCCACACGTTCAGCATCTCGCTGAACACGATGACGTGGGCGGGCCGGATCGGGCTCATCGTGGTCCCGCCGATCGCCTATGTCGTCACCAAGAAGCTGTGCATCTCGCTGAACGAGCGGGATCACGAGATCGACCACCACGGCATCGAGACCGGCATCATCCGCCAGCTCGCCAACGGCGAGTTCGTGGAGGACCACCGGCCGAAGCCGCCGCCGGTCTCGGACTACCCGCAGGTTCCGACGGACCGGATCCCGGTGGCGATCGGGGCCGGCGAGGGCGAGCACGGCAAGGGCCTGGTGCGCCGCGCCGGCGCGGCCGTCGGTGGCTTCTTCACCGAGGAGTCCGAGAAGCCGGCGGCTCCGGGCACGGGTTCCCACGGGGGCGGTGGCCAGACCAAGCACTGACCGCCGCGTATCGCGGAGCTCCGCGCACCGTTCGCGCGCGGAGCTCCGGCGCCTGGAGGAGCCGAAGACCCGCCGAGGCCTGCGAAGGGCCGCCCCACGTCGCTGACGAGGGGCGGCCCTTCGTCATGTCGGGGGCCTGCTTCCGCCTGGGCACCGCCGTGGTCATTGGTCAGGTCGCGTACCGCAGCGCGGCGCGGATCGCCCCCTGCGCCGGCCAGCTCCATTCCCCCTCCAGCCGGACCAGACGGACGCCCGGCGCGGCGAGCCAGCGCCCGATCCGCTCGGTCTCCTCCACCAGGGCACACGGCGTCGGCCCGGGCACGGGGCGGACGGTCTCCGCGGTCGAGACGACCGCGTCGACCCAGGGCCTCGGGTCCACACCACGTGCCACCGTCGCCGCGGAGACGAGCCTGCCGTGGCGGATCACCGAGAGATCCCACCCGGCCTCGGCGGTCGGCGCCGCGGCGACCATCTCCGGGATGCCGGTGAGCGCGGCGAGGCGCTGCCGGCGCGCGGCGGTGCGCAGATAGCCCGCGAGGCGGTCGCGGACCTCGGCGGCCTGCTCATACCGCTGCTCGGCCGCCAGCCGCGCGATGTGCGCCTCCAGCGTCTCCTGGACGGCTCCCGGATCACCGCTCATCGCCTCCCGGGCGGCGCCCACCACCTCGGCGTACTCCGCGACGCCCTGCCGGCCGTCGCAGGGCGCCCCGCACCGGCCCAGCTCGGCCAGCGCGCAGGCGGCCGTCGGCCGGCTCGGTGACAGCCGGGTCGAGCACTGGCGCAGCGGCACCGCCGCCAGCAGGGCGATCTCGGCCTCCTGGGCGGCCTGGGTGCTGCCGAAAGGGCCCAGGTAGGTCACACCGTCGCCGACGGAGCGCACCCGGGACAGCCGGGGGAACGGCTCCTCGGTGAGGCGCAGGTAGACCGCCCGCTCCGGATGGCGGGACCGGCGGTTGAACGGCGGCTTGTGCTCGGCGATCAGCCGGAGCTCGCGCACCTCTGCCTCCAGCGCGTGCGCGCACCCGATCGCGTCCACCCGCTCGGCGAGCGCGACCATCTGGGCCATCCGGCTGCGCGGCTCACTGGCGGTGAAATAGGTCCGCACCCTGGAGCGCACCGACCGGGACGTACCGACGTAGAGCGGGCGGTCGGTACCGTCGCGGAACACGTAGACGCCGGGGCCGGTCGTCAGGTCGTCGGCGAGGTGGCGCTTGCGCCGCTGGGCGGGGGAGACCCGCGCGCTGTACTCCCGCACGTCCTCCAGCGTCGTGACGCCGAGATTGCCCAGCCGCTCGAACAGCCCGTGCAGGACGGCGACGGTGGCCCGGGCGTCGGCCAGGGCCCGGTGGTTCGGCTCGGTCGGGCTGCCGAACAGCGTGGCCAGCGATGCCAGCCGGCAGTTCGGGGCCTCATCCCGGGTCACCACCCGGCGGGCGATGAGCACCGTGTCGAGGTGCTCCCAGGCCGGGACGGGATAGCCGCACGCCTGCGCCGCCGCGCGCAGGAAGCCGAGGTCGAAGGCGGCGTTGTGGGCGACGAGCACCGCCCCGCGGGAGAACTCCAGGAAGGTCGGCACGACCTCGTCGAGGGTCGGCGCGGTGGCCAGCATGCTGTCGGTGATCCCGGTGAGCACCGACACCACCGCGGGGATCGGCGTGGACGCCCGGACCAGGGACGACATCTCGCCCAGAACCTGCCCGCCGCGGACCTTCACCGCGCCGATCTCGGTGATCTCGGATGTCGCCGGGGAACCACCGGTGGTCTCCAGGTCGACGACGACGAAGGTCAGGTCGGACAGCGGGCGGCCGAGCTCAGCGAGACTCGCCTGGCGCGGAGCTGCACCGGAACGGGCGGGAACAGGGCACACGGGCACACCCTAGGCGGCGGGTACGACAGCTCCCGCCAGGGCCCGTCCCGGGCATCGGGTCGGGCCTCGGGTCGGGCCTCGGGGGAGGGGGCGGCCCCGGCCTCAGGAGAACGGGCGGGCGAACGCCGTGGGCCCGGCGTTCATCACGCGGAACTCGTTGCCCTCCGGATCGCGCAGCACGTAGCCGGTCTCGCCGTGCGACTCGTATCGGGACAGCTTGCGGGCCCCCAGCGTGGCCAGCCAGCCGACGACCCGCTCGGCGTCGGCGGCGAACAGCTCCAGATGCAGGCGGTTGGGGTCCTCGTCCTGCGCTGTGCCGTGCTCGTCGCGCCGGCCACCGCGGCGCCCCGGCCAGCGCACGGACCGTTGCCTGGCCCGCTGCCGGAGCAGGAGCTTGGGCCCGGCTCCCGCGGGGTGGTGCAGCAGGGCGGCGTCGCGTGCCTGCTCCGACACCTCGTAGCCCAGGGCCGCGGACCAGAAACGGACCATAGTGCCCACATCGCTACAGTCGACACTGATTCGACCGACCTTGATGCCGTTCGTCTCAAACCTGGCCACCTGAAGCATCATTCCGCATGGCCGGGCGAGTTGGTGCACCGGTGGGGATCCGGCGTGTCCTACTCGTGAGTACAGTGTGCGCATTCTCCGTTTTGTTACAAAAGTGCAATTCGATAGCTGTTGTCGTGTCGCGACGAGCGTGCGGTGGCGGCGATCTCGGTAGGGTCCCGCTATGGCCAGTGTCTTCACCCGGATCATCAACGGCGAGCTGCCCGGTCGCATCGTCTACTCGGACGAGGTCTCGGTCGCCTTCCTCTCGATCGCACCGGTCCGCCCCGGTCACACGCTCGTGGTGCCCCGGCTGGAGATCGACCACTGGATCGACCTGCCCGACGAGGTGGTGCGGTCAGTGTGGTCCGCCGCGGCCACGATCGGGCGGGCGATGGACGCGGCCTTCAAGCCGCGCCGGGTGGCCGCGATCCTMGCGGGCCTGGAGGTTCCGCACACCCACGTGCACCTGATCCCGATCGAGTCGGAGGCGCAGCTGAGCTTCGCGCTCGCCGACCGGGACCCCGACCCGGCCGTGATGGACGACGCGGCCGAGCGGCTGCGCGCGGCGCTCGTGGCGCAGGGCCACAGCCAGTCCTGATCATCCGCCAGTTCGGAAGCACTGCGGCTCGGGGGCGGTCCACCAAGCCTCCGTGGGTGTTCGGTGTGTCGTGCTGAACCGGCGGTGGAGTCCGGGTGGGAGGCGGTCGTCCTGGCTGGCAGTCCCGGTGGCCCGGTTTGGCGAGTCGCAAGAGTGAAGGATTTTGGTCGTTCCAACGACAAAAATCCTCACTTCTTGCGGGTTGCCAGGCGAACTCTCGCCCGTTTCGTCCCTCTCGAGATGAAAAAACGGGTGGCTCGGCAGCAGCCCCAGCCTCGGCGGCCGAGCCGGCGCACCGGCGGTGGAGCCGGTGCGCCGACGGTCAGGTCAGGGTCAGAGCTGGAACTTCGCGGGCTGTACCGCGAACAGCGGCTCCCAGTTGAGCGTGAAGTGGCCGAGGGGCGCGTCGATGAGCACGAACCCGGTGACCTTCTGGCCGGCCTTGACGTTGCTGGTGTAGAGCTTGGGCACGAGCGAGCTGAACTCACCGTCGTACCGGCTGCCGTCCGTGGTCTGGATGTAGAAGTCGTCGGGAGCGGCCGAGATGTCGCCCGCGCTGACCTCCACGGTCACGTTCAGGACGTAGAAGGCTCCCTGGACCGGCGGGTCGCCGTACTCCTCAACCCTCGCCGTCGAGGTGCAGACCGAGTTCAGCGTGGCCTTGGCGTCGAAGGTGCTGTACGAGGACGTGCCCTTGCCGGTGACCGACGACGAGCCACCCAGCCCGGCCACGCCCGCAGGCGGGTTGGCGGGGGTTAGCGGCGTGCAGCCTCCGGGCGCCGACGGCTGCGGGGCGGCGGCACCGCCCGCGGGCGGTGCGGTGCCCGGCGCGGCTCCACCGCCGGGAACCGCGGCACCGCTCGCCCCGAGGCTGGGTAGCGTGACCGTGGCGGGAGTGGACGCCGCGACGGTCTGGTCGGAGTCATCGTCGCCGCCCTTGGCGGCGAACGCGATGACCAGGCCCAGAACGACCGCGGCGACAACCGCCAGCGGAACGATGATCACCGCGGGGTTGCGCCGCCGCGGAGCCGGCGTGGGCCCTGCGGGCTGGGGCCACTGTCCCGGCTGCTCCTGGAACTGCCCGGGCCCGGGCTGCGCCGACGGCGGGCCCTGCGGCGGGTAGCCCTGGTAGTTGGCCTGCGCGTACTGGTCGGGCGCGCCGGAGAAACCGGCCGGTGGGTACTGGCCGGGCTGACCCTGGTAGTCGGCCGGTGGGTACTGGCCGGGGTAGCCGCCGGGCTGCGGCCAGCCGCCGGCCGGAACACCCTGCTGCCCCTGCCCGGCGGGCTGCTGCCAGCCGGTGGCGGGCGGTGCCTGCTGGCCCCAGGGGGTGTCAGAGCTCTGCGGTGGCCACTGCTGCTGTGGCTGCGACTGCCCGGCACCCGGCCACGAGCTTTCCGGGGTCGGACCGGCGGGCGGCGGCGCCCCCCAGGCGCCGGCGGGCGGCGGCGACGGCCAGCCGCCCTCCTGACCGGGAGCCGGGGTGCCACCTCCCCACTGCGGCACCGGCGCGGGCGGAGGTGTCGCACCGGCGTTGGCCGCCGGGCCTCCAGCGCCTGCCGGCTGTTGCCACGAGGTGCTGGGAGCCCGCTGGGTCTCCTGGTTGTCCAGGCCGGGAGCAGGCTGGCCGGGTGGGTTCTGGTCGGTCACACAGGTCCTCTCGACGGCCGCCGTCGCGCGTCCAACGAGGCGGAGCACAAATAACCACGGCGAGGTTACATAAGACGTATATCGACGCGGACAATGGCCCTCTTTTCCGCCCTTAGCGGTCTTGGTGAAGCTGTTGCTGCTCCGGTCGGGACGCGGAGGGACCGCGCTCGGCGCACTCTGGACGCACAATGCCGCCCGTTTTCTGGTCGGACTCGTCGCTGTTTGCGTCTGGCGCGTTGCGTTCACGGCCGGCCTCATTGCTGATCGCCGCGCACTGTTGTTCCTGGACGCCGTTCGGTGAGGGGTGTCGTTCGGTACGTGTTCCCGCGGCGCGGGTGGACGTCGATCCGGGTGGGCAGGCAGGTCAGGGTGGGTGGGGAGGTCGGGGAGGGCCGGCAGGTCAGGGTGGACGGGCAGGCGGTGGGCGGGCGGGCGAGGGTGGACCTGCAGGGAACGAGGGGGGACCGGCTGCGCCCGAGTAGGTCACGGCCGGGGAAACGCGGAGATACCGGCAGTGGCCGGGCGACCTCAGGCGTCGGGGAGGCGTGGGTGCACCGACCGATACTCTGGACCGTCGCTGTCGTCGTTCGTTCCGGAGTCCCCGTGCCCGTGGAATCGCCTCGCGCGTCAGACCGGCTGCGGGTGGTCGGCGTCCCGACCCGTGGCGTGTCTGAGCCGGGGGGCCGGCGGGGATTCGTGCTGGTTTCTTCTTCGGCTGGACAGGTCGGACAATCCAGGCGAGCCGGAGCTGTCGGATGAACGACACACTGCCGGCGGATGTGCGAGCGCAGGTCGTCGCCTACGCCGCCGACACGCTGGCCGACCTCGCGGAGTCGGTCGTCCCGCCCAGCCTGCTCGCCGTGCGCCGCTTCAAGCCGTCACGACGGGCCCGTCTCGGTGCCGTGCCGCTGGCCTCCGCGATGGAGAACGACGCCCATTTCCGGGGCCGGGTGGCGGACTGGGTGCGTCGGACGAACCCGGACCTCGTCGCCGCTGTGACCGCCCCGGACGGTCCGCCGCCGGCCGCGCCGCCCGCTCAGGTGGCGGCCATCGCCTACATCCTGCGGACCGCGGAGTGGGCGGTGCTCGTCGAGGAGGCGGCCCGATCCTCGGCGCAGGAGGTCACCTCGGCGCGGATCGACGCGGCGGCGCAGGAGATCCGCCGCCTCGAGGAACAGATCGAGGCCGTCCGGCGGCTGGCGCGCGCCGAGCAGGAGCAGCTGCGGGGCCAGCTCGAGCAGGCCCGGGCGGACGTGGAGGAGGGCCGTCGCCGGCTGCGGGCCTCCGCCGATCGGGTGCGGCGGGCCGAGGTGACGGCGCGGGAGATCAGCCTGGCCGCGGAGGCGGCACGGGACGCCGCGTTGCAGACCGCCCGCGAGGCCGAGGCCGAGGCGAGGCGGCTGCGGGCGAAGGTCGCTGATCTGGAGGCCGCGGCCTCCGCGACCCGTCGCGACAACCGGGAGTCGCGCAGCATGGACGAGGCACGGTTGCGGGTGCTGCTCGACACACTGATGGCCGCGGCGAACGGTGTCCGGCGGGAGCTGTCGTTGCCGACGACCGTCGCGCGGCCGGCCGACCTGCTCGTGCGCTCCGAGGGAGGGCGGGCCTTCGATCCGTTCTCCGGCGTCGGCGGGCGGGGGCGCACCGAGGACGACCCGACCATCATCGACGACGTCCTCGCGATTCCAGGCCTGCATCTGATCATCGACGGGTACAACGTCACCAAGCGCGGCTACGGCAGCCTGACGTTGCAGGCGCAGCGGGCGCGGCTGCTGGCCGGTCTCGGGGCGCTCGCGGGCCGGTCGCCGGACACGGAGGTGACGGTCGTCTTCGACGCGACGGCTGTCCTCGCCCGCCCGGTCGGCGTGGCCATGCCGCGCGGCGTGCGGGTTGTGTTCAGCCAGGCCGGCGAGCTCGCCGACGACGAGATCCG
Organism: Frankia sp. CcI49; assembly: GCF_001983215.1. Taxonomy (NCBI): domain Bacteria; kingdom Bacillati; phylum Actinomycetota; class Actinomycetes; order Frankiales; family Frankiaceae; genus Frankia; species Frankia sp. CcI49. The sequence continues at coordinate 72,724 of NZ_MOWP01000007.1, forward strand.
GCGTCTCGTGCGGGCTGAGCCGCAGGGCCGCCCGGTCGCGGTCGTGACGTCCGATCGCGAGGTAGCGGACAACTGCGCGGCCGTGGGGGCGCGCACGGTCTCCTCGGACGCCCTGCTCTCCCGCCTGGACCGCTGACACCGCCGACAAGCGCCGCCGACAAGCGCCGCCGACAAGCGTCGCCGGAAACCGTCGCGGAAAACTGTCGTACCCCCGCTCTAGCGTGACACCTGTCGAACTGGTGTCCGATTTCGGCGTGGCCGCGAGGCCGGTGCGGGCTGGCCGGTGCGCAGCCGGCGCCGTGAGGGCGAGAGGTGAGCGCGATGCTGATCGACTGCGACACGTGCACAGCGCAGAAGGCCGCCTGCGAGGGCTGTGTGATGACCTTTCTGCTGGCCACGCCGAGCGGAGCGCCGGAGTGGGATGACGACGAGCGCCGGGCGCTGGCGGTGCTGGCCGCCGGCGGCCTGATTCGCATGCCGCGCGGCTTCGAGGCGGCCTGATCCGTTCCGGGCGTGTCACCCCGCGGTCGTCCGGTTTCTGGCTGATGTCCGCGGCGGTGTGCCGGGCAGGTCAACAGTCCGAACGGCAGCGATCCGTGTGCGGATGGATGCCTGGTGTCGTCGGGCTGGGTGAAGTTCGGACGCCGGGCGAGAACTAGCGCGTCCCACGCGGCCCCTGGCACGGGTGATGCGGGAGCATGACCGCGTGCGGGTGCTCACGGTGACCAACGATTTTCCGCCGCGTCCGGGCGGAATCCAGGCGTATGTGCACAACTTCGCCTCGCGCCTTCCATCGGACGAGGTCGTCGTGTACGCACCGGCCTGGCGCGGAGCCGCCGAGTTCGACGCGGCGGCGCCCTTCCCCGTCATCCGGCATCCGACGTCCCTGATGTTGCCCACACCGGATGTGCTGCGCCGGGCCCGGGAGATCGCCCGGGCCGAGAAGTGCGACACCCTGTGGTTCGGTGCGGCCGCGCCGCTCGGCCTGCTGGGCTCCCGGCTGCGTCGCGAGATCGACGCCCGGCGGGTGGTCGCGAGCACCCACGGCCACGAGGTGGGCTGGGCGGCGTTGCCCGGGCCGCGGCAGTTACTGCGGCGGATCGGGTCGACCACCGACGTCGTCACCTATCTCACCGACTACACCCGGGCGCGCCTCGCGCCGGCCCTCGGTGCGCGCCCTGACCTGGCCAGGCTGCCCAGCGGGGTTGATCCCGCGCTGTTCCGCCCGGGTGAGGGCCGGGACGAGATCCGCCGCCGTTACCAGCTCGACGGTCGTCCGGTGGTCGTGTGCGTGAGCCGGCTGGTGCCTCGCAAGGGTCAGGACATGCTGATCAGGGCGCTGCCGGCGTTGCGTCGGCGGGTCCCGGGCACCGCGCTGCTGCTTGTCGGTGGCGGGCCGTACCGGCAGGAGCTCGCCCGGCTCATCCGTGAGAACGACGTGGCCGACCATGTGGTGCTGACCGGTTCGGTGCCCTGGGAGGAGCTGCCGGCCCACTACGCGGCCGGCGACGTGTTCGCGATGCCGTGCCGCAACCGGCGGGCCGGGCTGGAGGTCGAGGGGCTGGGCATCGTCTACCTGGAGGCGTCGGCGACGGGCCTGCCGGTCGTCGCCGGGCGCAGCGGGGGTGCCCCCGACGCGGTCCTCGACCAGCGCACCGGAGTCGTCGTCGACGGCCAGGACCTGCGCGGGCTGGTCCGCGCGGTCGGTGATCTCCTGGCCGACCCGGACCGGGCCCGGTCGATGGGCACGGCGGGGCGCGCGTGGGTCGAGTTGCGCTGGCGATGGGACGTCCTGGCGAGCCAGCTGCGTGAGCTGCTGCTCGCCTGAACAGGTGTTTCCGCCCGGCCGAGCCCACCGCCCGGTCGGGCTGGCCGTCGGCCCGGGCGGTCGGGCAGTCGGTCGTGCGGCGTCAGGTGGTGACGCGGGGGGTCGCGTAGATGGCTTCCACCGTGTCCGCGAAACGCTCCATCACCACGTTGCGCTTCACCTTGAGGCTGGGGGTCAGCTCGCCGCTGGCGATGGTGAAGTCGTACGGGAGGATCACGAACTTCTTGATCGCCTCGGCGTGGGAGACCGTGGCGTTCGCGGCGTCCACGGCCTGCTGGATCTCGGCCACCAGCGTGGGGTCGTTCGCGAGGTCGCTGGGGGTGGCGGTCGCCGGGCGCCCGTTGGCCTTGAGCCAGGTGGCGAACGCCTCGGGGTCCAGGGTGATGAGGGCGGCGATGAACGGCCGCTGGTCGCCGACGAGCACCGCCTGCCCGACCAGCGGGTGCTGGCCGATCCGCTGCTCCAGCGGCGCCGGGGCGACGTTCTTGCCGCCGGCGGTCACCAGGATCTCCTTCTTCCGGCCGGTGATCCGCAGATGCCCCGTCTCGTCGAGCGAGCCGAGGTCACCGGTGCGCAGGAAGCCGTCGGAGTCCAGGGCCTCCTTGCCGGCGGTCTCGTTGTTGCGGTAGCCGCTGAGCACCAGGTCGCCGCGCAGCAGCACCTCGCCGTCGTCGGCGATGCGGACCGTGACCCCGGGCAGCGGGAGGCCCACGGTGCCGATCTTCAGCGACTCCGGCCGGTTCACCGTGGCCGCGGCGGTGGACTCGGTCAGGCCGTAGCCCTCCAGGATGAGGAAGCCGATGCCGCGGAAGAAGTGGCACAGGTGGACGTTCAGCGGAGCCCCGCCGCTGATCCCGTGGGTCATGTTGCCGCCCAGCGCGGCCCGCAGCTTGCTGTAGACGAGACGGCTGAACACCGCGTGCTTCAGCCGCAGCGGCAGGCCCGGGCCGCCCTGGTCGAGGGCGCGGCTGTAGGCGACCGCGGTGGCCTCGGCCGCGTCGAAGATGCGGCCCTTTCCGTCGGCGTGCGCCTTCGCCCGGGCTCCGGCGTACACCTTCTCGAAGACTCTCGGCACCGCGAGGATGAAGGTCGGCTGGACCTTGGCGAGGTCGGCCAGCAGCGTGTTGGTGTCCGGTGTGTAGGCGATGCAGCGGGCGTTGTTGATGATCGTGCACTGCATGGTGCGGGCGAGCACGTGCGCCAACGGCAGGAACATCAGCGTCGACGCGTCCTCGGTGAAGTGGTTCGGCATCGCCTCCGCGCTGGCCAGGGCGTTGAACAGCAGCGCGCGGTGCGACAGCTCGCAGCCCTTGGGCCGGCCGGTGGTGCCCGAGGTGTAGATGATCGTGGCGATGCTGTCCGCCGTGATGTCGGAGCGCGCCGCCGCGAGCTCCTCGGCGCCGACCCCGGTGCCCGCCCCGGCCTCGCCCAGGGTGTCGAGCGCGCCCTGGTCGAGGACCAGGACCTCCCGCAGGGCGGGCAGCCGGTCGCGGACCTCGGCCACCAGTGCCGCGTGCTSGTCGGACTCGACCACGGCGAGCACGGTCCCCGAGTCGGACATGATCCATTCGATCTGCGCCGCGCTCGAGGTCTCGTAGATCGGCACGGTGATGCCACCCGCCGCCCACACCGCGTAGTCGAGGACCGTCCACTCGTACCGGGTGCGGCTCATGATCGCGAAGCGGTCGCCGGGCTGCAGGCCGYGGGCGACGAGCCCGGCGGCGGTGCGTACGACCAGATCGCGGAACTCGCTCGCGGTCATGTCGACGTAGGCGTCGTTGACCTTGTGCCTGACGATGACCTTGTTCGGGACGCGCTGTGCGTTGGTGAAGATCGCGTCGCTCAGCGTCAGGTCGTCCGCCACGGTGACCTGGGCGGGGGAGGCGTACTCGCGCACGGGAGCTCCTCAGGATGACGGGGCCGTCCGGTGGGGGTGTCGGAGGCCGGTGGTCAAGCCCGTGGTCGGGCCGGGGCAGGTGTGCTGGGCAGGTGTGACGGGGGCGGGGCCGCTGGTGGGGAGGTTGAGGGGTGGCTGTCATCTTTGTGACGACAGCGGGTCAAGTGACGTTAGCCTGTGAGTCGCGCCACGGCGAGCAGCCTCAATTCCCTGGTTGCGATTTCCCGGTTGCACCGAGCGGCCCGGTTCGGGCGCCGACGTCACGTCGCGCCACGGGCTGACGGTTGGTGCGGGAAAGTGTCCCTGACCTAAGCTCTCTGAGGTGCGGGTGCATGTGGTGAGCGACGTCCACGGGCGGTCGGACGCGATCCCGGGCGCCGCCGTGGGTGCGGACGCCTTCATCTGCCTGGGCGATCTGATCCTGTTCATCGACTACCGGGATCACAGCCGCGGGATCATGGGCGACCTCTTCGGCGCCGAGGCGGTGCGCCGGATGATCGAGCTGCGGACCGAGCAGCGGTTCGACGAGGCGCGGGAATGGTCCCGCAAACTGTGGGCGAGTGTCGACGGCAACCGGTCGGCCGTCGTGGAAGCCGCCATCCGGCGCCAGTACGCGGCAATGTTCGCCGCCTTCCCGACGCCGACCTACCTCACCTACGGCAACGTGGACCTGCCGGAGCTCTACCCCGACTTCCTGCGCGAAGGGGTGACCCTGCTGGACGGCCAGACCGTCGAGATCGGCGGCCTGACCTTCGGTTTCGTCGGTGGCGGCCTGCGGACGCCGATGAACACCCCGTTCGAGATCGACGACGACGCCTACGCGGCGAAGGTGGCCGCCGTGGGGGCGGTGGACGTCCTGTGCTGCCACATCCCGCCGCATGTCCCCGAACTGGTCTACGACACCGTCGCCGAGCGTTTCGAGCGTGGCAGCAAGGCCGTGCTGGAGGCGATCCACGCGACCCGGCCGCGGTATGTGCTGTTCGGGCACGTGCACCAGCCGCTGGTCGCGGAGCTGGAAATCGGTACCACCCGCTGTGTGAACGTGGGCCACTTCAACGCGCGGGGCACGCCGTACGTCCTCGAGTGGTAGGCCGACCGGCGAGCCGCCGGGATTCCGGTAGCCTCAACGATCGATCGGGCATTCGTCCTGTGCCCTGCGGCGCGGGTCAGTAGTCACCGCCGGTCACAGCGTGCGGCCTCGCGACCGGCCCGCTGTCTCCGCCGGGGCGATGAGATGTGGAGGTGCGGACGGCTTATGGCGGATCACGCGCAGTCGTCGATCGTCATCGATGCCCGGCCGGCTGTCGTCATGGGGGCCATCGCGGACATCGCCGCCTACCCGACCTGGGTGGGGCAGATCGAGGAGGCCGAGATCCTCGCGGTGGGGCCGGAAGGCCGTCCGCAGCAGGCCCGGTTCCGGATCAACGCGGTCGTGGTGAAGGACGAGTTCGTCAACGAGTACGTCTGRAAGGGCGACGAGCAGGTCAGCTGGAGCCTCGTCTCCGGCCAGACGATGTCCGCCCAGGACGGCGGCTACACCCTGCGTGATCTCGGCGACGGTCGCACCGAGGTGACCTACGAGCTCACGGTGGAGCTGAAGGTCAAGATCCCCGGCATTCTGCGGCGCAAGGTCCAGACCGGCATCGTCGACGCGGCGCTGAAGGACCTGAAGAAGCACGTCGAGAAGCTCGCGGAGAGCTGACCACCGGTGCGGTGTGTGCTCCTTACGGGCAAGGGCGGGGGCGGGACCACGACGGTCGCCGCGGCGACCGCCACCCTCGCGGCCCAGCGCGGCTATCGGACTCTCGTCGTCTCCGTGGACCCGGCCGCCGGCCTCGCCGGTGTCCTGGACCATCCGCTGGGGCCGGCCGAGGTCGAGCTCGAATCCGGGCTGTTCGCCCTCCAGACCGATCTGCGGCACGCGTTCGCCGAGCGGTGGCCGCGGGTCCGCGCGCTGATCGCCGCCGGGCTGCCCGACTCCGGCCCCGACCTCGACCCGCTTGAGGTCGAGGAGCTCCTGCGGCTGCCCGGTGCCCTGGAGGCGCTGACGCTGCTGGAGCTGCGCGACCGGATCAGGGCCGACCGCTATGACGTCGTCGTCGTCGACGCGGGACCGGCGAGTGCCGCCCTGCGGCTGCTCGCCAGCCCGGAGACGCTCGCCTGGGGCTGCCGGCGGCTGGGCCCGCCCGACGGGGCGCTCGCCCGCTGGATGCGACCGGGGCTGCCGCTGCCCGTGCCACTGTCGGGCCGGTTCGTCGGGCGCCTCGCCGCCATGGCCGGGCCCGCCTACGAGGCTGTCTCCGGGTTGGCGGCGCTCGCGCACGAGATGCGCGCCCTGCTCGCGGACCCGGCGGTGACCAGCGTGCGGCTCGTGCTGACTCCCGAGACGTCCGCGCTCGCGCAGACCCGTCGCACCCTGGGCGGGCTGTCCCTGCATGGCATCGGGGTGGACGCGGTGATCGTGAACCGGGTGATCGGCCAGGACGGTGGCGACGCGTGGCGCGCGGGATGGGCGGCGGCGCACCGCGACCAGCTCGCCGAGATCGCGGAGCTGGTCGCCCCGCTGCCGGTGCTGGCCGCGGCCTACCGGGCCGGTGAGCCGCTCGGGCTTGAGGAGCTGGCGGCGTTCGGCGCCGCGGCCTACGACGGGCGGGACCCGGCCGCTGTGCTCGGCACGCACCGCGGCGAGGACGGTGCCACCCCACGGGTGGAACGCACCGAGTCCGGCTACGAGATGTCGTTCGAGCTGCCGTTCGTCCACCGGTCGGAGGTGGATCTCGCCCGCGTCGGGGACGATCTCGTCGTCAGCGTCGGAGCGGATCGCCGGCATGTCTCGCTGCCGGCCGCGCTGCGCCGGTGCGACGTCCTCGGCGCCCATCTCGCCGAGGACCGGCTGACGGTGTCGTTCGTGCCCGACCCGGCACAGTGGGTCCGCGCGTGAGCGAGTCGACGCTGCGCGGCCCCGCGGGCGCGGGCGCTCGCCCGGGTTCGGGTGGATCAGCGGGCGAACCCGCGGGTGAGCGGCCCGGTGGCGGTCCGGGCGAGGGAACCGCGCGAGAGGTTGTCGGATCGCTCGCGCAGGAGGCCGCCCTGTTGGCGGCGGCGGTCCAGAAATGGATGGCCGCGGACCGCGATCCGCGTGCGCAGGACGGACCCCGCGCACAGGACGGACCCCGCTCGCCGGAGGACGTCTCCGAGGTTGCCGCCGAAGCCGACCAAGGCGCGGAGACCGACCAAGCTGCGGAGGACGGCCCGGGCGCGGAGCCCGGCCTGGATGCCGAGGCGGCGGGCTCGGGCGCGAAGGCGGGTGCGGACGCCGGATCGGGCCCGGCGCAGCAGGGCCACGACTGGCCGTGTTGTGTGTGCCCGGTCTGTCGGCTCCTGGCCGGTCTGCGCGGCGAGCACGCCGAGGTCGTCGAGGTCGCCGGCCACCTGCTCTCCGCCGCGACGTCGCTCGGTGCCGCCGTCCGCGCGGCCTGGGGGGCCTGGAATGCTGATCACCGTGACGAACCGGCCGAGAGCCGGACGACAGCGACATCCCAGCCAACATCCCAGGGGTCGGCCCGACCCCGCGTGCAGAAGATAAATGTGAGGTGAGCGCCCAGTGACCACCGGGTCGGCGGCCGCCCCCATGGGGGACAGGGACCTGGCGATCGGGGTGGACATCGGCGGGACCAAGGTCGCCGCCGGTGTCATCGACGCCCAGGGGACGGTGCTGGCCTCCACGCGGCGACCGACCCCGAGCCATGATCCGGCCGAGGTCGCCGGAACCGTCGTCGAGCTGGTGGCCGAGCTGCGGCAGAGCTTCGAGATCCGCGCGGTCGGTGTCGGCGCCGCGGGCTGGATCGACCGGGATCGCTCCACCGTGCTCTTCGCGCCCAACCTGGCGTGGCGGGACGAGCCGCTGCGGCAGGTGCTGGCGGACCGTGTCGGCCTGCCCGTGGTGGTCGAGAACGACGCGAACGCCATGGCCTGGGCCGAGTACCGCTTCGGCGCGGGCCGCGGCCATTCCGACCTGGTCTGCGTCACGGTCGGGACGGGCATCGGCGGTGGCATCGTCCTGAACGGGCTGCTGCACCGCGGCGCGTTCGGGATCGGCGCGGAGATGGGCCACATGCAGATGGTTCCCGGTGGGCACGAGTGCGGCTGCGGGAACACCGGTTGCTGGGAGCAGTACGCCAGCGGCCGGGCGGTCGTCCGGGCGGCTCGTGAGATCGCGGCGGAGTCGCCCGAGGCGGCTCTGCCGATGCTGGGCGGGCGCCAGGCCGCGGATCTGACCGGCCCGGATGTCACGGCCGCCGCGCAGCAGGGTGACCCGGCCGCGCTGGCCTGCCTGGAGCAGGTCGGTCACTGGCTCGGCCAGGGTCTCGCGAACCTGGCCGCGGTCCTTGATCCGAGCCGCTTCGTCGTCGGCGGTGGCGTCTCGGACGCGGGCGAGCTGCTGGTCGGCCCGGCACGCACCCGGTTCCGCTCGGTGCTGTCCGGCCGCGGTCACCGGCCGGAGGCCGACGTGGTGGTCGCCACGCTCGGCTCCGCGGCCGGCATCGTCGGTGCCGCCGACCTCGCCCGAAGCTAGCCGCGTCGCCGCGGCGACCGGCGTTACGTCCGAGACGCCGCCGCTGCCGGGCAGGATATGAGGATCGTGGTCGTCAGAACGATCAGAATCCTCAGATCTTCCAGCTGCGGCTACGGCGAGATCGTTCGCGTCAGGCGTGGTAGTCGGGGACGAGCTCGGTGGCGAGCTGCTCGAGGAACAGGCCCGCGTCGGCGACCACGCCGAGGGCGTGGGCCGATGTCCGGTCCGTCAGCCCGGTCACCGTCGACGGGTTCATGTCGACGCAGGCCACCGGCACCGACGCCGGCAGGATGTTCCCGGTCGCGACCGAGTGCAGGGTGGTCGCGACCATCACGGTGAAGCCGACGCCACGCAGCGCGGCCCGCATCGCCCGCTGACCGGCGAGGATGTCGGTGTGCACGTCGGGCAGCGGGCCGTCGTCCCGGACCGAGCCGACCAGGACGAACGACTTCCCGGCCTTCACCATCGCGTGCATGATCCCCTCGGTGACCAGCCCGCTCTCCACCGCCGCCCGGATCGACCCGGCACGGCGGATCGTGTTCACGGTGCGGATGTGCTGCTCGTTGCCGCGCTGCACCCGCCGGCTGTGCGGGCTGCCGAGGCCGAACGAGCTGCCGAACAGCGCGCGTTCGAGGTCGAGGGTGGCCAGCGCGTTCCCGCCGAACAGCACGTCGACGAAGCCCGCCTCGACCAGGGCGGTCATCGCCCGGGACGCCCCGGTGCTCACCACGGCCCGCCCGGCGACCCACAGGACCTGGTAGCCCTCCGCCTTGATCTCGCGGATCTGGCGGGCGACGGTCTTGACCAGCACCGCCTGCGGGCGTGCCGCGCTGGAGCTGAACGACATCGACGCGAACTCGCCGTGCACCCGGGTCGAGTGGTCGGCGACGGGCAGCACGACCTTCACCCCGTCGGCACCACAGACGATCATGTCACCGGCGCGGACGTCGGCCACCGGAACGGTGCGCACCCGGCCGCCGGAGACGATGAGCCCACAGTCCATCTCCGGGTGCTCGACGGGTACCCACTGGCCGCCGAGGTGCACGACGGTCTCGAGGTTCGTCGTCGAGTAGAAGTCCTCCGGGAAGACACCGTCGGCTTCGGCGGGCCGGGTCACGGCTTCGCCGGAGACCAGTTTGTTCACCCCGTGGACCTGGACGCGCATCAGGATCCGCGCGAGGGTGGACGCGGAGTCGGCCCCGACGGTGATGACGGCGTGGGACTCGTCGTCGTGGGTCCGCCCAAGGTCGATCTTGTCGACCCGGTAGTCGCCGCCGTAGGCGAGGACGTCGTCCAACACCCGTGCCAGCACACCGGTGTCCATGAGGTGCCCGTGCACCTCGACCTGCTCATGAAAACGCACGCAGCCGCCCTTCGCCTGTCCTGCCGGTCCGCCAGTCGCGCTGCCTCACGCCACTGCGGAAGGCTGCGCCGGTCGTGCAAATGCCGGTCGTGCAAATGCCGATGGACCGGGCGGCCCGCGGGACCGCCCGGTGTTCCACCGGCGTGATCAGACGACCGCGCCGTCGTCCGGTCCGTCGAAGTCCGTCGGGGGCCGGTCACCCAGGCGGGCGACCAGCGTCCCGACGCCGCCGAGAATGAGCAGGACGCCTGCGACGTCCCGCGATCGAGCCTGCACCATCCCGATCAGGGACGGCACCACCAGGATCGCCACGCCGAGCGCGATGGAGCCGAGCGCCCAGCGGGTGCCCGGCCGCATCCGCGGGATCGGCGGCGCCGGCGGCGGAATGTAGTGGTCTTCGTCCGAGTCCTCGCCGGCGGAGAACGGGTCCGCGCCGCCGGCGGGCCGCAACGCCGCCCGCACGGCCTCGTCAAGCCGGTCGATGTCGCCGGGCCTGGAGCCGCTCGGCGGCGTGTCGCCGTCCCGGTCCCGGTCCCGGTCCCGGTCGCCGTCCCGGTCGCGGTCCGCTTCGCCGGTCGGAGCGCGATCGACGTCGCCACCGGTGAACGGGGACGGGGACGTGGACGAGGACGGTGCCGCCGGGGACGGGGGGATGGTCCGCTCGCCCGGGTCGTCCTCGGCGAGGTGACGCCCGTCCGGCGGCATCCCGTCCGGGCGCCGGCCGGACGGCCTGATGATGATGATCGGTGACCGCCGGGGCTCGTCGAGGTCCTCGGCGGCCGGCCACGACTGCTCGCTGCCCGCCGGCTCCTCGTGGAAACGAGCGACCAGGTCGAGGAAGGCCGCCTCGTCGGTGGCCGGGGAACGCCGCTCGCCGGCGCCGCTGTCCGTGCTGCCGGTGTCCGTGCTGCGGGTGTCGGCGTCGCCGGTGTCCGCGGCGGCAGCAGACGAAGGGCTGTCGCCCAGGCTGGTCGGGCCGTCCCCCGCCGGGGCGGTGGGGCTGCCGGGCTCCGTGGGAACGCGGTCGGGGTCCGCGTCCTGCGGCCCGGGACCGGAGACGTGGTCGGTCATCGCGCCGCGGCCTCGGGCTGGGTGGTGACGAACTCCACACTTCCTTTGAAGATCGTTTCCTTGTCGTTGTCGAGCGTCGCCACGTGGTAGCTGTCGTGCAGGAGCCGTTCCTCCACGGGTGCCGACGTGATCCCCTCGAGCAGCAGCCGGCCGGACGTCGGCTCGACCACGTGGTCGACGACGCTGCGATAGGCCACCACCGGGCACACGATGCGCCCGAGATCCGCACGGGTGACGGCCCACAGCTCGCGCAGGGAGGCGAACGCCCTCGTCGGTACCCGTGTGTAGCCGACCTCCCGGACACCGGACGCGCGGATGTCACCCGCGACGCCGGGGACGGTCGGCATGACCCGCCAGAGCAGCGGCGCCAGCGCGGCGATCCGCCGGTCCGTCCCGAGGCTCGCGTTGACGGTCACCGCGCCGGCGACACGGGCCCCGTGCACCTCGGCGAGGCGGAGCGTGAGGGTGCCGCCCATCGACAGCCCCATGACGAAGACCCGCTCGCAGGTACGGCTCAGTTCGCCGAAGGCCTCGTCGGCGGCGCCGAACCAGTCATGCCAGGTGGTGCGGGCCATGTCCTGCCAGCGGGTGCCGTGGCCGGGCAGTCGCGGGCAGCTCACCCGCAGACCGGCGGCGGCGAGGTGCTCACCCCACGGGCGCATGCTGTGCGGCGAGCCGGTGAAGCCGTGCACGAGCAGCACACCGGTTCCGCCGTCGCCGCCGGCAGCTCCCGGGCCCGCGCCCGCATCGGCCGGGCCCGCACCGCGAAGATCGAAAGGCTCGGCGCCAGGCAGGACCGCCGACTCCGGGACTCCCGCCATTGGCTATCCCCTCCCTCCGCGTCGAGTGCCCACGACGCACCCGCCGCAGATCATGGGGTGGGCACTCCCGGTGACGGTACGGGCAGCGCACCCGGAGTCGCGTGAGGGCCGGCCGACCGAACCATGGCTGCTGAGCCCGACATGCCGCCGGTCGGCCCCAGCACAGGGGTGGTCAGGGGTGGCCCGGCGCGCCCTCTGGCTGCGGGAGAACCGACACCGACAATTGCATGCTCGCATGCCAGGGCCCGACTGGCCATGGTCGCGTGCTTTTCCTGACTTCTCGGCCGGGCCACTGATCGTCCGGTGTGTTCCGTGCGTGACTTCTCTGCCGCCGGGCGTGGTCCCCGCCCGATGTTCGGACGGACCCGGCCTCCCAGCTCCGCGAGGCGGCCGGAGAATGACACTCCGACGTCGGCACCGTCGGTGGACGATGCCGTGTGGTGGACGATGTCGTGAGGGGTCCATATGGTCACCCCGGGCAACCCGTTCCACCCGTTCCCCGTTGGGTATGGGTGAGGCCGGGCGCGAGCGTCCGGGAATGCCGCCGGCGGGCGGCGGTGCGACGAAGCGGGGAGCTTGCGTGTTGTACTGGGTCGTCAAGGCCATCCTGACGCCGGTGCTGCGGCTGTTCTGGCGGCCGTGGGTGGAGGGTCTCGACCAGGTGCCCACCCGGGGGCCGGCGATCCTCGCCAGTAACCACCTGAGTTTTCTGGACTCCTTCTTCCTGCCGCTGGTGGTGCCTCGGCGGATCACCTTCCTCGCGAAGAGTGACTACTTCACCGGGGTCGGCTTCAAGGGCTGGAGCAAGCGGAAGTTCTTCAAGGGGGTCGGTCAGGTCCCGATCGACCGCAGTGGCGGCCGGGCCAGTGAGGGCGCGCTGCGTACCGGTGTGCGGGTGCTCGGCTCCGGCGAGCTGCTCGGGATCTACCCGGAGGGCACGCGTTCGCCGGACGGCCGGCTCTACCGCGGGAAGATCGGCGTCGCGCGGATGGCTCTGGAGGCCGGTGTGCCCGTGATTCCGGTGGCGATGATCGGGACGTTCGAGGTCCAGCCGCCGGGCCAGTTCATGCCGCGCATCCGCCGGGTCGGAATCCGGATCGGGCGTCCGCTCGACTTCAGCCGGTACGCCGGGATGGCCGACGACCGCTTCGTGCTCCGGTCGATGACGGACGAGATCATGTACGAGCTGATGTCGCTGTCCGGCCAGGAGTACGTCGACATGTACGCGCAGCGGCGCAAGGAGGAGCTCGCCGCGGCCCGTGAGGCCCAGGCCAGGGAGGCGGGCCGGGGCCAGGCGGAGCCCTCGGCCGTGGTCGAGCCCTCGGCCGCGGCCGAGCCGCCGGTCGTGGTCGAGTCGCCGGTGGTGGCGGAGCCTTCGGTTGTGGCCGCGCCGCCGGTTGTCGGGGAGGGGCCGGCCACCCGTGCGGGGAAGGACCCCGAGCGGGCACCGGTCTCCGGTTCCTGACCACGCACAACCGCGCCCGAATCCGCTGCCCCAGGCGGCTCCCAGGCCGCTGCCCCAGGCCGGTCTGACCCGTTTGGGGAGGGCACGGCAAGATTGCACCGTGCGTGGCGTGACGGGGTTTTTGSCGAGGAGATCCAGCCGTCGGGCCGGGCGTCGGACCGGCCGGTCGGTCGCGGCGGTGCCGCTGCTGGCACTGCTGCTGCTTGCCGTCCCGATCATCCCTGCTGTCGGCGCCGGGCCGGTCGGGCGCGCTGAGGCGACCTCCGCGCCGGGCACCGCGCAGGCGGCCGGTGCGGCCCAGCCGCCCGCCGGCACCGTGTCGCGAACAGGCAGCTTCCTCACCGACACCGCCGGGCGGGTGGTGCTGCCCCGCGGCGTCACCGTGCCCGCGGGGACGGTGCCGACCGCCGCCGACATGGCCCGGTGGATCGACTACGGCTTCACCGGCAGCCGCATCGAGGTGCCGATGACGGCCGGCGGCCGGTTCCCGCCCAACGGTGAGCGGCCGCCGGCGGGTGACCCCGAACAGGGCGGGCTGGAGCAGGTCGGGGCCGTCGTGCGTGACCTCACCGACCACGGCCTGTTCGTCGTRATCGGCATCGTTCCCGGCAGTGCGGGCTACACGCCCTCGACGTCCGATCTGGCGGCCGGGCTGCGTCGGCTCGCGGGCCGGTTCGGTGCGGTCGGCGGGCTGATCGGCTTCGAGGTGCCGACCTCGACGGCCGCCGAGGACCTTGCCGCCACCCTGCGCTCCAGTGATCCCAACCACACGCTGTGGGTCGCCCAGGCGGCACCGTTCGACCCGGCGGCCAGGGTCGCCGCGAACGGCGCGGCCGGGTACATCACCGGCTGGGCGGACGGCTCCCGGGCCCGGGTCGGGGCGCTGGCCGACGCCGGCGACGTGTTCAACCTGGGCTGGTTCTACGACGAGCCGGTCACCGGCCGTCCCAGGACCGGCATCGGCGCCGGCCAGGTGCGGGCCGCGGCCACCCCTCCGGCGGAGGTCGTCCGGCCCTACCCGGCCGCGGTGGCGGGCATTCCGGAGTCGTACGGGAGCGACGCCTCGGGAGTGTTCCGCCTCACCTACCGCACCTCCTCGGCGGTGCGCGGCGCCTTCCCGGCCGGCACGGCGACCGCGATCGTCGTGCCGGGGTGGAGCTACTCGTCGGGCTACCAGGTCCGGGTGACCGGTGGCCAGGTCACCTCGGCGCCCGGCGCGGGCGTTCTGTGCGTCGTCGCCTCGGCCGGCGCGGCCGAGGTCAGCGTGGAGGTCGCACCGGCAGCCGGTGCCGCTCCCGTCGCGCCGGCCCGGGCGGGTGCGGTGAACTGCTCGTCGGGCGCGGCGCACTCGGCACAGGCCACGCAGGGGTCGCGGGCGGCCGACGACGCCGCGGCCGGCGAGGCCGCAGCCGGCGGAGGCGGTGGCGCCGGCGTCGGCAGTGGCGGTGGCGACGATGCCGACTCCCCGCTGTTGCTGCTGGTCCTTCCGCTGCTCGGTGCGGCGCTGACCGCGGCCGTGCTCGGGCCGCTCTTCCTGCGCCTTCGGCGCCGCTGACCGGACGGTCCGCGCGGGTGCCCCCGGCCGGCGGGGATGCCCGCGGCGGCGCCCTTCGACCCGCGGGGCACACTGGACGAGTGGGCGGCCGATTCTTCTACGACACCGAGTTCATCGAACGCGACGATTCCGGCCATCACTGGCTTGACCTGGTGAGCATCGGGATCGTCAGCGAGGACGGCGAGCGTGAGTTCTACGCCGTCTCCACCGAGTTCGATCCGGCCCACGCCGTCCCCTGGGTGCGGCGCAACGTCCTCGACCGGCTGCCTCCGCCGGCGAGCCCGAGCTGGATGTCGCGGGAGCGGATCCGGGACGAGGTGGTCCGCTTCCTGACCGCGGACGGTGCGCCGGAGCTGTGGGCCTGGTACGCCGCCTACGATCATGTGGTCCTCTGCCAGCTCTTCGGGAAGATGCCGGCCCTGCCGCGGCGGCTGCCGCGGTTCACCCACGACCTGCGGCAGCTGTGGGAGGACGTCGGCAGCCCGACGCTCCCGCCGCCGCCGCCCGACGCGCACGACGCGCTCGCGGACGCGCGGCACAACCTCGCCCGCTGGCAGGTCCTCAGCGCGTTGCGCCAGCGGATCGTCGCCGACGCGCCGTCCGGGTAGCCGCCCAGGGCCCCGCCCCGCTGCACCAGGCCCCGCTGCACCAGGCCCCGCTCCACCAGGCCCCGCGCTCCCGCGGACGTCCCTTCGCGCACTCGGACGTGTCTTCGCGTGCTCGGGCCGTCCCCGCGCTCGCCTCGACGTCCCGTGTTTGCCTCGACCTGCCTGCCGCCGGACGTCCAATATTACTGAGAGTGTTTGACATGCCACGCCGAGTTTCTGAATGGCGTCGAGGTTGGGCGGCTGCGGGCTAGGCTGCCGCCGGAAGTGCGAGGGATCGGGGGCGACTCGGGAAGAGAGGGCCCTGGCTGTGAAGATCGGTGTGCTGACCGGCGGTGGCGACTGCCCCGGACTGAACGCGGTCATCCGCGGCGTCGTCCGCAAAGGAGTCGGCCTTTACGGCCACAGCTTCGTCGGATTCCGGGACGGGTGGCGCGGCCCGCTGGAGAACGACACGATGCCCCTGGACATCGCCGCCGTGCGCGGAATCCTGCCCCGCGGCGGCACCATCCTGGGCTCCAGCCGGACGAATCCGTTCGCCTCGGCGGACGGTCCGGCCCGCGTCCGGGAGACGATGCGGCGCACGGGCGTCGACGCCCTGATCGCCATCGGCGGTGAGGACACCCTGGGCGCCGCGGCCCGCCTGCACGCGGAGGGTATCCCGGTGATCGGGGTACCGAAGACGATCGACAACGACCTGTCCGCCACCGACTACACGTTCGGTTTCGACACGGCGGTGAACATCGCCACGGAGGCGATCGACCGGCTGCACACGACGGCCGAAAGCCACCACCGTGTCCTCGTGGTGGAGGTCATGGGCCGGCACGCCGGCTGGATCGCGCTGCACAGCGGCATGGCCGCGGGGGCGAACGTCATCCTGATCCCGGAGCGGCCGTTCGACATCGACAAGGTCTGCGCCTTCGTCGAACAGCGGTTCGCCACCAGCTACGCACCGATCATCGTGGTGGCGGAGGGCGCCACTCCGATCGCCGGGACCATGATGGTGAAGGAGGGCGAGCTGGACGCCTTCGGCCATGTGCGGCTGCAGGGGATCTCCGCGCTGCTGGAGACCGAGATCCGGGGGCGGACGGGCCGCGAGACCCGGGCGACGGTCCTCGGCCACGTCCAGCGGGGCGGGACGCCGACCGCCTTCGACCGCTGGCTGGCGACCCGGTTCGGGCTGCACGCCGTCGACGCCGCGCACGACGGCGACTTCGGCGTGATGGTCGCCCTGCACGGGACCAGGGTGGAGCGGGTGCCCCTCGCGGAGGCCACCGGCGAGCTCAAGACCGTGCCTGAGCACCTGTACGAGGAGGCCGAGGTCTTCTTCGGCTGACAGCGCACCAGCGCCGCGGCGCCCGTACCGCGCCGATCCACCCAGACCACCTGAATCATCCGGACCGCCGGCCTGGCGGGCGGTCCGGGTGGTTCGGCTGTCTGACGGGCGACGGTCCGGCGGGCGACGGACGAAAGCACGGGAGTTCTCGCCGACAGACCCGTACCCTGGTGACTCGTGAGCAATGACCTGGACATCTGGCGGACCCTTCCGGCCAAGCAGCAGCCCTCCTGGCCCGACCAGGGCGAGCTTGCGGCGGCGTTCGCCGAGCTGTCAGGGCTGCCTCCGCTGGTCACGGCGCCCGAGGTGCGTTCGCTGACCGACCGGCTCGCGATGGTCGCCCGCGGCGAGGCGTTCCTGCTCCAGGGCGGCGACTGCGCGGAGACGTTCGCCGCCAACACGGCCAACAAGATCCGTGACAAGGTCAAGACGCTGCTGCAGATGGCGGTCGCGCTGACCTACGGCGCGAGCACCCCGGTGGTGAAGGTCGCGCGTATCGCCGGGCAGTACGCCAAGCCGCGTTCGGCCGACATCGAGTCGTCGACCGGGCTGCCCTCCTACCGGGGCGACGCGGTGAACGACATCGCGGCTACGCCGGAGGCCCGCCGCCCGGACCCGAAGCGGATGGTCGCCGCCTACCACCAGAGCGCCGCCGCGCTGAACCTGGTCCGGGCCTTCGCGACCGGCGGCTTCGCGGATCTGTCCAAGGTGCACGAGTGGAACAAGGCCTTCGTCCGTGACTCGGCCGCCGGCCGCCGGTACGAGCTGATGGCTGTCGACATCGAGCGTGCGCTGGCGTTCATGGCGGCCTGCGGGATCGACCTCGAGCGGACCGCGGCGCTGACCGGCGTGGAGATCTTCACCAGCCACGAGGGCCTCCTCATGGAGTACGAGCGTGCGCTGACCCGTACCGAGGAGTCGACCGGCGAGGTCTACGACCTGTCGGCGCACATGATCTGGATCGGCGAGCGCACCCGTGACCTCGACGGCGCGCACGTCGACTTCCTGTCCCGGGTCGGCAACCCGATCGGCTGCAAGGTCGGCCCCACCGCCTCACCGGACGACGTCCTGGCCCTCACCGAGCGGCTCAACCCGGAGCACATCCCCGGGCGGCTCACGCTGATCGCGCGGATGGGCGCCAAGCGCGTCCGCGACGTGCTGCCCCCGATCATCGACAAGGTGAACGCCGCCGGGCATCCCGTGGTGTGGTCCTGCGACCCGATGCACGGCAACACCCAGGACGTCAGTGGGGTCAAGACCCGGCACTTCGACGACGTCCTGGACGAGGTCTTCGGGTTCTTCGAGGTGCACCGGGGCCTGGGCACCCACCCGGGTGGGCTGCACATCGAGCTGACCGGGGAGAACGTGACCGAGTGCCTCGGCGGTGCCGAGCAGATCGGCGAGGCTGATCTCGGTGGCCGCTACGAGACCGCCTGTGACCCGCGGCTGAACACCGGGCAGGCACTTGAGCTGGCCTTCCTGGTGGCGGAGATGCTCCAGCAGACCCGTGCCGATCGGGACGCCCGCCACCACCGCTGAGCGGCGCCGGCCCGCGCGGCGGTGCCGGCCGACGACGACCCCTGCCGACGACTATTCGGCGGGGGTCGTCTGCGTCTGGCCCGGTGCGTCGGCGGATGAGGTCGTAGCTCCGAGCACGGTGGTCCCCGACTCCGTGGCAGGCGCCGGTTCAGTGGCGGGCGCCGGTTCAGTGGTGGGCGCCGGTTCCGCGCTGCCTGCCGCGACGTTGCCCGCCATGTTGCCGCCCGCCTGAGCCGCGGCGCCGTCGGACGCGACGGAATGCGGCGAGGCCGTCTGCACGGTGCCGTCGGCGGAGGCCCCCGTGGAGCCCGCGTCGGGGTCGGAGCTGACGCCGAACCCGACGCCGACGTAGGACACCAGGTCCCTGGAGGCGTCGAGGAGGCCGGCGGTCTCCAGCGCTCCCGCCCAGGCCGCGGCGTCGAGGCCGGCGGAAGCCTGCGGGGTGGCGGTGGCGCTCTGCGGCGTCACCGGGTCGGTGCTCGCCTGCGCCGCCGGCTCCGATCCGGACGACGCTTCTGCTCCGGCGGCACCGACGTCGGCACCGACGTCGGCACCGGCACCGGCCCCGGCACCGGCACCGGTACGGGCGTCGGCACCGGCGTCAGCGGCTGAGCTTGACGGCGGTGCCGGCAGCGGCAGGCTGGGAGCGATGCCGCTGGCCGCGGCGTCGACCGCCGGCGCTTCCGGGGAAGTCTGTGCCGGCTGTGTGGCGGCCTGCGACTGGGGCGGCCCGACCGTGCTCGCCCGTGGGGGACGGGGAGCTGGCCCGGGGTCCGCCGTCGCTGTTCCCGCCGAGGTGTTCCCGTCGCCCGCGGTGGCGGTGCCCGGCCCGAGGGCGGATCCGCTCCCGGAGCCGACCGATGCCGGAGCCCCTCCGGAATGCGCGGAGGTGAAGGTCAGTACCGAGCCGACGTCGCTGATGATGCGGCGTGCCTCGGTCGCGTCAGGGCCGGCGTTGCTCCCGAGCACGCCCAGCAGTGCGTCGAGGCGCGTCGACTGGTCTGTGTTGAATTCGTTGAGCGTCTTCCAGGCGTCCGTGTTCCCGGAACGGATCTCCTCGATGAGGACCTCGCTGCCGGCGGCCGCGTCGGTGCACCAGTCGTGCAGCAACGCAGCCGCCGTGGTCAGGTCGCGCGCCCGGACGGACCCGCCGCCGGCCGTGGCGTGTGCCGCCGGGGGCGTGGCGGCGGTCTGCCCGCCCGACGTCGGTGCGCCGGCAGCGCCGGAGCCGGCGCCTGGCCACGCCGTGGGGGAGGCTGGCCGCGCCGCCGGTGTGCCGGTCGGCCAGGGCTGCCCGAGCGCCGGGCCGAGCCCCGCCTCGCCGGCACCAGGACGGGCCAGCGGGTCATCCTCCGAAGCCGCAACCGGGTCGTCGGCGGAGCCGGGCCGCGCGGCGTCGCCGTGACCCGAACCGGTTCGGCTACCCGCGCCGGTGGCGGCGTCCCCCGTGGCCGAGGTGGCCTGACCGAGGACGGCGGTGAGCTCGTCCATCCTCGTCCGGGCCACCGCCAGCTGGGCCTTGGCCCGTTCCACCCGGCTGGCCGCGAGGCTGACCTGGAGCTGCTCCACATGGCGCTTCACGCCGTACAGGAACTCGCCGGGCAGTGCATCGGTGGAGCTCACCGCGACGCCGACCGCGGCGACGGACGCGGCCAGCGCTCCGACCAGCGCGGGACGGGCGGAGCGCACCGCTCTGCGTAGAGGTGCCCGGTCGGGGCGGGTGACGATCGTGGCCCGGTGGGCCGGATCGGCGCCGGTGCCCCTCGTTCCGGCGGTACCCGCTGTGTCAGCCGTACCCGCCGTGTCAGCCGGGTCGGCCGTGTCAGCCGGGCCGGGCGCGCCGGTTGGGCTGGTCGCGCTGACCGGCTCGGGCGCGCTGATCGGGCCGGTCGTCACGGCCGGGCCGGCGGCGTCGGTGAGACCGGCGATGCTCAGGCGGGCGAGCAGCATGGCGCGGGTCTCCGCGCGGGTGCCGGGTGACATCGCCGGGACGGGCAGCGCCCGCAGGGTGGAGATGGTTCGGGCCAGCTGCTGTTCGTACTCGTCACGAGGGGGACGCCCACCGTCGAGCAGCGCGGCGGCACGGTCTGCCCGCGCGCTCCGCCGGCGCGGCCCACCACTCGCCACCACGCCGCCCCCCGCGTTCTGGCTCCGGTACTCCGGGACCGCGGCTCACGGCCCGAGTGAAGATCGAATGTACCCGATCCGGGTCGCGGAGGCGGTGACGCCGACTGTTTCCCGACGGCGCGGCGCCCGGCCTGGCAGGTCAGCCCGGCCGGGTCAGTTGGTCACGCCCCACTCCATCTGAAGCTGGACCGTGCTTCCCCGCTCGATCTTGCTGCCGGCCTTCGGCTTCTGGGACTTCACCTTGTTGGCGATCCAGTCCTGCCGGGCAGCCTTGAGCCCGACGCGGTTCAGGATGCGCTCGGCGTCCGACCAGGACTTGCCCACGACGTTGGGCACGGTCACCATGACCCCGCTGCCGTCGCCGCCACCGGAGTCGGAATCGGAGTCGGAGTCCTTGGCGACGAAGAGGGTGACGGTGGCACCCGCGTTCACCCGTTGGCCGGGGCTCGGCGAGGTGCGCGCGACCTGGCCCGGCTCCACGCTGTCGTCGGTGATCAGCGACTGCTTCACGGTGAGGCTGAGGCCCAGCGCGTCCAGCTTCGCCTTGGCCTCGTCGTAGGTCAGCCCGACGAGGTCGCCGGGGATCTCCGCCGTCGACGGCCCGGAGCTCACGTACAGGATCACCGGTGTGTTCCGCTCGACCGCCGTGCCGGCCTGCGGCTCGGTTCGGATGACCTGGCCCTCGGGGACGGTGTCGTTGGCCTCCGCGTTGCGCCCGCCGACCGTGAGCTTCGCCTGGGTCAGCTCGACCTGGGCCTGTTCGGCGGTCTTCCCGGCGAGAGCAGGAACGACCGCCTTCGGTGTGCCGCTGCTCAGCCGAAGCGTCACGACGGTGTCGTCGCTGATCTTGGCGCCGGTCTCCGGGTCCTGCTCGGCGACCTGGCCCTCGGCGTACGTGTCGCTGGCGAGCGTCTGGCCGTATTTGAACCTGATGCCGGCCTCGTTCAGGTTCTTCTCGGCCGCCGCCTTGGTCAGCCCGAGCAGCAGCGGCACCTCGGGCTTGGTGCCGCCCAGCAGCGCGCGGAACAGGACCACGCCGAGGACCAGGCAGACCACCACGACACCGGCGATGACCGCGGGGCCGGCGGGCAGCCGCCCGGACCGGGCCTCCTGCGGCCGCCGGCGGCGGCCCTGGCCCGAGCCGGTGCTGATCATGCTGGTCGGCGCGACCGGTGGCCGAGGCGGCTGCGCCGGCAGGGCGCCCGGGTACGCCCCCGCTCCTGGGCCCCGCGGCGGGGTAGGCGACTGCAGCGGGCCGGTGAACCCGGAGTGGTACTCCTCGTCGTCACCGGGCGCGGGAAGGTAGGGCAGGATCGCCCGCAGCTCGGCGAGCAGCGCGGCGCCGTCGGCCGGCCGGTGGTTCGGGTCGCGTGCGGTGGCCCGCAGCGTGAGCGCGTCCAGCTCGGCGGGGACGTCGAACACGACCGAGGACGGCGCGGGCACGTCACCGTGGACGGACTGGTAGGCCACCGACATCGGCGTCTCACCGTTGTGCGGGAGCTGGCCGGTGATCATCTCGAAGAGCATGACGCCGGCGGCGTAGACGTCGCTGCGCATGCCGGCGGTGCCGTGGGTGACCTGCTCGGGTGCCAGGTACCCGACGGTGCCCATGACGACGCCGCCGGTCACCGCCTGGGTCGGCTGGGACACCGGCCGGGCGAGCCCGAAGTCGGCGACCTTCACCTGGCCGTCGTCACCGAGCAGGATGTTCTCCGGCTTGATGTCGCGGTGGATGATCCCGGCGGCGTGCGCGGCGGCGAGCGCCTCCGCGACGGGCTCGAAGATCTCGACGACCTCGGGCACGGTCAGCCGCCCGCGGGTGGTCAGGTACTCGCGCAGCGACCGCCCGCGCACCAGCTCCATGACCAGGTAGTGCAGGACGCCGGCCGTCGTCCGGTCCGAACCCTGGTCGAGGATCGACACGACGCGTGGCGTGCTGAGCCGGGCGACCGCGTTCGCCTCCCGGTGGAACCGGGCCACGAACTCGGGGTCGTGGCTGAGGTTCGGGTGCATGATCTTGAGCGCGACGAAACGGTCGAGGCGGTTGTCGTGCGCGACGTACACCGTCGCCATCCCGCCGACGGCAAGCCGCTCCTGGGCGGTGTACCGCCCATCGAGAAGACGACCGATGACAGGGTCGGTCACCGTGGCATCCACGGGGACAGTTTACGATCGGCCGTTCCGACCGTCGGACAGTGGTCTTACTTCGCAAATCCGTCGGAGTGGCGCCCAAACGGGCGGGACTTTCGTCACAAAGTGGCGAATCTGCGCCGGAGTGGCGCGATCAGTCGCGGATTTTCTTCTGGGCCGGGCGAAATCTCGACGCCCGCGCGGGCGGCCCACCTCGGCCGGCGCGGCGCGGCTCACACCCTTTCCCCGCCGTCCCCGCCGCCAGCTGCGGGAACTGGCTGGGTACCTCCACTTCTGGTGCTTACACTGTGGCGTGACCGGGGAGCCCGCGGACGCGGGCTGAGAGGCCGATCAGGATGCCGTCGGCGACCCGCAGACCCGATCGCGGTCATGCGCGCGTGGGGAGGAATCGCTCGATGACACAACAGATCACGCCGACGGGTCCTGCCATCAAGGCAGGTCCGGCCGGCACGGCCGGTGCGGCCGCTGCGGCCGGCCTCGGGGAGGACCCCCTCCAGATCGCCGGCACCGCCTACGCCAGCCGGCTTCTGGTGGGCACCGGCAAGTTCGCCAGCCACGAGCTGATGCGGGCGAGCCTGGTCGCCTCCGGCGCCGACATCGTCACCATCGCGCTGCGCCGGGTGGACCTGTCGCGGGCGGGAGAGGGCGACGTGCTCGACTTCGTCCCGGCCGGGATGACGCTGCTGCCGAACACCTCCGGGGCGGTCGACGCGGCCGAGGCGCTGCGGCTGGCCCGGCTCGGCCGCGCGGCGACCGGCACCGCGCTGGTGAAGCTGGAGGTCACGCCGGACCCGCGCACCCTCGCACCCGACCCGATCGAGACGCTGCGCGCGGCGGAGCTGATGGTCGCCGACGGGTTCACCGTGCTCCCGTACTGCTCGGCCGACCCGGTGCTCGCCCGCCGGCTCGAGGAGGCCGGCTGTGCCACGGTGATGCCGCTCGGCAGCTGGATCGGCTCCAACCGCGGCCTGCGGACCCGGGACGCGATCGAGGCGATCGTCGAGACCGCCGGCGTCCCGGTCGTGGTCGACGCGGGCCTCGGCGCGCCGTCCGACGCCGCCGAGGCGATGGAGATCGGTGCCGACGCGGTGCTGGTCAACACCGCGATCGCGATCAGCGCCGATCCGGTCACGATGGCGCGCGCGTTCGCGCTCGCGACCACCGCGGGGCGGCTGGGGTATCTCGCCGGTCGCGCGCGGCCGGGTAGCGCGACGGTGGCCGCGGCGTCCTCCCCGCTCACCGGCTTCCTCGGCTCGCTCACCGACGACGGCGCCGGTGGCACGGTCGGCAGCGGCGCCGTGAGCAGCGGCGCCGTGAGCAGTGGCGCGGTCGGCAGCGGCACCGTGAGCAGCGGCGTTGGCGGGGGCGCCTGATGGCCAGCCCGCCGGGCCTGTTCGCCCACGAGCTCGCCGCGTCGGACATCCCGGGCCTGGCCCGGTCCGCCCGCGAGGCGGGCCCGGCCGAGGTGGACGCGGTGCTGCGCCGGGCGGCCGCCGCTGGCCGGGGTGGCGGCGCGCACGGCGACACCGGCGGCCGTCTCGGCCTCGCCGATCTCGCCGTGCTGCTGTCGCCGGCCGCCACCGGCCGGCTGGAGGAGCTCGCGCAGCTCGCGCAGGCGACCACACTGCGGCGCTTCGGGCGGGCGGTGCGGATGTTCGCCCCGCTCTACGTGTCGAACGCCTGCCTGTCGTCCTGCACGTACTGCGGCTTCGCGAAGGGCCTGGAGGTGGCGCGGCGCACACTGACCCCGGAGGAGGCCGTCGGGGAGGCGCGCCTGCTGGTCGACCTCGGTTTCCGGCATCTCCTGCTGGTCTCCGGCGAGCACCGGATCGAGGTCTCCGCCGACTACCTGGTCGATGTCGTGGAGCGGCTGCGCCCGTTCGTCCCCTCGATCAGCATCGAGACCCAGACCTGGTCGGACGACACCTACACCCGGCTGGTCGCGGCCGGCCTGGAGGGGGCCATCCACTACCAGGAGACCTACGACCGGGCGCGTTACGCCGAGGTCCACGTCGCCGGCTGGAAACGCGACTTCGACCGCCGGCTGGCCTCGTTCGAGCGGGCGGCCCGCGCCGGGGTGCGGCGCCTGGGCCTGGGGGTGCTGCTCGGGCTCGCACCGGACTGGCGGGCCGACATCCTCGCGCTCGCCGCGCACGCCTCGTTCCTCAGCCGCCGCTTCTGGCGGACGGAGGTCTCCGTGGCCCTGCCCAGGATCAAGCCGAGTGCCAGTGGTTTCCCGCCCACCGTGGTGGTCTCCGACGCCCAGTTCGTCCAGGCGCACGCGGCGCTGCGGCTGTTCGAGCCGGATGTCGCCATCTCGTTGTCGACGAGGGAGCCGGCGGCGCTGCGCGACGGGCTGGCCCGCATCGCGGTCACGACGATGAGCGCCGGTTCGTCCACCGAGCCCGGCGGCTACGGCCGGCCCGGCACCGCCCAGGAACAGTTCTCGATCTCCGACGAGCGCTCCCCGGCGGACATCGCGGCGATGCTGGTGGCGGCCGGCTACGAGCCGGTCTGGAAGGACGCCTTCCCGCTCGTGGAGGCATAGCCGCAGGTCAGCGGGCCTCCCCGTTCTCGGAGGTCCGCAATTTGTCCGCATGATCTTCACGGGACCATGCGGCGTCCACGATCCGGCGCGTCCGCTCCTCGCTGTCGGGCCACATGTGGGAGTAGGTCGCCAGTGTCTCGGCCGGGTCGTTGCCGAGCCGAGCCGCGACGACCGTCACGGACTCCCCACCGTCGATCAGCGTGCTCGCGTACGTGTGGCGAAGGTCGTGGAACGTCGTCCCGGCCGGCACGGATGGAAGCTCCGGCTCCGTCGTCCGCTTGGCCTTCCGATCACGCGTCCGCTTCTCGGCTGCCGCGTTCACCACTGCGACCGCGGCCGCGAACGCGGCGTGCAGCATCGACGCTCCGACGGGCTCACCCCTCGCTGCCTCGCCGCGGTGCAGCAGAGTGCCGAGCATCTCCCCGGGTGTCAGCAGCGACAGCGCGTCGAGTACGAACTGAGGTGCCGGGACCTTCCGGACTCCGTTCTTCGACTTCACCGGCACCAGCGCCCACGGCTTGCGCGCCGAGAGCTGGTGCCGGATGTCCAGATCTCGCGTGAGGAAACGCGCCTCGTCCTTGGTCAGACCGAGCGCTTCGGAGATCCGCAGGCCGCATCCGGCACCAACCAGGATCGCGGGCCGATACGGCTCGGCGATCGCGTCGTGGATCGCGAGCACCTGGTCTACCGACATCGGGATCACTGCCTTCTTCGTGATCTCCGGGAGCTTGATCCGCGAACATGGGGACTTGCCGATCACGCCGTCAGCAACGGCGCTGTTGAAGATCGCGGACAGGTAGGCGTACCGGAGCGCCACCGACCGGGGTTTCGCGCTCGTGGTCCAGGACGTCACGAGCGACTGCACGTCCGACCGGCGGATGCTGGCCATCCTCCGGTCGCCGAGCACCGGGTAGATGTGCAGGCGCGTGAGGACTTCGACCTTGGTGGCCGTCGCCGGCCGATGCTGCACCTGAGCAGCGCGCCAGCGTTCGCCGTAGACGCGCACCAGCTCCCGACCGGCGGCAGGGTCCACATGAGTGCCACGGTCGACAGCGGCCCGCTGGTCGCGCTCCCAGGCGTCAGCATCGACCTTGCGCCGGAAGTGCTTGGCGTGCTCCTTGCCGGCCGCGTCGCGGTACCGGGCCCGCCACGTCCCGTCGGTGCGTTTCTTGACGCTCACGGCTGCACCGCCCGCCGGTCGATCTCGGCGGCCAGCTGCTCGACGAGCTGCCTCGTCACTCGTCCGCGCAAGGCTCGTAGCCGGGCCGAGTCGGCACCTGCGTCCGCGCGCTTGTCAACGAGGCGGTCTCGCTCCTCGGCGAGCGACCGGCCCCATAGCAGGCGAGACAGACCGAGGATCACGTGAGGGTCTTCGGTGAGCCGTTTCGCCGCCTTGCGTTCGGCCTCGGACGGCACGCCTTCGAAGAGCCTGCCGAATTCACCAGCCGTCATGYCGTCCGGGATGAACTGGTGGAGTCGATCCTGCGCCGCCGTGAACCGCTCCCAGACTGCGCGAACCTTCCCGGCCGCGACCTCGGGGGGCTGGCCGGGATAAGCCCGATCGGCCAGCGTCGGAAAGTCGAGATCGGCGGCTGGCAGTTGATCGAGATCTTCGCTGGCGAGGATCTTCGGTACGACGTAGCCCGCTGCCGAGATCGTCGGCGAGAGGGCTACGCGAGCATCCGGGGAGACCAGGTCCGACAGCATCACCGGCCGGTGGCAGGCCTCGGTGAGGACCAAGGGCAGCAAGATCAGCTCTTCACCGCTGATCGCCTTCTCGCCTGCCTCCAGTGCGGCCACCTTGGCGCGAGACCAGGTCAGACCGTGGATGCGAGCCGCTGCGCTCACGTCGTCCTGCCGGATGCCTGCCGACTCGCGCATTCGGCGGACCCCTTCGCCGATGACCGCTCGGAACGGCCGCACTTCCGTCACGCGACGAACGATACAGCGGGCGTCCCAAACTTGGGACTCTTGACGGCAGCCAGCGAACGGCGATACAGCTCTTGTGCGTCCCAGCTAAGGGACGCACGTACACATGAGGAGTGATCGTGTCGGACGAGTTCCTGACGACCGCCGAAGTCGGCGCGATGCTCAAGATTCCGGTGGGCACCTTGCGCCAGTGGAGACATCGGGGGTTTGGTCCCCGCGGCTTCGCCATGGGGGGCACTGTCCGCTACCGCCGGTCGGTGGTCGAGAAGTGGATTGCCGACCAGGAGCACGCCGAGCTGGACGGCGCCGCCTGATGGTCCAGAACGTGAAACCCCGGGGGCTGACGTCCCCCGGGGCTGGTGATCAACACGCTGCAGGCGGCATCGATCGGGACGAGGATAGCCCGTCGCCCTGGCCGGTGTGGACACCCGGTCGCATCGAACGGGAGCGGACCCGTGCGCGCCTGCGCCACTTGGCCGCGGCCGCGGGTCGACCGTTGCGGACGGCGGTAGGCGAGCGGGAACGTGCCGGCCGGCGCCTGGCCGTCGAGCGCGCCCGGATCGGCCGGGTGGGTGTGTGACGGCACCGGTTGTCGACTCCGAGCGGGTGGTCCTCGGCGCGATGATGTCGACCCCGGACGCGGTGGTTGCGGCCGCGGGGGTGCTGTCGGGGGAGGACTTCTACCGCCAGGGACACCGGGCGATCTTCGACGCCGTGCGTGACCTGTGGGCGCGGAACGGCCCGACAGACCCGGTCGCGGTGCACGTGGAGCTGCACCGTCGAGCGGAAGCGGAGCACGCCGCGCCCGGGTTCGGTGTCGGAGCGGTGTACCTGGCGGAGTGCGTCGAAGCGGTCCCGACCACGGCGAGTGTGGGGTGGTACGCGGCGCAGGTGCGCCAGGCCGCGGACGACCGCCGGCGCGGGGAGATCCTGACGGCCGCGGCCGCGCGGGTCGCGGCCGGCGAGAACGCGGCGGCTGTCGCGTCCTGGGTCACGGCGGAGCTCGGTCGGGTCGGCGCTGTCGACGCCGGCCCGGGTGGGCTGTCCGGGGCTGGTGAGGATGCCTTCTGGTCGTCCCGCAAGGCGCTGCGGCACGTCCGGGATTTCGCCCGGGCCCGGATGGCGTCCCCGTGGGCGGTGCTCGGTGTGGTGCTGGTCCGGGTGCTCTCGCAGGTCCCGCCGACGTACCGCCTTCCCGCGGTGATCGGGTCGGAGGTGTCGCTGAACCTGTTCGTGGCGATCGTCGCCCCGTCGGGCGGGGGGAAGGGCGCGGCGGAAGGGGCGGCCCGGGACGCCGTCGACGTCGGCGACGTCACGACGGTGGGGATCGGGTCGGGTGAGGGGGTGCTGAAGTCCTACGTCCACCGGGACCGGGACGGCGACGGCGAACCTGAGATCGTCCGGCACACCGAGTCGGTGGTGTTCACCTCCGCGGAGGTCGACACGTTCGCCGCGCTCACCGGCCGCCAGGGCTCCACGCTGCTGCCGATGCTGCGCCAGGGGTGGATGGGCGAGGAGATGGGGTTCGGCTACGCCGACCTGTCCAAGCGGCTGAYGGTGTCCGCGCACGACTACCGGATGGGCCTGGTCGTGGGGGTCCAGCCCGGCCGGGCGGAAGCGCTGCTCAACGAGCGGGAGACGGCCGGGGGTACGCCGCAACGGTTCCTGTGGCTGCCGGGCACCGACCCTGGCATGCCCGACGTCACGCCGCCGGAGCCGGCGCCGATGCTCTGGGCCCGGCCGGGGTGGCCGCAGGACGTCCCGTTCACATCGGGCCGGCACGTGCTCGACGTCTGCGACGTCGCGGTGACCACGATCCGGGAAGCGCACCGCAAGCGGCAGCGGGGGGACGCTGACGCGCTCGACGGCCATGCGCTGCTGTGCCGGGAGAAGCTGGCGGCCGCGCTCGGCCTGCTCGACGGCCACGCCCGGATCACTGCGGAGGACTGGCAGCTGGCCGGGGTCGTGATGGCCGTGTCCGACCAGACCCGCCGGTCGATCGTCGAAGCGCTCCGCCAGGCCGCGGCCGCCCGCAACCGGGAGCGCGCCGAAGCCGACGCAGAACGGGCCGTCGTGGTCACACGACGCACCGATGACGAGGGCGTGAAAGCCGCGTGCGCCGCCATCATGCGCCGATTCCTGCGCGCCGATGCGTGGGTGTCGCACTCGGATCTACGGGGCGCGGTCCGGCGACATCGGAACTACTTCGACGACGCCATCGACCGCCTCGTCGATGCCGGACAGGTCGAGGTCGAAGAGACCGAATACCAAGGTCAACAGGGGAAGAAGTACCGCCGTGTGGGGCTGTGACGGCCAGGGGTGGCAGGGGTGGACAGCGTCCACCCCTGGCCAGGGCTGGACGGGCCCTTGCTCACAGAAAGTCCCTGGTTGTGATGGTGGGCTGTGTCGGCAGATGGCCGGATTCGTGGGGCCAGGGGTGGCCGCCACCCCTGAACGTCCACCCCTGGCGTCCACCCCTGGCCACCCCGCCACCGCCACGTCCGGCCATCGTCGCGGCCGCACCGAGCGAATCACCGAGGAAAGGAAGACGCGTGTATTCCACTGATGGTCTGACCATCGAAGAGCATGGTTACGTCGGCGGGTATTCCGACGCGGTGAACGGCATTCCTGATTCGTTCGACCTGATGAATGCCGCCGGCCTCAGAGACGAGGCCGCTCTGCGTCCGGGTGGCCTGGCGGACGTCGTCCGGGTGTACGTCGGGATGCTCCGCGACTGGCACGGCGCACTGGACACCCTGGCGGCTGACCTGGCCGCGCCGGACGGCCGGCACAGTCCGGCGGCCGCCCGCTTCCTGTGGGCTGAGACCGGGGCCCGGGAACGGACGGCGGACACCTTCCACCGGGCGGTACTGGATGCTCTCGCCGGCGCGGTCGACCCGACGGCGCGGGCGGATGGCGGCTACGCCTACTCCTCGGGCTACCTGCCCGATCCCGCCTGGCTGGCCGTCGAGAGCAACGGTGCGCCCGTCCCGGCCGGCACGTGACCGTGTCGACGGTTCCGATCATGCTGGCGATCGGGAACGTGTGTTCGATGTCGGGAGGTGTGCGGGGTGGGCGTGCTGTTCGATCCGCCGGCGAGTTCGCAGGACGTCCGGGAGCGTGCCGAGCTCGGCGGCCTGGCGGACGAGGACGAGCGGCCCCGTCGACGCGGGCCGCGTCCGTGGTGGGCCTCGTCCGGGCCGCGGCTGCCTGCGGCGCGGCACCGGTGGTGGGCGGATCAGTGTCGGGCGGCTGTGGCCGCGGCGCGGGCGCCGAGCTCGGACCTCGACGGGGACCAGGGAGTCGAGCGTTGGCCCGTGTGACCGGCCGGGCCCGGGTGACGGCGGCCGGACGGACGTCGAGGGGGACCAGGTGCCCGGTGATGGGGCGGGCTGTGGTGCTCGCCGGTGGTGGCGCAGACGAGAGCAGGGAGGAGACGAGAGCGTGATCGGTTCGGATGTTGACGGGGTGCGGCTGGCGGAGCCTGCCCGGGTGGACTCGGATGCTGGCTGGCCGCGTGGCGGTACCGCGATCGTGGCACCGGTGCGTGCGGGCGGTGCGGTGCGGGTGTCGCTGGACGCGATCCCGATGGCTGGCGAGGGTTCGCTGTGGTTCAGCCCTGCGGCCGCGCGGGCGTTGGCGGACGCGCTGGTTGCCGCGGCCGTGCGGGCGGAGAGTGCCGAGTGACGTCCGGGCTGCGCCCGCCTCCGGTGGTGCCGGTGGTGGGGCTGCCGCGGTGGTACCGGGCGATGGTGGCGGAGGTGATGACCCGCTACCGGCACGGGCAGGTGTGGACGTGCGACCACGCTCCGGCCTACCGGCTCGGCCTGCCGGTGGCCGCGGCGACCTGGGAACCGGGGCTGGTCGTGTGCGGCCGGTGCGTGGGTGCGCTCGACGTCGAGGGCCAGGCCGCGGTGCCGCACTGCTGTGAGATCTGCCGGGAGGCCGGGGCCGCGCCGTACGGCACCCGGCACGGGCGGCTGCTGCTGTTCGCGTTGCTGTGCCCGCGGTGCCGTGGGTGGCTGCGGGTGGCGAAGTCCGGGCCGCTGCGTCACGTGCGTGGATCCGGCCGCCGGCGCGCGGGTGGCGGCCGGTGAGCAAGGGCAGGAAGGGCAGTGGCAAGCAGCGGCCGGCCGCACCGGCACCGCCCCCGGACCGTCACCACCTGCGGCGCCAGGCACGGCAGACGGAATACCGGGTCGGGGTGGAGACGGCGGTGGCTGCGCTGATCGATGACCTGCCCGGGGTGGAGTACGACGACGACGGCCGGTCGGTGGCGTGCTGTGCCTGCGTGCTGCGTGCGCACGCCTTCGACCTGCTCGCCACGGTGTGGGAGGAAGCCGTGGGGGCCGCGCCCCACGGCAGGCCGGAGGCGTCCGCGTGATCGTCACTCGCGGTCACCGTCGCCGTGTCGGTCGAGGTCAACGCCTGACAGTGTCCCAACATCAACAACGCATGATCCGAAGGGCTGAGTGCGACCGTGAGACAAGGTCATCTTCCGCATGTGGAGGGTCGGCGCCCGGCTTGCCTTCGTGCGGCTGCGTGGAGCCTGGCGGGCCGGGTGCCGCGCGGGTCGATCGCGAAGCCGGCAACCCCCTAGACCCGCTGCCAGGCTTCTTTTTTTCTCGGGACGCGCCACAGCGGCCGGCCCTGCCTGACGGAGCGTGACCCATGCCCTCGCCGGCCCCTGCGGGCCCCCATCCGCTGCCCGCTCTCGCCGCGCTCGACGCCGTTCTCGGCGCCGAGCTCGAGGGCCTGGCCGCCGAGCTCGACACCGGACCCGTCGTGCCGCCGCCGCGGCCCGGCCGGGTCCGGCGCACCCTGCTGGACCGACTTTGGAGGAGGAGAGCTGTGACCGTGAGTGAGACCGAGACGCGCTGGATCGCGCCCGGGGACTACCGCTGTCTGTGTGGGGTGGCGCTGCCGGTGCGCCGTACGGACATGACCCGGTTGGACTGTCCGGGGTGCGGCCACTCGTTCACCTGGGAGACGCTCGGCGACCCTCCGGCCGGCACCCTGACGTGTGTGTGCGGGGCGACGTCGACCGGGCGGGGTGGCTGTGTCACCTGCGGCGCGCCGCGGCGGCCGATGGTCGCCCCGCACGCCGGCGAGCCGAAGCCGTCCATCGCCGCCACGCCGAAGAGGGCCCGGCCGATCCCGCTGTCGGGCGACTACCGCTGCGTGTGCGGCGCGCAGGTGCGGGTGCTCGCCGTGGTGGATCGGGTCACCTGCGACGGATGCGGCCGGCACCTCGACGTCGACACGATCGGTGATTCCGCGTGGGGGCCGTATGCCTGCTTCGGCTGCGGGTCGGTGGTGGATCCGACGATGGGCCGGCCGTGCCCGCTGTGCGCCACTCCTCGGCGGGTCGCGGTCGACCTCGCCTCGTCGCCGGTGCCCGCCCTGGCTGTTCCGGTGCAGCCGGCCACCGAGCCCCCACCGGAAGCGGAGCAGCCGGTGGGGGCTGTCTCCGCTCCGATGGGGTGGTGGCCGGGTGGTGACCCGGACCCGGAGTACTGACACACTGATCATCAGCGAGAGGAGTCACGATGACGTGGGACTACAACGACGGGCACGGCGACTATTTCGCCCGCGCGGACGGCCGGTCGCCGGGCTCGGCCACGGTCCGGTGCGCCCGTGGCGGCTGCGGGGTGGACGCCAACCCGCTGGGCGGCCCGTACTGCTCCAACCGGTGTGAGGTCCTCGCCACGCCCGCGCGGATGGYCGCGGCCCACGACATGGCCAGCCCGCGCCCGCCGGTCTCCGTCGCCTCGGTGAGCTGGGGTGCCCAGCGTCGCCGCGACGACGCCGACTGGGGTGTCGACCTGGCGGACGACCCGGCGCTCAGCCGGGCCCTTGCCACCCACGACCGGGAGCAGCGGGCGGAGTGGCTGACCGGCCATGTCCGCGAGGAAGAGCCGTTCGACGGGCAGGCCTACCTGCGATCGTTGCGCGACCGTGCGGCCCGGGAACGTCCCCTCACCCGCCAGCGTGCGGCCGCCCGCCCGTCGCTGGCGCGCCCTTCGGCCCGGCCGGCGCCGATCGCACGGTCGACGCCGCCGGAACCGACCCACCGTCACCCGGTGAGCGGTGCGGCCGGGACGATTGTTCGCCGGCTACCCGACGGGGGCGTCATCTGCACCGCCGCCTGAGACGTCCCGGGGAGGACCCCCGCCCGCGGCCGCCAGGGGCGACCGCACCGGACTCCGCCCCGGGAACACGCACGACCCCCGCGATCGGCTGATCACGGGGGTCGTGTGCTGTCCGGGTGCGGCGCCGTCACGGGGCTCGCCGTGGCCTGTTCACCGGTTTGCTCCGCGCTGACATCCGCCCGCCGCTACCGTCCCGCGCGAACGGCAGGCGGACACGGGGAGAGACATGCGCGAACGGCCGACAGGACGACGATCCCGGGCGCACGATGGGTGCGGAGGGTACTGGCGATCCCTCCGGACAGCAGGTGCACCGTGGACATCAGCAGGCGGAAGCTCTGGGCTCTGGTCGGTCTCGGCCTCGTCCCGGCCGGTGAGCTCATGACAGGCGGGCGGGGCGTGTTCGTCGAGCACGCGCACGACGTCATCGACGATCTGTTCGCCGGCTACGGCGGCCGCGACCTGGCCGTGACCGCCGCGACCGCGGGCACCCACCTACGCGGCCTGCTCGCGCTCGACACGGCGCGGATGACGTCGGGCGCCCGCGCCGAGCTGCTCACGCTGGAGGTACGGATCGGGGCGTTGCAGGCCCGGGCGTTCACCGACGCCGGGCAGACCGCGGCCGCCCGCGGCGCGATCCTCGGTGCGCTGGCCCGGTCAGCCCGGGCAGGGCACCGGGACGCGCTCACCTACCTGTACGCCACCCGCTCGGCCGTCGAGTTGCAGGAGGGCCAGGCGGACGCCGCCGCGAGCTCGGCGGGGAAGGCCGCGGCTATCTCCCCCTTCGACCCGCGCGGGCACCTGGCCGCCGCGCGAGCCCACGCCGCCCGCGGCGACACCGACGCGGCCGCGGCCGCGGTGGTCACCGCCGAGCGCCTGGTCGACGCGGCCGCCGCGCCGATGGTCGGCCCACCCGCACCAGGTGCGGTATCCCGGCTGGAGTGGGCCCGGGCCGCGGTCGACGTGTACGCCCGGATCGGCGACGCCGGCCGCGCCCGCACGGTGCTCGACGAGACCGTCACGGCGGTGCCGGCCGGTCTGCGCCGGGACACCGCCCGCGCGCTGGGGGCGAGTCACGCCCGGGTGCTGGCACGCACCGATCCGGAAGAGGGCGCGCACATCCTGCACGAGACGCTCATGGCCTCGGTGGCGATGGGCACCCCGGCCCGCACCGTCGTCGAGCGGGTAGACGCCTTCCTGGCCGCGGCCCCGGGCGACCACATCGCCGTACGCGGACTGCGCGCCGCACGGCGGGACGTCGTCGAGGTCTGACGTCCCACGCGGACAGCGGCCCGTCCCGACAGCGGGGCGGGCCGCTGGCGCGACCGGCTCAGGCGCTCGGATCGGTCTCCCACGTGAGTAGGTGGTCCGGTTCGTCGCCGAAGGTCGCCGCGTGCGTGAGCCGTGCGTCGGCCGGCACCCGCTCGAGGAGCGTGGCGATCAGCTCGTCTCGGCCGATGCCCGCGGCCAGGTGCAGATCGACGACGGCCACGCGGCCGCTCAATGCCGCCGGCCCGCGATCTGCGCGGGTAGCAGCGTGTACAGGGTGATCCGCTCGGCCGCCGCCCACTGCCGCGCGACCGTCTCCGACGCGAACGGCGACACGATCCGCGACGGGTTGCCTTCTGCGTCGAGCACGAGCAGTCCGACCAGCTCCGGTGCCGGCCGGTGCCGGGCCATGGCTGCGGTGGCCCGGCCCTGTGCTCCCGCGAGCTGGTACGCGCCGGTGGTCACGACGGCCGGGAGACGAACCGCAGGATCGGCTGTTCGCCGCCGGCGCCGTCGCCCGTGGGCAGGGTGTCGACGCTGTCCAGGCGGGCGTGTGACGGCACGAGGAAGGCGAGGTTCAGCCCGAGCTCGCCGGCTTCGATGCCCCGATCGACGGTCACCGTGATGACGCCGTCTCTCGCGAGCACGGTCACCCCGCGCGGGGGCTCGTCGTCCGGGGGCTGGTCAGGGCAGACTTCGGTCATGGTCGGGTCCTCTCCGGCCGGGCCCCGTTCCGGTACGTCACACCGGGCGGGGCCGTCTTCGTCTGGGGCGCCAGGTACGGCGCGCGACTTCACGGGCACGGTAGCGAGTCGCGGCGTACGTGGGAAGAGAACGTACTCAGAGCACGTGCTCACAGCGAGAGTCCTGCTCATGGCTGACGAGTGGGTGGACCTCAGCGAGCTTCGCGCGATGCTCGCCGTGTCCCGCTCCCGCGCCTACGCGATCAGCAGGGATCGGACGTTCCCCGCACCGGCGATCGAACGGCCACGGATCCGGCTGTGGCGCCGCGTCGAGGTCGAAGCGTGGATGGACGCCCACCGGCCCGGCTGGCGGGATGCCGCGTCGAGCTGACCGGGCCCGGGCGTCCCACGCCCGGCCAGCCCGCCGCATCCGTTCGTTCGTCCGTTCGTTCCGGGACGAACGAACGCGAGCTACGCCCCGCCGGTCGCGGGCGGACCCACGATCCGGCCGGCGACGCAGGCCAGGACCGCCCGGAGCGCGCGGACGTCCCGCGCGGTGAGCACGCCCGGCCGAACCACGAGGGCCAGGCCCTCGTTCGTCTCCTCGACGCACACCCCGGGCGCGTCGGCGCGTTCAACGACCAGCATCCGGCACCGTCCCGTCTCCGAACCGTCGATCCTCCGCGGCCGCGTACAGGGCCCAGACCTGCCGGGCGAGCCTGGCCGCGGCCGGCCCGCCGAGTCCCGGCCGGCGCGCCGGTGGCGGGCCCACACCGAGCTCCGCGTACGCGGCCGCCTCGTCCGCGATCTGCAACCCGAGGGTGATCCCGTGGACGACCTCACCGAGACCGGCGAGCAGTTCCACGCTCGCCGGCGACAGCCCGTCGAGCTCTCCGATCCGCAGCAGCACACCGACCACCGCGGAGAAGTCCGCGGCGACGTGTACCCGCCGCGCCAGGTCCTCCCCGGCGTCCGGGCCGCTCACCGGGCACCACACGCCGCGCGGTCGCTGGCAGGGTCGGCGGCCTGCACCGCGTCGATCAGGTCCAGGAGCACGCCCGCGGCCGCGACCGCGCCCGCCTGGTAGTCGGCGGGCCGGTCGTCGAGCCCGGCCGGCCCGTGGCGCATCGCTTCCCAGTCGGAGCGGCGTGCGCAGTCGACCAGGGCCCGGCAGGCGTCACCCGCGCCGTGGGCGTACGCGGGGCGCGGATCGTTCACCAGCTCGGCGAGCCGCGCGTACGCCCGACCAGCTGCCGTGCCGCTCACCGGACACCCCCGGCCGCGATCGGCCGGCCGGTCACCACGTACAGCGCCCGCTCGGCGCCGTCCGCCCACCCGGCCGCGTAGTCCCGGGTACGCACCGGCACCGCCAGGTCGCCGGCGACGTCCCGGCCGCGGTCGATCTCCTCGTCGAGACCCCCGATCGCCGGATCACCCGGCCGGCCGCCGGCGCAGACCACCGTCACCGGCCGGCCGGCGCGCCGCTCGGCGGCCGCCAGGTCGACCGCGGCCAGCTGGCGCAGTCCCCGCGCGGCCGCCTCGAGGTCACCGTGACGCATGGCGCGGATGATCCTCCCCGCCGCGCCGGAGGCCTCGAGGCCCAGCGCGAACAGCGCACCGTCCGCGCTGTCGCCGGCGAGACGGCCGATCCGCGCCCGCGCGTCGTCCAGCTCGGCGCCCGACGGGGTGAGCAGGCTGGCCGGCACCCCGGCCGGGGCCGTCACAGGGCACCGCCCGTGGCGACCAAGCGGACCGCCAGGGCGTAGCGGACCCCGGCCTCGCAGTGCGGCCGGCCGGCGATGACATCGAGCAGGGCGCCGTACAGGGCGCCGGTGGCCGCGGCGTAGAGCTGCCCGTTCGGGTCGTCGAGGTAGCGGCCGTACTCCGTGCGGACCCTGGTCAGGTCGGCCTCGGTCGGCCGGCACTCCGCCGGCAGCTCCGGGTACGAGTCCTCCGCGCTCACCGGGCACCCGCCAGGGCACCGAGCGACGCGGCGGACACGCCGTCACCGAGCCGGACGAGCTTGCCCGAGCTCGGCGCCGCGTACCGGCGCACCGTGGCCACCGACACCCGCAGCTCGGCGGCCGCCGCCGCGAAGCTGACGACCGCGTCAGGGGCCGCGTCGGGGGTGACGGGAGGGCTGACCGGCCCGTCACCGGCAGAGCCGGCGCCGCCGGCCCGGAGCTCGGCGAGCACCTGCGCACGGCTCACCGGCGCACCGTCGCCGAGCTGCTGCGCCTGGCGCTGGATCACGCGCGCCCGCTCCGTCGGGGTGAGCCTGACGACCGGCACCGCCGGCGCAACCGCACCGGCAGCGCACCGGCTCACCGCGTACGGAGCCGGCCCGGCCGGAACCGGACGCGCGCACCGCGCCAGGACGAGGTGCACCACCGCGGCGACCAGCGCCACGGCGAACACGAGAGATGGGACAGTAGACAGCACGGTTCGGGCCTCCTGAGGACACAGGGGATCGGATCGAGGGCCCGTTCCGGTGTTGGTAGCACCAGGCGGGCCCGCCTTTCGGCGCAACCTTACTAGCCTGGCTATGAGAGTCAACCCCACTGGGCTATCTAGTAGGGTTCGGCCATGGCAGAGGACGACGACCCGCTGATCGGATACGGAGAGATGGCGCGGCTCGCTGGCGTGAAGTCGGGAACGCTCCACGCCTACCGCAGTCAGGGGCGTCTGCCCCCGCCGGATGACGACTCCGTACCGGACCGCCCCCGGTGGCGCCTGTCGACCTTCGAAGCGTGGATGGCGAGCCGGCCCGGACCGGGTGCGCGGACCGACCTACACGGCTCCGGTGGCGGTAACGCGCTGTAGTTGCCGGCCGGAGATGCGTGCCGGGCGGTCGGTGCCAAGATCTCAGTCCGCATTTAGTCCGCACGATCTTGTAAAGCCGTGTGATCCGGAGTGATGCTGTGAACGTCAAAAACGCAGGTAGGAGAGGATGTCGAGCCGTTGACCTTGCTCTGCGTCGGCCGCGTAAGGGAAGGACGCCTTCCCGCTGGTGGACGCGTCCCGGTGACCGTCGGGCGGGCAGGAAATGCTATATCCCGGTGGTGTGGGCCGCTCGTCGCTGTGGTCGAAACGACTACCGCGCGACGCCAGGAAAAGGCGCCAATAGCTTCAGGATGCATGGATCAGGTGGGCTGATGGACCGCATCGTTGTCGTCGGTGGCGGGCTCGCGGGCGGGCGAACCGTCGTCGAGCTGCGTGAGCAGGGATTCTCCGGGGCGATCACACTGGTCGGCGCCGAGGAGCACAGGCCGTACGACCGGCCGCCGCTGTCCAAGGCGGTGCTGTCCGGCCGGACGGACGACACGACCCTGCCGTTCGACCTCGACGGTGTCGAGCTGCTGCTGGGCCGGCACGCGACGGGCCTGCGCCCGGGTGTGCTGGAGACCGACGGCGGCCCGATCGAGTTCGACGGGCTGGTCCTCGCGACCGGTGCGGCCCCGGTGCGGCTGCCGGGCTCCGCTGACCAGCGGGTGCTGCGCACCATCGACGACGCCCGGGCGCTGCGGGAGACGCTGCGCCCGGGGGCGCGGCTGGTGGTTGTCGGCGCCGGCTGGATCGGGGCCGAGGTCGCCACGCACGCCGCCGCGCACGAGGTGGCGGTGACCGTCGTCGAGGCCGGCGCCAGCCCGCTGCTGGCCCTCGGGCCGGTGGTCGGCGGGCACACCGTGCCCTGGTACTCCGCCGCCGGCATCGACCTGCGCCTCGGTGCCGCTGTCGCGCAGATCCGTTCGGACGGTGTGGAGCTCGCCGGCGGTGAGTTCCTGCCCGCCGACGCCGTGGTCGTCGGGGTCGGTGTCCGTCCCGACGTCTCCTGGCTGGAGTCGTCCGGGCTGGCGCTCGACCGCGGCGTCGTCGTCGACGAATGGATGTCGGCCGTACCCGGCGCCGGCGGCGCGGGTGGCTACCGGCCCGGGTCGGTCGTCGGGGCCGGTGACTGCACGGCCTGGTGGTCGCGCCGCTATGAGCGCCGGATGCGGGTCGAGCACTGGGAGTGCGCCCAGGAGTCGCCCCGGGTCGCCGTCGCCACCCTGCTGCGGACGCTCGCCGGCGGCCAGCCGAGCTCGGAGTCGCCGGACGACATCTACAACCCGGTGCCGTACTTCTGGTCGCAGCAGTTCGGGCGCATGATCCAGTTCGCCGGTCTGCCCGGCCCGGACAGCACCCTGGTGCTGCGCGGCGATCCGACCGCGGTCGCCCCGCCCGGGGCCAAGAAGGCTCCCGGCTGGTCCGCCGGCTGGTTCGCGCCGGACGGGCGCCTGGTCGCCCTGGCCACCGTCGCCCGGCCGCTGGACATGGTCGCCGGCCGGCGGATGCTGCTGGCCGACGCGGCGCCGGACGTCGCCAGGTTCAGCGACCCCGGAATCGCACTGAAGGAGCTGGCCCCCCAGCCGGCGTAGTCGCAGGCCTTGGTTCAGCTGGAGGGCCCGGCGTAGCTGCCGGGCCCGGCGTGGCCGCGCGCCCGGCAGGCGTGGCTGCTGGACAGTGTGTGCATGGATGCGATGTGTGCCCGGACGGAACGGTGAGTGCCTGGGCGTACCACATGCACACACTGTGCTCGTCCAGGCAGTTTCTACTAAAGTGCCGGCGTGCCAAGCATTCACCTGGTTTCGAACCTCCCTGGCGTGAATGCGCTCGGTGATCATCTTCGCGCGGTCGGTCTCGGTCCCACGTCCGCGCGTTCGGCCGATGCTCTGCTCGTCCTGATCGACCGGCCGCTGGATCACGTCGAACAGGACCTGCTCGACCGCGCGCGGCAGTCCGTGCCGGTGCTGCTGGCCGGGCCGACGGTCCGGTCACTGGCCCCGGACAGCCCGCTCATCGAGGCGTCCGGCCTCACGCCCGGCCGGGTGACCCCCGCGTACGAGCTGCGGCTTGCCCCCGGTCCGGACGGTGCGACCGTCGCCGCCCGGCTGGGCTCCTTCACGCCGCGCGACTCGTGGATCGTCCCCGAGAAGGTCGCCGAGGACGTCGAACGGCTGCTCACCGTCCGCCACGAGATGAGCGATCAGCCGATCTGCACCTGGCGTCCCGCGAGCGGCCTCGGTGTCTTCACCCTGGGCACCTCCGCGCAGGTGCTGGCCGACCTCCGCTACCACCGGCTCGTCGGGCGATGGCTGCGGCACGCGCTCGGCGTCCGCGACGGTGCGTCGGTCAGGGCCGGGCTCATCGGTGCCCCGGATGTCTTCGGGGTGCACACCACCGCTCTGGACGCGGTCGACGGCCTGACGCTGGCCGCGCTGTGCGACGGCGGGATGTCCCCGGGCCCCGGCCAGGACGTCGACCGGTTCGCCCGGCGGGTCGACGACCCGGACGACCTGGTCAACGACCCCGAGCTCGGGCTGGTGATCGTCGCCACCCCGACCCACACCCACGTCGAGTGGGCCCGGCGCGCGCTGGAGGCCGGCAAGCAGGTGCTCGTGCACCCGCCGGTCTGCCTGAGCACCCAGGATCTGGACGAGCTCACCACGCTCGCCACCAGCCGGTCCCGCGTGTTCGCCGGCTATCCCGAAGGCCTCAACGACCCGGCGCACCGGGCGATGCGCGGGGCGGTCCGGCGCGGCGACCTCGGCGGGCTGCTGTGGATCGAGATCTTCTCCGGTGGGCTGCGGCGGCCCGCCGGCAGCTGGCATGACGACGAGCGGATCAGCGGCGGCCTGATCTTCGACCGTGGCGCCGCGCCGCTGGAGCGCATCCTCGACCTTGTCGACGACCAGGTCGAATGGGTCAGCGCCTCGGCGCACAAGCGGGTCTGGCATCACGTGACCAACGCTGATCACGTCCGGATCCTGGTGCGGTTCGCGGGCGGCTGCGAGGCGCAGGTGACGATCTCGGACGTCGTCGCGGGTCTGCGCCCCGGCACCCAGCTGGTCGGCACGACCGGCTCGCTGGTCGCGCGGCCGAAGGGCTCGCCGGTGCTCGTCGGCCATGACGGGCGGCGGGTCACGCTGCCCGTCGACGCCCCCGACCCCGCGCTCTTCCACCGTGAGTTCGCCGACCACCTGGTCTCCGGCTGGCCGCTGGCGCACGGCAGCGCGCAGCGAACCCGGGCGCTGGTGTCGCTCCTGGAGGCGGCACGCAGGTCGGCGGCGTCCGGCGGCACCCAGGTATCACCGACCTGACTTGGCCCTTCCAGGGTGTTTACTCTTGACCATGGATTGGCTGACCTTGCCCGACGTGGCTGACGCACTCGACGTGCCCGTCACGCGGGTGCGCCAGATGGTCCGCGACCGCACACTTCTGGCGAAGCGGTTCGACGGTGTCCTGAAGGTGCCCGCCCTGTTCATCCAGGACGGCGCGGTGCTCAAGGGCCTGCCCGGCCTGCTCACCGTGCTCTTCGATGCCCGATACAGCGACGACGAGGCACTGGACTGGCTGTTCCGCGAGGATCCGAGCCTGCCTGGAACGCCGGTCAGCGCGATGGTCGAGAACCGGGGCAAGGAGGTGCGGCGGCGCGCTCAGGCACTGGGCTTCTGAGCGCCCGCGCTCCGAGCGCCTGTTCCTCCACCCACCAACCTTCCGACCCGGGTCCGAGCCAGCGCTCGGGCCCGGGTCGGCCTGCTTGCGCTGTCGGTGAACCGCCGGAGCCGGGCGTCCGCTCCCGTAGGGTCGTCGGTATGGCTGATCGTCCTACCGGCGCCCAGGCGCGGATCGTGGTCAACGGGGAGGCGAGGGAGGTGCCGGTCGGGCTCGCCGTGGYGGACCTGCTCGTCCAGCTGGGCCTGCGGCCGGGCTCGGTCGTCGTCGAGCTGCGCGGGGAGGCGCTGACGCCTTCGGAGACGGCCGCGGCGCACCTGGCCGACGGCGACGTCCTGGAGATCGTTCGCGCTGTAGCGGGAGGCTGAGCCGGTGCCACTGTCAGAGAACGTCCCGGCGTCAGCCTCGGCGCCGCGTGCCCGCCGGCTCGCCCGGCTGCTCGACGCCCGGCTGTACCTGTGCACGCCCCGCCACCAGGCCGACGCCGCCTTCTACGAGAAGGTGCTGGGTGACGGTCGGGTGCCGGGTGTGGACCTCATCCAGCTTCGGGAGAAGGGGCTGGAGTGGCGCGACGAGCTGGCGGGGCTGGCCGCGATGGCGGCCGCGGCCGTGCCGTCCGGTGCGCTGGTCAGCGCAAACGACCGGGCGGACGTCGCCCGCTTCGCCGGGGTGGACATCCTGCACRTCGGCCAGGACGACATCCCGCCGCGGCTGGCGCGTGAGCTGCTCGGGCCGGATGTGCTGATCGGGAAGTCCACGCACGACCCCGACCAGTTCCTCACCGCGCTGGCCGACCCGGACGTCGACTACGTGTGCGTCGGGCCGGTGCA
The DNA here is from genome assembly GCF_001983215.1 of Frankia sp. CcI49. NCBI lineage: Bacteria > Bacillati > Actinomycetota > Actinomycetes > Frankiales > Frankiaceae > Frankia > Frankia sp. CcI49. The sequence continues at coordinate 114,961 of NZ_MOWP01000007.1, forward strand.
CGCGACCCCGACGAAGGAGGGCCGGGCGCCGGTCGGGCTGGAGCTGCCCCGGCTCGCGGCCCGGCACGCGCCGCCGTTCGAACCGGGCGCGAAGCCGTGGTTCGTCACCGGGGGAGTGGCCCCGCACACCCTGGACGCCATCCTGGAGACGGGTGCGCGCCGCGTCGTGGTGGTGCGGGGCATCACCCAGGCGACCGATCCGGGGGCGGCCGCGGCCGCGCTCGCGGGCCGGCTGCGCGCGGCCTGACGCCTGGCGGGGCGGGCGCGACCGTGGGTCACCTGAGCTATCTGGCGGTGCTGCTGGGCTGCCTGGTCGCGACGGCGCCGCTGGAGCTCCTGCTGCGGACCAGGGTGTACGCCCGGCCACGGCGCCTCGCGCTGGCGATCGCGCCCGTGCTGGTCGTGTTCGTCGGCTGGGATATGTATGCGATCGCCCGCGGCCACTGGGACTTCGACCCGCGCCGCACCACCGGCATCGTACTGCCCGGTGGCCTTCCTCTCGACGAGGTGCTCTTCTTCGTCGTTGTGCCGGTGTGCGCGGTGCTCGCGCTGGAGGCGGTCCGGGCCGTGACCCGGTGGCCGGCCGGTGACGAGGGCGACGGGCGCGGCCCCGGGCAGGCCGGACATCCCCGGGGCCGGCATCCCCGGGGCCGGCGGTGAGCTACACCGCGCTGGCGGTCGTCGGGGTCGTGGCAACCCTGGTGCTCGACCTGTGGATCCTGCGGACCAGGCTGGTCACCCGCAAGCTGTTCTGGACCGCCTACGCGATCATCGTCTTCTTCCAGCTCATCACGAACGGCATCCTGACCGGCTTCGACATCGTCCGGTACGACCCGGAGGCCATCGCCGGGCCGCGGCTCGTGTTCGCGCCGGTCGAGGACCTGCTGTTCGGGTTCGCGTTGGTGACCCAGACCCTGGTCTGGTGGGTTTGGTGGGGACTACGTCACGGAAACGAGTGAATTCGGCCTCCGGGTCCACTTTCGGGCCTACGCTTCGACTCAATGAGACAACGGAGGGCGGCCGAGGCCGAGTCGGCCGGGCGGCATCGCTCGCCCTGGGGCCGCTCGAATCGGATCCTGCCGATCCGCTGGGGGCGGATCATCGCCGCCGTCATCGCGGCCGCCGCGGTGGTGTCGGGCCTCATCCTGGTGCGCGGCCTCGGTCCCGGCCGGCCGTCGCCGACGGCGGAGCCTGCGGGTGCGGCCACGACGATGGTCACGCCGGCACCCGGCGAGCCCACCCCCGACGCGCCCGGCCAGACCTCGCCCGGCTCAACCGTCGGGCCGTCCGCCGGTGCCGTGGGATCGACCGGGCCATCCGGCGCCGCCGGGGAGGCCGGCGCCGTGGGGGCGGATGCCCGGGCGACAGACGCGGGCTCCCCGCCGCGGGCGGGAACCACGCCGGCCACATCCCGTCCGGCGGCGACGCCGCGTGCGGGGGCGTCCACCACACCCGCCAGTCGTCCCGCCGGCCCGGCGCTGGGACTGAGCAGCAGCGATGTCGCGTTCGGTGACGTGGAGTCGACGATCAGCGTCGAGCTGATCGGCGTCGGGACGGCCCCGGCCCGGGTGAGCGTGGGTGCCACGCCCGCCTGGCTGAGCGCCGTTCCCCACGAGGGCGTGGTCGACCCGGGCGCCCGGGTGCCGCTAGTGATCACCCTGAACCGGGCGACCGCACCGCCGGGCCCGGTCGACGTGTTCGTCCCGGTGGCCGCGGTCGACGGTTCCGGCGGCGGGAAACTGCATGTCACCGCGAACGTGTCCGGCGCCCCGGAGCTGCGAGCCTCGCTTGCCCCGGCCGAGATCGTCACGGCGAACTGCCCCGCGGACCGGGGCAGCACCCAGGCGATCGTGAGCGCCACGGTCGTCGACCCGACCGGTGTCTTCGGCGTCGAGGTCCGAACCCGCGCACCGGACGGCGCCGCGTCGACCAGCGCCCTGGGGCTCGTCACCGCCACCGACGACCGTTCGACCTGGTCCGGCCCGATCGGGCCGGTGCCGACGGCGGGCACGATGAGCTACACCGTCGTGGCGACGGACCTCGACGGGCGGCGGTCCGAGGTCACCGGATCGGTCGAGGTACGCGCCTGCTCCGGCGGGTAGCGGCGCGTTCGTGTTCAGTTGACTCCGGCGGCTCCGGCTCCGGCTCCGGCTCCGGCTCCGGCGGCGCTGGCGGGGGCGGTGGCGGTGGGTGAGCCGGGTAGGTTCCTGCGGAAGACCCTGGCGGCGCTGATCATTCCGGCGGCGTCGGTCCCGCCCGCGATCCGCGGCGGCACGAGCCCCGCGAACAGCCGTTCCTGCACCCGCAGGTACTTCATGCCGGCCCGCAGGTCGGCATCGTTACGCAGCCGGATGACCAGCCGGAACGCACTCAGCGCCGTGGTGTCGAACAGGCCCGTGGTGTAGATCAGCTGGACGCCGAGCCGGTCCGCCACCGCCAGCTGCAGGTCCAGCAGGTAGCTCGCGCTGGCCCGCCCGATCGGATTGTCGAGGAACAGCACGCCGGCGTGCCGGGCCCGCAGCCGGCCGCGGTCGTTCGCGCGCAGGGCGGCCATCGTGCAGTAGAGGATGATCGCCGCGGTCAGCTGCTGGCCGCCGGAGAAGACGTCGCCGAGCTGGGAGATCCGGACGCGCTCGGTGCGCAGCACCGCGTCCGGCTTGAGGATCTCCACCCGGACCCCGCCCGGGAGCGCCGCCCGCACACCGCGCACCAGCAGCGTCATGCCGTCCCGGCGGACCCCGGCCGGCAGCGGCCCGCCGGCGCCGGGCGTTCGGGGTGGGGCGCTCGTCCTGGTCGCCGAACCGCCGGTGCCCGTACCGGTGCCGGTGGCCGCGCCGCTCGCGGCGGCATCCACGACCTCGCCGAGCGCCTCGGTCAGCGCGACCGGATCGGGTTCGGCGAAGGTGATGCGCAGGAACTCCTGCCCGGACCAGTCGCCGAGCTGATCGGGCAGCCGGGACAGCCGCTGGGCGGAGCGCAGGGTGCCGAGGGAAGCCCGGACCATTCCCTCCAGCCGCGCGACGATCGCGGCCCGGTTGCGTCCGATGTGCGCGAGGTCGTCGTCGAGGCTGCGCAGCCGGGGTGCCAACGCGGCGGCCCAGCCCGCGGCGTTCGCGGCCACCGCGTCCCGGCCGGCCCGCACCATCTGCCTGCGGGCCGGCGTGCGCACCGCCTCGAACCGCCCGCCGGCGGCCCAGGAGGCGACGGCGTCCGCCGCCGCCCGGACCCGGCCGGCCGCCTCGACGTGCGCCGCGACCGCCTGCCGCCAGGTCGCCCGCAGCTCGCGGGTCATCGCCGCCGCCGCGGCGGCATCGCCGTCGAACGGCGCGATCGTCGCGCCGGCCTGGCCGTCTGTTACGACCAGGCGGCCTGGTCCGGTGAGGCTGCCTGGTCCGGTGTGGTCGCCGGGGCCGGTGTGGTTGCCAGGGTCGGCCGGGTTGCCGGGGCCGGACGTTGTGCTGACGGCCCCGTCCGCGGTCGTGCCGGTCGACTCGGCGTCGGCGAGCAGGTCGGACAACGTCCCGGCGACCAGCCCGAACGCATCCCGCTCACGTTCATGATCCGCGGTGTCGCGGATCAGGTCGTCCAGTGCCGCCTGAGCGGTCTGGGCATTGGCGTCGGCCTTCCGGCAGGCGTCGGCGCGGGCCTGCTGCCAGTGCAGCGCCTGCTCGAGGGTCTGAGGTCCGTCCTCGGGTGGCATTGGGCGCGCGCCAGCAGCACCGACCCTGGCCGCGGTGTGGTGCAGCTCCTGACGCAGACCGCCGAGCCGTTCGCGGGTGGCGTCGAGGGCTCGTCCGAGCTCGGCTGCCGTGCGCCGGGCGGCGGCCTGGGCCGTGGCCCGCGCGGTGGCGTCCCCACCGTCGGGACCGGCGAGCAGAACCTCGCAACGAGCCCGGATGGCCGCCGACAGACCTTCGACGCCCGCGCGGGCGGCCGCGTGCGCCCGCCACGCGCGATCGAGCTCGCCGCGCAGGTCCGCGCCGACCTCCACCTGCGCGTAGGCGCGTTCGGCGGCCTCGTACGCCGCCCGCAGCACGGKTACCTGCACCGGTGGCGCGCCGGGCGACACCGGCCCGCCGCCGCCACCGCCACCGCCGTCGATGTCGGTGCCGCCGTCGGTGTCGGTGCCGAGGTCGCCGTGGCTGTCGTCCACCGGGCTGTCGTCCACCGCGATGTCGTCGAGCACGAGATCACCCGCGCCGACCACCGAGGCGGACTCGGTCAGCGCGGCCTGGGTGTTGCGGGCGGCGTCGTCGGCCCGGCGCAGGGCTTCCTGCGCCGCCAGACGGGAGGCGGCGCAGTTGGCCCGATGCTGTTCCGCCTCGGCCGACATCTCGGCGGCCGTCGCTTCCAGACGGGCGATCTCGTCCGTCAGGCCGGCCGCCTCATCGATCACGTTGACCAGCTGGTCCAGCGCGGCGGCCCGCGCGGAGCACTCCTGCTCGACGACCCGCAGGCGTTCGACCTCCGCCACCGCGCGTTCCGCGGCCCGGGCGGCCGCGGCGACCCGCTCCTGCGCCTCGGCCAGCGCCCGGGCGGCGACGTCCACGGTGCCCGCGGCGTCGCTCACGGCGGCGCGCAGGCCCGGAATCCGGCCCGGGGGGTTCGTCCGGCGCCAGCCGGCGACAGCCGCGGCGAGGTTGCGGTCGCCACGCGCGCGGGCGCTCAGCTCGGCGGCCTCGGCGCAGCGTTCGTCGTGCCGGCGGCGGATCGACGCGCGTTCGGCCGCGGCGGCGGCGCTGTCGTACAACGCCGGATTGGGCGGGACGAGGAAGGTGCCGTCGGCGCCGACGGTGCTCTCAAGGCCGGGCGCGGTGGGCTCGAGCGGTGTTGGCTCAAGCGGTGTCGGCTCGAGCGGTGTTGGCTCGAGCGGTGTCGGCTCGAGCAGCCGCGCGGGACCGACGACGATCGCGCAGTCGGGCCGGATCCGTGCCCGGTCCAGGACCGCCCGTGCGGTGTCGACGTCCCAGCCAGCCTGGATGACGACACCGTCGACAAGGTCGGGACGGGCCCGCAGCACCCGCTCGCGGGAGCCCTCGTCGACCTTGTTCGCCAGGTGGTGCCAGCCGGCGGTGGCCGGGATGCCGGCGCGTTCGAGCTCGGCGACGACCTCGCCGACGGCGGCCCGGGCCGGGCGCAGGTCACCGTCGCCCAGCGCGCGCAGGACACGCTGGTCCGCCTCGGTGTCGACGGACAGCGCGAGCTGGCGCTCCTCGGCCGTCAGCACCGCGGCGGCCAGGGCGTCCAGCGCGGCCTCGGCGTCGACGTCGAGATCAACCGGTTCCGCGGCGCCAACGGCAGCTCCAGCTCCAGCTCCAGCGCCAGCGCCGGGCTGGGACGGGTGGCCCGCGTCGAGCCCGAGCAGAGCGGCGATCCGGCCGTCCGCGGTCAGCGCGCCGGCGGCGCCGAGCGTCGCGTCCAGGTCGGCGGCCAGCCGGGCGAGCTCGGCGTTCGCGTGGTCCAGGCCGCGCTCGGCGTCCCGCTGGGCGTCCTGTGCCTGCCGATGGTCGGCGGAACGGGCCGCGGTGGCCAGTGCGTCCCGGACGGCGGCCCGGGCGTCGTCCGCCAGCCTCGCGGCCTCGGCCGCCACCTGGCGGGGCTCACTCCCGGGCTGGTCCAGCAGCCCGTCGCGGACGGCCTCGGCCTGCAGCCGGTCAGCGCGCTCACGTCGCTCCCGCAGCCCGGCGGCACCCGCCCGGGTGGTGGCCGCCGCGTCCGCGGCGGCACGGTCCGCGGCCGCGGACGACTCGGCCGCCAGGTTGTGCGCCGCGGCAGCCGCCCGCGCCCGGGTCTCCTCCGCCCGAGACGCGGCCGCGAGGCGAGCCAGACCGGCGACGAACGCACGGGCCGCGGAGTTGCGTTCGGTGAGGGCGGGAGCGGACCGTGACTCGGCGTCCGCCACCAGCCGGGTGAGCCGCTCGGTCTCGTCGTCGGCCGCGGTGAGCCGCAGGACGTCCTCGGCCGCCCGCCACGCCTCGAGCTCCTCCACGACGTCGCCGTGGCGTCCGACGAGCTCGTCGCGGGTCGCCTCCGCCTCGGTGAGCCGCAGCTCGGCCACCCGCAGGCGTGCGGCCAGCTCGACACCCGCCGCCTGCGCCCGGGCGCGTTCCGCCTCCTCGACTGCGGTGCGCACACGTCGGCCGCGTTCGTCCAGCGCCGACGTCCCGGAATCGGCGAGAGCGATCCTCGCGTCGACCGCGGCGGCCGCCTCCCGGACCGTCCCGTGCAGCTCCCGCAGCCGGCCCGCCGCACCGGCGCGGGCCTGGACGGTCTGCACCAGTGGGGTGAGCCGTTCGAGCGCCCCGGCGACGAACTCGCGCTCCGCCTCCAGCGCGGCCCGTTCGGCGAGCTTCGCCGCGTAGCCCTCGACGACGTCGGCGACGCCGGCCGGATCCTCCGGCGGCGTGACGGCCCGCAGGAGGAAGTCGACGAACTGCTCGTCACTGTTGAACGCGAAGGCCTCCGCGGCCTCACCCTCGCCGGCGTTCATCGCGCGCTGGTAGCGGAAGAGCTCGGGGTCCAGGCCCAGCGCGTCGAGCCGTTCGCTCCAGGCCCCCTGGTTGGTCTCCCAGCCGAGATCCAGCTGCTGGTCGGCCGCGCCGGCGTCGGCGAGCCGGGAACGGAAGCCGGCGAACGTGACCTGCCGTCCGTCCTGGACGAAGGGCAGGTTGGTGATGTCCAGACCCGGGCGGGGGCGGAACGAGTACCAGGCCTCGGCCAGGCGGGACGGGTCCGTGGTGGTCCGGCCCCGCCATTCGCTGACCTTGCCGGTGACCACCCGTTCGCCGGTGACGGCATGCTGCCACTCGCAGACCACATGCCCGCAGTCGCGCGGCAGGACGAAGTTGTCGAGGACCCGCCCGTTGGACGTGCCCACGACCTGGCGACGTCCGGGCAACACGACTGAGAAGATCAACTTCATCAGGACGCTCTTGCCGCCGCCGTTCTCCAGGAACAGCACGGAGGCCGGGGACGGCCGCAGCGGCTGTGTCGGCACCGCTGGCGACGGCTGTGCCGGCACCACCGCCGTCACCGCCGTCACCGGTGCCGGCAACGGGAGCATCGCCGCCGTCGTCACCGCGGGCGGCGTGGCTGGGTGTGATGTGGCCGGGTGCGTTGTGGCGGGGGGCACTGTGGCCGCGGTTGTCCCGGGAACGGCGTTGCCGGCTACCGCGCCCGGCAGGTCGACCTCCGAAGGGGCTGTGTCCTGACTGTCACTGTCCGCCGCGCCCTGGACCACATCGGTGCCGAAGAGCCCATCCTGACGGTGGCCGGCGACCGGCGCGCCGACCCCGGAGAAGTCGAGCAGGACGTCGCCGAACCGCGCACCGGGCGGTCCGATCGCATGGAGCCGAACCTTGGAAAGCTCAAACATCGCCCACCTCCGGGCCCGAACCCGCCATCTGGCTGCCCGCTACCTGGCTGCCCAGTACCTGGCTCTGGCTGTCTGGTGCCGGGCTGTCCGGAAGCTGGCCCGCGGGGTACTCCGCCGCGGCGCCCGGCGTGTCATAGCCGGGCAGCACAGGGGCGGCGGAGAGAACCCGTACCCCGCCGCCGCCGTCCGCGACCGTCACCACCCCGAGGCCGAGCAGCTCCTCCAGCGCGGCGTCGGCGGCGAGCTCCCGTACCTGGATCTGGTAGCGCGCCGTCGTCCGGTAGGTGCCGCCCGCCTGCTCGCTGACCGGCACCAGGCACCCCGATTCGGTCAGGAAGCTCATCGCCCGGGCGACGATCCCGGACGTCGACCCGGCCAGGCGCCGGGAGTCCCGGGTCGTCCCGGTAGCCGGGCGCCGCGAGTACAGCCGCCACGCCGCCTCGAGCGTGCGTCCATCGCCGGGCGACGCCACCTCGTCGCTCTGGTCGCCGGCGGTCCGCTGCTCCAGCAGCCGGCAGGCCTCACGGACGAAGGCGTCCACGCCGTCGACACTGACGCGTCCGATGTAGGAGTCGTCCACCAGGTCCGCCGGCCGTGGGAACGCGAGTGCGGCGACCGCGAGCTGCGCGATCGCGTGCAGCAGCCGCTCGGCGGACCGGTGCTCCCCGCCCGCCCGGCGCGCGTAGTCGCCCATCCGGACGGTGAACGCCGAGTCCTCGGCACCACCGACGACGAAACCGGCCCGTTCGGCCACGTCGAGCACGACCAGCCCCAGGCCGGCCGCGGTGGCCTGCGTCAGCGCGGCGAACTGCGGCTCCCGCAGGTAACGGCGGACGAGTTCGGCGTACCTGCCATCGCGGGCGGGCACCAGCTTCGGCCGCAGGCCGTAGGCGATGAGCCGGCCCGCCTCGAAGGCGTCCGCGTGCTGCCGGCGGGTGTCCCGGCCTGGCTGACCACCGGCGGTGAAGCCGAGGTCAGCAGTGTCGTCGCCGACGAGAACGCTGTCGTCCGCGACCGTGGTGGCGTCGTGGCCCGCCACGGCGGTGGTGTCCGTGAACGTGTCAAGGTCGGCGTCAGCGTCGAGATCGACGAACGTGTCGAGGCCGGCCTCGGTCTCGCTGTCCGTCTCGGTCCTGCTGTCCGTCTCGGTCCTGCTGTCCGTCTCGGTCCTGCTGTCCGTCTCGGTCCTGCTGTCCGTCCCGGCGACGGTACCGGGCCCGGCGGGGCTCGCGTCGATGAAGGTCAAGGTGCTGTACCGATCATGGCAGGTGGGAGAGTGGAAACGTCGTCGTCCGCGGCGTCCGGCGCGGAGATGAGGACTCGGCCGACGAGGAGGTCCGCCCCGCCGAACCAGGGATCATCGAGTTCGGTGCCGTCGTCGCAGGCAACCGTCAGCAGGGGGTCGCCCTGCCGTGCGGCGGCGGCGATCCGTGGGCTCAGCGCATGGGTGGCGAGCAGCGCCACCAGGTCCGCGGCGTCCGGGCCGCCCGTGCGCCTCGCCTGTTCCAGCAGGTCCGACAGGCGTCGAGGAGCGTCCGGCGCGATCTCCATGACCGCTGTGGCGTGGGCCCAGGCCTCGTCGTCGAACCTGTCCGGTTCCCGAATCGGGACAAGGTCCGCCTCGACGACCGGAGATCCGAGCGGCTCGTGTTCCACCGGCGGTGTGAGGAGTCCGTCCACCAGATCGGCGAGGCGCATCGCACGCGGCGAGCGGACGCCGACCGCTCCGGGGAAGAAGACCGCGGCCGGCGTCAATGCCGTCGCCCCGGGCAGGGTCAGCACCGGCATGAGCAACTGTGTGTAGAGATCGATCCCGCCGCGTGCGGGCACGTCCGCGAACTGCTGGCGGTCCTGCTCCGCGCGGAACACGGCGCCCGCCTCGAGCAGCCTCGCCTGAAGCTGGGTGTGGCGCCGCACGCAGTCGGTCACGATGGCGACGAGCTCGGCGGCCTGCCGTTTGTGATCGGCGTCGTCGGCCGCGTCGCGGTAACGCCGGATGTGGGTGAGGATGGCGTTCTCGTGTCGATATCGTTGCTCGACGTGGCCAAGCGCCTCGTCGAGCAGAGCCGGCACCGCACGTAGCCAGTCCACTGCCAGCACGTTGCGCCGAGTCGCGTCGAGCTGCCTGCGAAGCTGTTCGGCGTACTGGACGGTGCGGTACCGCGCCGCCTCCGCGGCCGCTCGGGCATCCGCCAGCCGGCCCCGCCGGATGAGGTTGTCCAGCGTGACCTCCGCAGCGATCTGCGCCGAGGTCACATCCGTGTCCAGCGCCCCGATGAGAACGGTGACCGCCTCGTCGGTGGCGCGCAGGTACACCTCGCCCTCGCCGTCGGTCAGCTCGACCAGCAGCTTGAAGTCGAACCGGCGGCGCACGTACCGACCGTCTGCCCGGTATGTGCCGTAGATGACGTCGAAGCCGCGGTCCACGCTTCCGACATTGATCAGATTGCTCAGGACCCAACGGGCCACCCGCTCGTGCTCGGCGCGCCGCCGCTCGGGTGCCTGCGCGGCAACGAGCGGGATGAGTCTGCGCAGCACCTGCTCGTGGTCCGCTCCGCGGTCGAAGTCCATCGCGACCGTGACCAGGTCGATGGCATGCAGGGCGAGCTCCGCCATCGCGTAGACGTCGAAGTCGCCGCCGTCCAGGTACGACTTGCGGGCATCCAGGTCGTGGAGAGGCTGCGTGAGTGCGAGTGCCTTCCGCCGCCGGATCATCCCGCTGTCGGCCGACCCCGCCGCCGCGGCTGTCATCGATCGGCCCGTCGCCGGGCGGGCAGCAGCCGGCCTGACAGCGTGCGGGCGGGCAGATCGCGGGCGAGCGCGGTAGTGGGTGCTGTGACGTCAGCCTTCCCGGGCGGCAACAGGCGGATCTCCACTTCTGGCAGCCTAGCCTGGGCGGGTTGGGTTCGATGCGTGCCGGTGTGGTCCGTCACGGGCTTCCTTCACCCTGCGTAGTGGTATGGTTGCGGTGATTGGAGTCGGGTGGGTGGGCTGCGTAACCTGCCCAGACAGGGCTAGGCTTTCGGTATGACCTCGGTGTCGCTATCCAAAGGCGCCAATGTTTCGCTCAGCAAGGTCGCGCCGAACCTGACGGCGGTGACCATTGGGCTTGGTTGGCAGGTCCGGCAGACGACGGGCGCTCCGTACGATCTCGATGCCTCCGCGTTGGTGGTGGGCGACGCGGGGCACGTGCTGTCGGACGGCCACTTCATCTTCTTCAACAACCTGGTCAGCCCGGACGGTGCCGTCCAACATCTGGGCGACAACCTCGTCGGTGGGGGAGGTGGGGATGACGAACAGATCAACGTCGACCTGCGGCTCCTGTCGCCACAGGCGGCGAAGGTCGTGTTCGCGGTTTCCATCTATGACGCCGAGACGCGCCGGCAGACCTTCGGTCAGGTCCGTGACGCCTTCATTCGGGTCGCTGATGCGGTGACTGGCGCCGAGGTCGCCCGTTACGACCTCACCGAGGACGCGTCGACAGAGACCGCGATGATCTTCGGGGAACTGTACCGCTACGGCAGCGAGTGGAAGTTCCGGGCCGTGGGTCAGGGGTATGCCAATGGCCTGCGAGGCATCGCCCTCGACTTCGGCGTGARCGTGTCCTGACGGTTCCCGCTCGAACCCGCCCCGCGCTCGACGCCGAGTTCCCACACCCGGCCGGAGCCGCGGGGCGGTGCTCGTTGGCCGCTGCTACACCGAGGATCCGCATGTGCCGGCGGTCGAGTGCATGGAGTGCGCGCTCCGCGGGCGAGGCCGTCCGGGGTAACCAGGTTCGGTGGCATATTTTGACCGGGGCGGTACGGGGCTCTGGCCGGTTGTTGATTGCTGAAAAGCAACATCGGCGACCATGATCTCTGACACCATAGGCGTACGGATGTCGATGGTGATCGGGAGATGCCCTTTGCGTGATACCCGGAGTGTGATACCCGGACGGTTTCGTCGGATGACGTGCCGCGGCCTGGTCAGGCCGGGCGTGTCTCCCGCTTCGGACGGCAGATGGCGGGTTCGACAGCGGTGCGGATCGGCCTTGTCGTTACCTGGCGTCGCGATCCGCGCGGCCTCGAGGCGATCCGCGTAGGCTCGCGGCCGGAGCGACCCGGCAGTCCGCGACGCGTCGCAGCGCCACATCCTGTTCTTGGGCCCGACCGGCCGCCACAGGCCGGTTCCCGGCCCCGGGTGCTCGACCCCAGGCGCTTTTCTCGGGCTTTCATCGCATTATCGTCGTTGTCGTGATGTCGATTTCCGCCGACATTCCGGCGCGTGTCGAGACGTGTTTTTCTGTCAGTTCCATCCGGTTGTTCAAATTTCCGGATTGTCGCTCGAAATTCGGGTAATTGAATGGCTTCGAAATGAAGCCTCCCTCCTTTTCTTTCGGGTTGTTGGACCTTTCCTCTGATTGTTCGCTACTGTTGCGCGGGGGGTCTACGAAGGAGGAAATCTTGATCGATGTCCTTGGTGTGGGCTTTGGTCGGACCGGAACGCTCTCACTACAGGCCGCCCTCGAACGTCTCGGCTGCGGACCCTGTCATCACATGGACGAGGTGCTCTCGCATCGGGAGACCGTGCCGGACTGGATCGACGCAGCCCAGAGGGGTACTGCTGACTGGGATGCGCTGTTCCGTGGATATCGGTCGACCGTCGACTGGCCCGGCGCATTCTTCTGGCGGCAGCTCGCCGACCACTACTCGTCATCCCGGGTGATTCTCACCGTACGCGATCCCGAGAAGTGGTACGACAGTGTCGCCAACACACTGTTCAAGGCCGCCGGTTCGGCTCCGCCCAGCGGCGTGGCGGTGAACCCGGAGGCGATGCGCGTGATGACGATGATGAATCTGATCGTCTGGGACGGTGTGTTCAAGGGCAGATTCGCGGACCGGGACCACGCGCTCAGGATTTTCGCCGAACACAGCGAGGCGGTACGGCGGGAGATTCCGGCCGACCGGCTCCTTGTCTTCGACGTCGCGGAGGGCTGGGGTCCGCTGTGTGAGTTTCTCGGCGTACCGGTGCCGGCCGAGGAGTTCCCGCGGCTGAATGACCGCACAGCCTACGCAGAGAAGCACCGCGCACGGCTGGCCGCGGCGATGGCCCAGGCGGGCGGGCGGGCGCAGCCGGCTCCGGCGACACCCTGAACTGCATTCCGCCCTGAACTACTCTCCGCCGGGCGACACGCCGGCCGGAGCGGCCGCCAGGTGAACCGTCACCGGCTCGGGAGGCCGCCTCCTCGGAAGGACAGACGGGAGGGGCTCTGGCGTCGGCCGACCACCATGACCCGCACGGTTCTGGTGTTGGCGTCTACCCGGTAGAGCATCCGCCAGCTTCGCGCGGCCGCCTCGAACATCCCGACCTGCTGCTCGCCGACGAGCGGCGTGCCGGCCTTGCGCGGATCGTTGCGCAGCGGGCCGTCGAGGAACCGGCGCACCTCGGCGCCCAGCAGCTCGGGCAGCTTCGCCAGATCTCGTTCCGCCGAGCTGGAAAGCGTCACCTCATGCTTGTTGTCGCTCACCGGCGGGGACCACTGGTCGGGCGGCAGAAGGACACCGACGGAGCGGACCGCAGGCCCGAGGCCGGCGCCGGACCGCGGCGCGCGTTGTGCACCGCTTGATCGTAGCCTTCCGCCCGCTTGCGCGGCGCCAGGCTCGGCTCATGTGAGCACCGTCCAGTGTTCGCGGCGCCCGGTTCCGTCCCACGCGGGCGTGGGCGAGGATGGGCCGGTGGCTTTCTCCGGCGTTCCCACGCCCGGTCCCGTCCAGGCTGTGATCTTCGATCTCGATGGCGTTCTGATCGACTCCGAGCAGGTGTGGGACGAGGTGCGCCGGGCGTTCGTGGCCGAGCGCGGCGGCCGGTGGGCCGCGGACAGCACCGCGATGATGATGGGCATGTCGACCGCCGAGTGGTCCGCCTACCTGGCCGAGCTCGGTGCCGGTGACAGTCCGGCGGAGATCGCCGCCGAGGTACGGGGTCGGGTCGCCGCGCGTTACGGGGACGCACCGCCCCTGCTGCCCGGAGCGGTCGCGGCGGTGCGCGCGCTGGCGGACCGGTGGCCGCTCGCTCTCGCCAGCTCGTCACCGCGTGCACTCATCGACCTGGTGCTGGATCGTTCCGGGCTCGTCAGGTACTTCCGGGAGACCGTCTCCTCCGAGGAGGTCGCCCGCGGCAAGCCAGCGCCTGACGTCTACCTGGAGGCCGTTCGGCGCCTCGGGGTGCCCGCCGGGGCCGCGGTGGCCGTGGAGGATTCGGAGAACGGGCTGCGGGCGGCTGCCGCTGCCGGGCTCGCCGTCGTCGCGGTCCCCAACGAGCACTTCCCACCCGGTGCCGCGGCCCTCGAGCTGGCCTCGGCTCGGGTGACCGGCGTCGCGGAGCTGACCGCCGAGGTCGTGCTCGCCGCGGCCGCACCGCGGTGAGCCGGGACTGCCGTTGATCGGGATTGTCCGTACGCGGCAGGGGGTTGGAACCTGCATGACGCAGAACTCGGACGCGGTCATCCGCAAGGTCCTCGCCGACACCGGGGTCTGGGCGGTGGTCGGCCTGTCGGAGAACACCTCACGTGCGGCCTACGGCGTCGCCGCCTACCTGCGCCAGCAGGGCAAGCGGACGATCCCGGTCCATCCGTCGGCGCCGGTCATCGACGGTGAGCAGGGCTATCCGACGTTGAGTGACATCCCCTTCGCGGTGGATGTCGTGGACCTGTTCGTTCGCTCTGATCTCGCCGGCCCGGTGATCGACGAGGCGGTGAAGATCGGCGCGGGTGCGGTGTGGACGCAGCTGGGCGTCCGCGACGAGGACGCGCAGTCGCGGGCACGCGATGCCGGGCTGGACGTGGTTGTGGACGCCTGCCCCCGGATCGAGGGCCCACGCCTGCTCGACTGGCGCTGAGGCTCCGGCCGGCGGTCAGTCAGCCAGTCGTCGGCTCGCCGGAACCGGTGCGCCCAGGCGGCATGGTCGGCGGGTCCCAGTCGGCTTCCTGTGCTTCGCTCGGGTTGCCCCGCGAGGGTCGGTTCTCCTGGCCTTCGCCGCCGGTCACCGCCGGGCTGCCCGTCCGTCCGCCAGGCGTGGTCCGCCCGGCGCCCGTCCCGGTGCTGGCGGTGGGCCCGCTGCTGGCGGCTGGCAATGTGCCGGGGGTCGGCATCCGGGCGTCGGGGCCGAGGCTCACGGGTGGCCGCCGTCGCCTCTCACGTGTCTCGAATGTGGCGCCGGGAGGCCGTTTCGGCAGGGGAGCACCCCCGGCGGAGGGCCTGGGCGCGCCGTCGGTTGGTTCGCTGCCGCTGCCACTGCCACTGCCACTGCCGCCGCTGCCACTGCCGCCGCTGCCAGTGGTGGCGCTGCGGCCGGTGTTTGTTCCGGCGCCAGCCGAGCTGGCGTCTGTGCTCTTGGCGTCTGTGCTGTCTCGGGGCCGATCCCCGGCATGACCGCCGGGCGTCCCGCCGCCGCCCACGACCTCGCCGGGAAGCGTCGGCAGGTCGACGTCCACCACCGGGGGCAGGGGCCTGGTCGCGCTCACCGGCTCGAGGAGCTCGAACGGCCTGTGCGCGTCGGCGTCGCCGGTTCCCGATGCGAAACGCCAGGACGTCTCGGCGGCGTCGCGTCGTTCCCGCCAGGCGACCACCAGCAGGTGGCCCTGCCGCGTCGCCAGCGCCGCCGCCGGGGGCAGCAGGAACAGCAGCGGCAGCATGTACCGGTAGTCGAAGCAGACGGTGGCGGCCGGTACGACGGTCACCGCCGCCCCGGCGCAGACCAGGAACAGGCAGTCCACGCCGATGCGCCGGCGCTCGGCGGTCAGCTCATGCCAGCGGGTGCGTCCGTCACCGCCGCGCAGGCCCGCCGGCACGATGCGGGGCAGTGCCGCGAGGCAGGCCAGCAGCCCCAGCCCGGCGGTCACGGCGAGYGCCGGCCCGGGAGTGAAGCCCCGTGTCTGGTACGAGCGCAGGAGACCGGCCCAGGGCTCGGTGATCGTCCGCGTGGGGTGGTCGTCGCGCTGCAGCCCGAGCAGCGGCTCGCTGTTGTGCAGGTAGCGGGGCTCGTCGCTGGTCGGGAACCGCCACGTGGCGTCCGGCCAGTCCTGGGGGCCGACAGGACGTCCCGGCTTGAAGAAGTGCCCGAGGTCCGTGCCGACGGCGCGCAGGTAGTCGGCCGGCTGCCTGGTGATGACCTGCCAGGCGAAGTCCCTGAGCAGCTCGTCGCGTTCGTCGGCGGAGACGTCGAGGTTGTTGGCGGGACTGTTGCGATCCCACACGTAGTAGCTCGGATCGGGACGTTCCCCGACCGGATGCGGTGAGCACAGGGAGAGCTGTTCGGGCTTCAGGTCGAGCTGGTCGCAGTCGGCTATGGGCGCGACCCTGCCGTACAGCCAGGCCGCGTCGCCGCCGGTGAGGCCGATCTTGCCGTGCGCGGAGTTGAACCAGCTCGCGTAGGCGATCAGCGGCGCGGCGAGGAAGACGCCGAACACCGAGATCCGGAGCCAGCCGAGCCGCCGCAGCACGACGTAGCCGAACGCCAGCAGGCCGATGGCGACACCGATCGTGCGTACCAGCCCGGAGGCGCCCAGCAGCAGGCCGGCGAGCGCCAGCGCCCACACCGAGGGACGTCGGGACCACATCAGCGCGACCATTGCGGCCACGAGGGCGACCGCGAACAACGTCTCGGCCATCACGAAGTGCTCGATGACGATCTGGTACGCGTCGAGCAGCAGGGGAGCCGCCGCGAGCGCGGCGATCGGGGCGGCGACCCGGCGGTGGACGAGCAACGCGTAAAGGGCGGTCGCCACGGCGATCGCCAGCACGTGCTGGACGGTCGGCACGACCCACAGGTCCGCGCCCGTCTCGCTCAGCAACCGCAGGAAGGCCGGATAACCGGCGGGGCGCATCTGATCGGGTTCTGACAGCGCTGACAGCCGTATGTAGGCGTATGAGTCGCCGTTGAACTCGAAGGCGGGCTGATAGCCGACCGCCGCGGCCAGCCGAAGCGCGACTCCGACGAGAAGGAGGACTCCGAACACGGAGTGCCGGGCGAGGAAGGAGAACCGTCTGCCGGCGGAGGGGACGTCGCCGGAGGGGGCGGTGGCCACGCGCGTGGCGGCGGTGAGCCGCCGTGTGTCGGCTCGGGCGGCCAACCCAGGACCCGATGCCGGCCTGCTGTCTCCCGCGCCTCCAGTGCCTTCCCTGCCGGCAGGACGAGCCGAACCGCCAGCACCGCCAGCGCCTGCTCCGGACCTGCCTGCTCCGGACCTGCCCGCGCCGGACCTGCCCGCGCCGGACCTGCCCGCGCCGGACCTGCCCGCGCCGGTCGCCGGCCGTGTCGGGTGCGGTGGCAGCGTCTCGAAGCCGTGGTCCGGACTGGGCCCGAGCGCATCAGCGAGGCTCACCGGCGCGAGGCTCACCGGCGTGTGGTCCGTGGGACCGCTCCGGTGGCCGCCCTGCTGGTCGCCCCGCGGTGCGGTGCTACCCGGTCCAGTGCTGCCCGGGGCATCGGGGGCGTCGAGGGAGCCGGCGACGGCGTCGGCCTGTCCTGGTGCCTTCACAGGAACCATGGTCCACGATCGATCCGAGAAATTGCCTGAATGGTCCCCTTTGGGCCCCCGATTGTGTGGGTGGATCACTGAGCCTTTATCGGCGTCGACTCGGACCCCCCGTCCGCGACCACGCACCGTGAGATGAAGAAGGCTCACTGTCTTTCCCGATCGCAGTGGGTCAGTGCTGGTGGGCGGGAATTCCGCGGTGCGCGCTCGGAGGGTCCACAGGCAAGGCTGTCTCCTCGCCGCTGCCGTGCCCGGAGGATCCGTTGTCGGCGTTCCGCGGTGCGGGGTCTGGCACCGCTGCCGCCCCAGGCCTGGGCGTGTCCGGCGAGGCAGGCAGGGCGGACGAGCCGTCGTCGACCGGCGGGGGGCCGGGAGTCGGCGCCTCGCCGACCACTCCGGCTCTGGAGGGGGCCGCAGCGGAGAGCGGAGCCCAGCCGGCGCGGCCATGGCCACCGCTGGGCCCGGTGGTCACCAGCCGCAGGAAGAACGAGCCGAAGGCGGTCTGCGTACCCAGCACCATCAGCGACATCGCCAGCAGGGCCGGTCGCAGCTCGTTGAGCGGCCCCATGTCGTTCGCCAGCCATCGGATGAGGACGACGCCGTCGATGGCGAGACCCGCCGCGAACAGCACGCCGCCCAGGGCCAGGCCGCGTTCGAGGGAGAAGCGGCGGTGAATCGACGTGAGCGGCCAGCGCCGTCGCTCGGGCCACCCCGCCGCATGGTTGTGGACGTCCGCGAAGACACCCAGGAGCACCAGTTGCCACCCAAGGATGGTGAACAGCGCGAACAGCACGGAGAAATGCAGGTCGAGGCGGTGGAAGCCGAGGTCGAGCGCGCCGGGCAGGAGCGCGAGCTGCCCGGCCGCGCCCACCCCCAGCAGCACGAGCCCCGGAAGCACGAACAGGTGGCGCGGTGCCAGGAGGAGCATGAAACGCAGGTGACGCCAGCCATCGCGCAGCGAGTGGAGCTTGGAGGCACCGACTCGCGGGTGATAGGTGATCGGCACCTCCTCCATGCGAAGCTCGGCCCGCCCGGCCGCGATGACCAGCTCGGAGGCGAGCTCCATTCCCTCGCAGCGCAGCCGCATGCGCCGGTACGCGTCGCTGGTGAACGCGCGCATCCCCGAGTGCGCGTCCGAGGAACGGACGTCGAACAGGCGGTTGAGGATGCCGGTGAGGACCGGGTTTCCGACGTACCGGTGCAGCCACGGCATCGCGCCGGGCAGGATCTCGCCAGCGAAACGGGAACCCAGCACGTAGTCGGCCCGCCCGGCGCGCAGGGGGGCGAGCAGCGCGCCGAGGTCGGAGAAGTCGTAGGTGTCATCCGAATCGCCCATGACCAGGAAACGGCCCCGGGCGGCCGCGAAACCGGCGAGGTACGCGTTGCCGTAGCCGCGCCGCGCCTCACGCACCACCCGCGCGCCCGCGGCGGTGGCGACAGCGGCCGAGTCGTCGGTGGAACCGTTGTCCACGACGACGACCTCGCCCGCGACCCCGGCGGCCGCGAGGCCTGCCAGCGCCTTGCCGACGCACACGCCGACGGACTCCGCCTCGTTGAGGCAGGGCATCACGACGGACACCTGAAGACCACCGTCAGAGCTGCCCTCCGGCCCGGCTGTGCTCTCGGGCCGGGCGGTGCTCTCGGGCCTGGCCGCGCCGTCGGGACTGGCTGGCTGGCCCGCCCAGAGGAACGGGCGCGTGGTGCCGGGCGCCGGACCGCCGATCGCGCGCGAGTCGTTCACCATGCATGACCCCCCACAGGCCTGGCCCTGACGTGGCTCCGGTCGAACCCGTTTCTGGCAGGAATCCCGAATTCCCTGGTGATGGCAGTCTGCCCAGGGTGGCCGGCAACCTCACACCAGCCAATCCTCGGATCCCGAACCGGCCCGACGCTCTGCGTAAGGCTGCAATCTACCGATTGGCGGCGTGCTGAGAGATCATCACCGGCGGCGGCCACACGGAGATACGCCCAGGCGCGCCCGGCGACCACGGCGACATCAGAGCGGGCCGGTACGACGAGACACGCCGGTGGCCCCACAGGCGCCCGCGTGTGACGTGCCTAACGGAGAGGCGTAACCTCTGGTGCTCGTGCACCAAGGAAGTGTTTTTGGCCAGGCGCCTGCCACGGCGGCGCCGTCACTGGGCGCAGAGCCGTCCAGTGATCCCTCCTCCGTCTCTCCCACGTCCCGGCGGCGCTGCCCGCACGACCCGCCGTGCCCGGCCGCGGAAGGCGCGGACCGTGATGCGGCGGTGGTCACCAGCCGGCACTGCGACCAGGGCTGGAGCCTCCTCTGCAACGGCGTGATCCTCTTCGAGGACACCGGCGAGATCCTGCCCACGGGTCGCACCGTGGAGCCGCGCCGGCCGCTGCCCAGGCCAGGGTGCGTACCGCGGCCGCCGCTGCCGCGCCGCGCGGCCGCCGCGACGCCGACCCCGGTCTGACCGCTGGTCCCGGTCTGACCGACCGCCTCGGTTGGTGGGTCCGCCTCGGCCAGGCGGCCGGCCACCGAAGGCGCCTTTGACGTCCGGAAATGCCTGCATGTACCCGGCGAACGGGTACCGTTCCGGCGTGACATCCACGCGGCGACCTCCGCGACCTCCGCGACCTCCGCGACTGGCACGGCTGCTGGTTCGCCATGACGTCGAGATCGGCCGGCGGCTGCTGCGGAGCGGCACGGCCCTCGACCGGGCGATGTTCTCCTCGCTCGCCGACGCCAGGCCGCTGCTGGATCCGCTGCTGCCACGGCTTTCGCACGCCGCCGACCACGGGATGCTCTGGTGGGGCGTGGCGGGCGTGCTCGGTGCCAGCAAGGGCCGTCGCCGTTCCGCGGCGCTGCGTGGCCTGCTCGCGCTGGGTGTCGCCAGCACCGCCGCCAACGGCCCGGCGAAGCTGCTGTTCCGTCGGGACCGGCCGCCGACCCACGGCGTTCCGCCGCTGCGTCGGCTTGGCCGTGATCTGACGACTTTCTCGTTCCCGTCCGGGCATTCGGCGTCGGCCGCGGCGTTCGCCACGGGGGTCGCGCTCGACGCGCCGGTCGCGGCTGTTCCCGTCGCGGCGCTGGCAGCGACGGTCGCCTTCTCCCGGGTCTATGTCGGCGCCCACTTCCCGGGGGACGTCGTGGCGGGGGTCGCGCTCGGTGTCGGTGCCGGCCTGCTCACGACGAAGGTGATGCCCCGGCGGCCCGGGACGCCCGCCCGGGCCCGGCCCGCGTCCGCCTGGGCCCCGGCTTTGCCGGACGGGGCGGGGCTCGGTGTGGTCGTGAACGCCCGCTCGGGTGCCGGGCACCATACCGATCTGATCGACGTGCTGCGGGCCGACCTGCCACGAGCGGAGATCGTCGAGGTCGGTCCCGGCGAGGACATCACCGCGGCCCTCACCCGGATGGCGGCGCGCAGCCGGGTGCTCGGTGTCGCCGGCGGCGACGGAACGATCAACACCGCGGCGGTGGTGTCCCTCGCACGCGGCGTGCCGCTCGCGGTCTTTCCCGCCGGGACACTGAACCACTTCGCCGCCGACATCGGCCTGAGCGGGCCCGGCGACACCATCAAGGCGGTCCGTGACGGCACGGCCGTCGCGGTGGACGTCGGGCAGGTGGACGGGATCGGCGCGACCGGTGCGCGGTTCACCCGGAACTTCGTCAACACCGCCAGCTTCGGCGGCTATCCGGACATGGTCCGCATCCGGGAGCGTTTCGAGCACCGGATCGGCAAATGGCCCGCCATGCTGCTCGCGCTGAGCTGGGTGCTGTGGAACGAGCCGCCGTTCGACGCCGAGATCGACGGCGAGGCCCGCCGGATCTGGCTGATCTTCGTCGGGAATGGTCGCTATCTGCCCGACGGCTTCGCGCCGACCTACCGAACCCGTCTGGACGAGAGCCTGCTCGACCTGCGGGTCGTCGACGCGGCGGCGCCGTTGGCCCGGCTGCGGCTCGTCGGTGCGGTGCTGACCGGCCGGCTGGGCCGCTCACGGGTCTACGAGCAGCGCACCGTCGAGCGGGTGCGCATCGCGTCCAACCAGGCGGCACCGTTGCCTTTCGCCGGCGACGGTGAGGTCAGCGAGGGTATCCGCCGGATCGCGGTCACCACGAGCCCTGCCCGCCTGGTTGTCTACCGGCCAGCCTGACGTTCAGGCCCCGGCGGCGATGTTCAGGCCCCGGCGGCGCCCTGCAGCGGGATCAGCGCACGCAGGGGCATGGTGAGCGTCGCGTAGACGTCCGGCTCGAGCAGGTCCTCGACGAGCAGCGCACAGGCCAGGTCGGCGCACAGTTCCATGACCCGCTCGTCCGACGAGGAGTCGGGCGCGGTGGCGAGTCGGCGGCAGGCCGGGCACAGCCGCCAGAAGCCCTCGGCGGCACTGCGGCGGACCAGCGTCCACACCCGCCGCCGCCCGGTCAGCACGGCGCTGTCGAAGGCCCGTTCCATCGCGGCCTGGTGGGCCTCGTCGTCGCGGGTCATCACGGTCGTCAGCAGGCCGTCGAACACCTCGAGGCTGGCCGGGTCGTGGCAGCGGCGCGCCAGCCTGGGCAGGGTCGCCAGGACTCGCTTGACGTCGGCGGCGGCGGGGCCCAGATCCGGTTCGTGCGAGCGGACCCGCGGGTAGACCGTCCGCCATGGACGCAGCAGCGCCGTGTACTCGGATCGGTTGAGGATCGGCTTGGCGTAGGCGCCGGCGAGGGCGTCGCGCATGGCACGCAGCGCCGTCGAGGTGATCGCGGGGTCGAGGGTGACGAACTCGGCGCCGGTGAGGTCGTCAGCGTAGATCGCGGACAGCGCGTCGAACGCGGCGAGGACCTCGACGATGAGCGGGGAGTCGGGTGCCAGCGCCTTGTCCCGTGCGGAGGCGAGCTGCCCGGAGTTGCGCCACAGCGCGGCCAGCGAGACCAGCTCGCTGTCGGTGGTGTGCACGAGCTGCGCGAGGATCCCGAGGATTCCGCGGAGGTTCGGGTGCTCCTCCAGCCGGTCGATGCGGCGCGCCCGGAGGATCATGCCTGCCGGCCCGGCTGGCGGGTTGCCGCCCGATGGGCGGACGGACCGGTGGTCCTCGGGACACGCGTCACGTGCTCCTCCTCGATCTCGTGGCTGCCGGGCCGCGACGGGTCCCACCCCGCGCTGGGTAGTGCGCGGGGTGGTGCGCCGGATACAGGGGCACGACACGCCGGTCGGTCACCCGGAACCCCTGCGGGCCGGTGCCGTGGCGCGACGGATCCGGTTCCGCGGAGCGGGCTCCGCGGTGGTCGCGAACCGCGGGCCCGCGCGTGACTGCCGCGCGTGGCCGTTGGCCTTGATGTCACTCCCGAGACAATAGTGTCGCCGGTGACGATCAGGGACCGATTGTCGGTGACTGCTTGTCACAAGGAGCGCTGGGCTGGTGGCATCGTTGGAGTACAGATGCTAGCCGGTGCGCGGCTGGAGCACGGTGAACGCGGAGGGTAGCGACCATGTTTGGTTACGCTGCGTGCCATTGGGTGCCGCGAGTGTCGTCACTCAGTGTCGCGGGTGGCCCGGTTCGCCACCTGCGGTCCACGGACCCCCGGGGGGATGGGGCCCGTGGACCCGGCAGGTGCACGGTCAGGTGCCGCCCGGTTGCGCAGGTGGCCATACGGAGACTCACCCGCGGGCGGTGCCTGCGGCTCCGATGGGCGGCCAGGTCGGCCGCCCGGGAGGTTGTCAGCCGGAGACGGCCGGCTCGGACACCTCCACGGCCGAGCTGAGAGTGACCTCGCCCACGCCATCCTTGCGTAGCCCATACCGGCGGATGGCGTCGTCGACGACGGCCTGCTCGACCTCGCCGGAGCGGGCCAACGCCTCCAGCGTCGCGACGACCACCGACTCGGCGTCCACGTTGAAGTGGCGACGCAGGGCGGCCCGGGTGTCGGAGCGGCCGAAGCCGTCCGTGCCCAGCGAGGTGTACGCCTGCGGCACCCACCGCGAGATCTGGTCCGGAACGGCGCGCATCCAGTCGGAGACCGCGACGGCCGGGCCAGGCGCACCGGCGAGGATCTGGCTGACGTAGGGCACCGCGGCAGCCTCCTCCGGGTGGAGCAGGTTGTGCCGCTCGCAGACGAGGGCCTCGCGGCGCAGTTCGTTCCACGACGTGACCGACCACACGTCGGCGGCGACGCCGTAGTCGGCGGCCAGCATCTCCTGGGCTGACAGCGCCCAGCGCATGCCGGTGCCACTGGCGAGGATCTGCGCCCGCGGCGTGGACGAGTCGCCCGCCGCGCCCGCGGCCGCGCCGTCGCCACCGGTGAGCTCGTCGGCGGTGCGGAAGCGGTACATGCCCGCGAGGATCTGCGCCGGGTCGAGCCCGGCCGGCTCCGCCGGCTGCGGAACAGGCTCGTTGTAGACGGTCAGGTAGTAGAAGACGTTCTCGTCCCGCTCGCCGTACATCCGGTCGAGTGCGTCCCGGACGATGTGCGAGACCTCGAACGCGAACGCCGGGTCGTACGACACGCACGCCGGGTTGGTGGACGCCAGCAGCAGCGAGTGCCCGTCCTGGTGCTGCAGGCCCTCACCGTTGAGCGTGGTGCGCCCGGCGGTGGCACCGAGCAGGAAGCCACGGCCGAGCTGGTCGCCCAGCGCCCACATCTGGTCGCCGGTCCGCTGGAACCCGAACATCGAGTAGAAGACGTAGACGGGGATCATGTACTGGCCGTGGGTGGAGTAGGCCGTGGCCGCCGCGATCACCGAGCCCATCGAGCCGGCCTCACTGATGCCCTCGTGCAGCATCTGACCGGCCTCGGACTCCCGGTACGACAGCAGCAGCTCACGGTCGACGGCCTCATAGCGCTGCCCGTGCGGCGAGTAGATCTTCGCCGTGGGGAACATCGCGTCCATCCCGAACGTGCGAGCCTCGTCCGGGATGACGGGCACGAACCGGGCGCCCATCTCCTTGGTCTTCATCAGATCCTTGAGGAGCCGGACGAAGGCCATCGTCGTCGCCACCGGCTGCTTGCCCGAACCGCGACGCAGCTCGTCGAAGATCGACGCCGGCGGCTGGGTGAGCGGGCGGGCCCGGACGACCCGGCGGGGGATGGAACCGCCGAGCGCCGCCCGGCGCTCCCGCATGTACTGGATCTCCTCGGAGTCCGCGCTGGGGCGGTAGTACGGCGGCAGGTGGCCGTCGAGCGCCGCGTCGGGGATGTCCAGGTAGAGCCGGTCGCGCAGCTCCTTCAGCTCCGACTTGGTGAGCTTCTTCATCTGGTGCGTGGCGTTGCGGCCTTCGAAGTCCTTGCCCAGCGTCCAGCCCTTGATCGTGTGGGCGAGGATCACGGTGGGCTGGCCGGTGTGCTCGGTGGCCGCCTTGTAGGCCGCGTAGAGCTTGCGGTAGTCGTGGCCGCCGCGGGAGAGCTTGCGCAGGTCGTCGTCGGTGAGGCCGGCGACCATGCGGCGCAGCCGGGCGTCCGCGCCGAAGAAGTTCTCCCGGATGTAGTCGCCGGCCGACGTCGAGTACGTCTGGAACTGGCCGTCGGGCGTGGTGTTCATCCGGTGCACGAGGACGCCGTCGGTGTCCTGGGCGAGCAGCGGGTCCCAGTCACGGCCCCAGACGACCTTGATGACGTTCCAGCCGGCGCCGCGGAACGTCGACTCCAGCTCCTGCATGATCTTGCCGTTGCCGCGGACGGGACCGTCGAGGCGCTGCAGGTTGCAGTTGACGACGAAGATGAGGTTGTCGAGCTCCTCGCGGGCGGCGACACCGAGTGCGCCGATCGATTCCGGCTCGTCCATCTCACCGTCGCCGAGGAACGCCCACACCTTGCTGCGGGACGTGTCCTTGATCTGCCGGTTGAGCAGGTAGCGGTTGAATCGAGCCTGGTAGATGGCATCGATCGGGCCGAGGCCCATGGAGACGGTGGGGAATTCCCAGAAGTCCGGCATCAGGCGCGGATGAGGGTAGGACGACAGCCCGCCCGGCTCGCCCTCCCGCCGGAAGGCGTCCAGCTGTGCCTCGGTGAGGCGCCCTTCCAGGAAGGCGCGTGCGTAGATACCGGGCGAGGCGTGGCCCTGGATGAAGATCTGGTCGCCGGAGTCGCTGCCGGGCGAGGAGGTCAGGTGGTCCTTGCCGCGGAAGAAGTGGTTGAAACCGACCTCGTAAAGGCTGGCACTCGACGCATAGGTCGCGATATGCCCGCCGACGTTGTATTCGGGACGGTTGGCGCGGCTCACCATGATGGCGGCGTTCCAGCGGATGTAGGCGCGGATGCGTCGTTCCACGTGCTCGTCACCCGGGAACCAGGGTTCCTGCTCGGGTGGGATCGTGTTGATGAAGTCCGTACTCGTCAGAGCCGGTACGCCTACAGCCTTCTCACGTGCTCGCTCGAGGAGTTTGAGCATGAGGAACCGCGCGCGGCCCCGCCCCGACTCCTCGATGACAGCATCCAGGGACTCAAGCCATTCGCTGGTTTCGGACGGATCGATGTCCGGCAACTGGCTCGGGAGCCCGTCGGTGATCACCGAGAACTTCCGTGTTGTGTCCTGCGCCACGCCTAACTCCTGCTCTCCGTAGCTCCTGGCCGATGCCTCCTCACTATCGTGCTCCGTCTCGACACCGCCGTCACGCACGCCCTGCCTACTGATTGGTAACAAAACTGGATCGACAGGGCCCGATATCACCGGATGCATCGTGGTGATATGACCATCAGTCAGCATCCAGCAACCGGTTGTCGTGATTGCTGTGCCGGGTTCGGCTCGGATCGCGGATCGTGGAAGACGTCATGCTTCGTCCGGCTGCGCACCGTGTGCGCGCGGGCTGGCTCTCGGGCCGACCGTGCCCGGGGCCCGCGCGAGCGCCCGCACAGCCGTGTGACAAACCCAACCGGTCCATAACGGGCCGGCTGGCAGCGCCCGGTGACAGGCGGCACAACGACCCGGACGGTGGCCCGCGCCGACGGCACGGCCGGGTGGCATGCGAGACCGTCCGTGCGGGCGGCCGTGCGACGGCCTGGGTGGCTGGCTGGGCCCCGCGCGCGGGCCCGCGCTTCACGGACCACGGCGCGGACCACAGAGCGGCGCTGGCGGGCCGGCATGCGTGGGTCAGGGCGGACCCCGGACGTCGCCGCGGCGACACTGGAGCGTCGGTGGGTAACGGAGGAAGGACGTCGAAGGTGGAGACGAGAACAATGACGGTGCATACGGGCCGTCATGACCGGGTCGTCGATCTCACCGACCGGGCCGCGGAGTTCGTCGCCGGCCGTGGGGACGGGCTGCTGTCCGTCTTCGTTCCGCACGCCACCGCCGGCGTCGCGATTCTGGAGCTCGGCTCCGGCAGCGACGAGGACCTGCTCGCCGCGTTGGCGACACTGCTCCCCGCGGACGACCGCTGGCGCCATGCCCACGGTTCGCGCGGGCACGGCCGGTCACACGTGATGCCCGCCATCGTGCCACCGTCGGTGACCGTTCCCGTTCTCGACGGCCGGCTCGCGCTGGGCACCTGGCAGTCGGTCGCACTCGTCGACCTGAACGTGGACAACCCGGATCGGACGGTTCGGCTGTCCTTCCTCGCAGGCTGACCACACGCCCGGTGACCGGCCTGACCGCCGGTCCGGCCCAGGGGCCGGGCAGGGTTCGGCCGCCAAGGCGTCCCACATCACATTCCCGCAGGTTGGAACGATGGTGACATCGTGTCGGCGGGTTTGCCGTGACGGGTTGACGTGACGGCCCGTGGGTAGCGAGATTGTGTCAGCGGAGATCGTTGTGGAACGGCCGGCATCCCCCTGCTTGTCCACAACCCCCGGCGTGGCACTTGCGCACCCACCGGATGGTCCGGTGGACTAGGCCTACGGCGGGTCGCGCGAGCGGATCGTCGCCGACCGGTCCGCCCACGACCGGGCGCCTCGCCACAGCGAGGCGTTATGTAGACGAGCAGGAGGTAGCGGAGGGTGAGTCCGACCGCGGCGAACGCCGAGGGTCAGCGCCGTGCGGAACGTCTGGGAGTCGCGGCCGGCACATTGGTCCAGTCGCTCAACGAGGACGACGACATCGCCCAGGACCTGCTTGATGCGGTCACCACGGCGAGTGGCACCGAGCTTGTGCCGGAGGACTCCGACGACGTGGTCGACGTCGTCCTCCTGTGGTGGCGTGAGGACGATGGCGATCTGGCCAACGCCCTCATCGACGCGCGCAGGCAGTTGTCCGAGGAGGGCGTGATCTGGTTGCTCACCCCCAAGGCGGGTCGCGAAGGTCACGTCGAGCCCAGCGACGTCCTCGACGCTGTGCCCACCGCGGGCCTCGTTCAGACCAGCACAGTCAGCGTCGCGGCCGAATGGGCCGGGATGCGGCTGGCGGCCCCCAAGTCGCAGCGGGTACGCCACCGCTGACGGCCCGGTGCCGGCAGTGACCGGGTTGGCGGCTCCAGGTGCCGCCAACCCGGCTGTTCGCGTGCGCCCAGATGGCTGCCTGAGGCGGAGAGGGCTGCCGCCGTGCTGTGGCCGCACGAGAGACGCCCGCACGAGAGACGCAGGGCGCACGAGAGACGCCGGGCACACAAGAAACATCGGGCACACATGAACGCCAGGCCACCGCACAACGCCCGTCTGCCGCCCTGGCCCGATGGCCTTCAGCGCCCCGGCCCGATCTGGGAACCGAAGCGCTGAAGTACCGCTTCTGAGCCGTCTGTCGCCGGCCCCTCAGAAGCTCAGCGGGACCTGCTGGCCCTCGACTGCGCCCGGGTAACGGGCCCAGATCTTGTTGATCTCGTACTGGAGGTACAGGGCACCTCCGCCGACCAGCCACAGCACGAAGGCCACCCCGGGGCTGAGCTCCGGGAGCCCGGCCGCGCGCTGGGCATCCCGGGTGCGGGTACCCAACCGCCACGTGGCCACGAAGGGCGGGACGATCAACACCCAGCCGATCACATACGCCAGCACCGACAACGCCGGGTTGACCTGGATGCGGGGGTTGTACGCGGAGAGCTCCTTGTTGGTCTTGTAGACCCAGACAAGGCTGTAGATGCCGAGCGTGATGATCGGCAGCCCGAGCCACACGGCGAACGGGTTGCGTCGCTTACCCAGAACCCCGGCGCCGACCGGCGAGGCGCCGGCGGGTGGCGGCCCGTAGCCGGGAGGCACCGGATAGGTCTGGTTTCCCGGGTAGGGCTGTGGCGGGTAGGGGTTCGGCGGGTACGGGCTCGGTGCGTACGGCTCCGTCCGGTCCGAGTACGGCGGGGCGTTACCTGGGCCCGGAGCGCCGAACGGGCCGGGCGGGTTGGAATAGCCCTGCGGGCCGCCGAACCCGGGCGGCGGGCCGCCGGGCCCTCCCTGGCTGCCCTGCCCCCAGCCAGGCGGGCCGGGCGGCGGCATCTGATTGGTCAAGGTGGACACGACCTCCCTGCTGTTCGGACCGCAGGCGCCCGACGCGCCGTCATGCGGTTTCGCTCCCGGCCTGGCCGCGAGCGGTGACCGGCTGGAAGCGGATACCGCCCCAGTAGTCTTCTGTAGTTGTCCGGCTCGATTGTTATCGAGGCCGTTGACCGGTCAGACTAGGACACCGGAGTGCTGGAAACCTGTTCCGGCGCTTTCCTGTGGGATCGTTGAGCGTAAGTATGCTCTCCGTATCTGGATTTGTACGTTTCGGAGTCGGAGTGGGCTCTCCGGGTGCTCCTGCTGCCGCCGACCTGAAGACCACCGTCCCGCGCGGGATCACGCGCCTACTGTCTCTGCCCTGCCCTGCAGGACCGTTCGTTTCCCGTGTGGTGCCAGGCAGCCCTGACGATGTGGTCGTCGCTGTGATCTCCTGGCGGCCAAGGCGTTGTGGAGCCCCACAGTGCCCGGCGTGCCCTGCGTCGCGTCCCGAGGGCCCACGTGGGACGTCCCACCTCGGGGAAGAGCGGGAGAGCGGGCCGTGGCGCAGGGCGCAGGGCGCCGGAGCGGCACACCCGATCCGGCACACCGGTAGTGGCCGGACGCCAAGGGCGTGGCCGGCGGTGGCATGCTGGCGGAGAGGACTGACTGGTCGCKAAGACCGCGAGGTCGAGCAGCACCCAAGAACGCGAAACCAACCGCAATCGAGAGGAACAGCTCGTGACCGTCGACGTCGGAGCCGTCGCCCCCGACTTCTCGTTGAAGGACCAGAACAACGAGGTCGTCACCCTGTCCGACTTCCGGGGCCGTCGCAACGTTGTGCTCCTGTTCTACCCGCTGACCTTCACCGGGGTCTGCCAGGGCGAGCTGTGCTCCGTCCGGGATGACCTCGGTTCCTTCCAGAACGACGACGTGCAGGTGCTCGCCATCTCCGTCGACTCCGCCTTCGCGCACAAGGTGTGGGCGGACCAGCAGAGCTACGAGTTCCCCCTGCTCGCGGACTTCTGGCCGCACGGCGAGGTGGCCAAGGCCTACGGGGTCTTCAACGAGGAGAAGGGCATCTCCCTGCGCGGGACCTTCATCATCGACAAGGAGGGCAAGGTGCGCTGGAAGGTTGTGAACAACATTCCGGACGCACGTGACCAGGCCGAGTACCTCAAGGCGCTCGCCTCGCTGTAGTCCGCAGGAGCCGACGGGCGGGTGATCCCGCCCCGTCGGGCTCCTTGCCGGCGCACCTGGCCAGCCAGGAACCCGCGGGGGAGCCCAACGAGGCGCGCCACGGTCGACGTGCTCCGCCGGTCTCGTGAGGACGGTGAACCTCATGCCGTGTTTCCGTTGCAGCGAGCGTCAGACCGACCCGGTCCGGGGATCAAGTCCCTGGCACCGCGTCGTGATCAGCGGTGAGCAGGTTCTGGTCTGCCCGACCTGCCGCCCCGCCCCGGACTGGGACGCGATCCTCGACCGGTGCAACAGATGCGCCTCGACCCGCCTGGCGAAGGCGCTCGGAACAGTCCTGTGCCGCGACTGCGGCGCTCGCAAGGAGCCCGACCGCCACGCACCCGAGCTCACGGATATCGCCAGTCAGCACCCACCGGCGCAACTGCAACTGCAGCCGCCGCCAGCCGAGCCCCCTTCGCCCGCAGGCGAACCGCCGAGGCCGCTGGTGCGACCGTTCGCAGCCGCAAGAGACAAACCCGGGGCCATGGGCCAACCCGCGGCGACAGACGCCCACGCGCGCTCTGAGGCGGCGCAGGCGGAGACCGAACACTCCTTCGCGGATTCGCCGGACACGGGCGCGCCCGTGAGCCTCCCAGACCGCGACGGAGCCCTCGCCGCCGACGTTGACGCCGCCCTATCCCGCATGTTCGGGCGGCCACGGCCGGTCTCCTGACCCAAAACTCGCGATCATCCGCTAACGTTTCGACCTGGCACGGTGACTCTCCTGACGGAAGGGACACCGTGCAGCCGGACGTATGCTGCCGCCGCAGGCCCCTGTGTTGCGTAGGCTGGCATCCTCCCGGGCGCGTAGCTCAGCGGGAGAGCGCTCGCCTTACAAGCGAGTGGTCGCAGGTTCGATCCCTGCCGCGCCCACGCGCTGATTCCGCATGCTTGTCGATCCTTTGGATCGCCTGCGGCACAGCCGCAATGTCTGCCGGGGGGTGGCCCCCCGAGACCCCCCGACGGGCGCCTGGGGCGCCGCTGGGGTCGGGGAAACTGGGCGTTTGTAACAGCGGGTGTAGATCGTTCCTTGGGTTGGTAGTGCAGCGTTCAGACACCACTCAAGTGCGCGATCATGAGACAGTCGACGGTGTCTGGCGAGCAGGTAAAACGGATCGTCAGGCGTGGGCGGGCTTTCCATACTTGGTCGGGTGGAGATCGACAGCCGGGTGGCGGCCCGGTATGAGCTGGTTGACGAGGACGACCGTCTGTGGCGGCCGGGCCTAGGCGACCTGGTCCGGCTGCGGACCTGGGACATCTTCGCGCGGTTCCTGGTCGGTCAGGGGCATGTCGTGGATGTCGGTGGCGGTCCAGGTACCCATGCCGCGCACCTCGCCGGCCGCGGCTACGAGGTTGTTCTCATTGACCCTGTCGCCCGCCATGTCGAGATGGCGCGGGCCCGGTCCCGGTCGCAGCCGCACGCGCCGTTTCGAGCCGAGCTCGGTGAGGCCCGTCGCCTTCCTGTGCCCGACCAGTCGGCCGATGCCGTGCTGCTGATGGGCCCGCTTTACCATCTTGTCCAGCGGGATGACCGGGTCGCGGCGCTGCGCGAGGCGGCCCGGGTCCTTAAACCGGGAGGTGACCTTCTGGTCGAGGTTATCGCTCGGCACGCCTGGGTCCTCGACGCAACAATGAAGGGTCTGCTGGGAAGCAGCGAGATCTGGGGCGACTTTGACCGCAATGTGCGTCTTGGCCTTAGCCAGGACCCGGCCCAGCCGGCCGAGGGCGGCTTCTGGGCCTATTTTCACCACCCCGAGGAACTGCGCGCGGAACTTGACCTCGCCGGTTATCAGGACATCCGCCTTGTCGCGGTCGAGGGTTTCGCCTGGCTGTTGGGGGACCTGCAGCAGCGGATGGTCGATCCCGCCGATCTGCTCAGGGCGGTCCGCCTGACCGAAACCGAGCCGTCGATGCTCGGAACGAGCGCGCATGTCATTGGCGTCGCCCGCAAGCTGTAGGGCTGTGCCCGACCACAGTCGTCACAAATGCCGTTGCAGTTCTGACTCACGGACGACCGCGCCGATCTGAGGGGCCGGTCTGGCCGTACGCCGCTTCGCCCGGACCTGACGTGTCTCCGGCAGGGTCGTCGGCGACGAGCCCGGCGACCCGGCTGTCAACCGAGCGCGTTACCGCCTGCTGCGCTGCGCCGAACACGACCGACCAGACAAGCAGGTCCGCGAGTGACAGCGAAGGACGTGTGCCAGGGATGATTCCGGCCTTCAGCAGGATCACACCGACGACAGCGAACAAAGGGCCTAGGACGATCTTCAGCAGCATCTGGTACACCGGCAGCGAGAACGGATTCCAGGTGCCGGCAGCATGTGCGAGCGGCGGAACGGCGCTGATCAGGGCGCCGATGGCGCCGAACAACGACACGGACATCGCGGTTCTCAGACCGGACGTGCCCGTGTCCTCAGCTGATAGCGGGACAGTGCCGACGGCCAGGGCAACCATTACCAGGGCGACCGCAACTGCACTGATCAGTGTAAGCCGGATCAGTCGATTTCTGAATCCTCGGCTTTCCGCGTACTTCTCGTCCGATGCCTCGTTCACCGCACGGGCAAGAGTCGCGACCGCTGCCGGATCCGGTGGATTTCTCAACCTGACAGCATCGGTGTCGCCATCCGCGACGGCCCGCAGCCTGAGGTCGTCAGCCGTGAGATAGACCGACGCCGCGACGAGCAGATCGTTTGCGTGGGCCACCAGCTCAGGGCCGCTCAGTAACCGATGGATCTGCGCCTCGGCCTCGTGGAGACTTCGGTAGGCGTACTCTTGAGGGTTCCCATTCCACCAGCTCAGCAGCGTTGCCCGTTCCTCGGCAGCCTCCTCGGCAGCTTCCAACAGCCCACAGATCGACACGTACTGGGTGCTGTTCTCGTCGCCATCGAGCGCGGCGGCCAGGTCCGCGCGGTCACGGATTACCTTGTTCTTGATATGTCCCCGCCAAGGCGCGCTTCGCATCCGACAGCACCCCTCACCTGTCATTCTTCCGCTTGTGCCGGTGAAGCGGTTGGACGTGGGCCGCTCCGTCACGCGCACGGCGCGACGGAGCGTGACCCAGTTCCATCTTTCTTCTAAATTTCCCTATGATCCATACGCGGCGCCCACCAGCGGACGCGGCGGGATCTTCAGTACCTGACCCACCCGGATCTTGTTCGGGTCGGGTATGTTGTTGGCGCTGGCGATGAGCGTGTAGAGGCTCGCGTTCCCGTAGAATCGCTGCGCGATCTCGGACAGCGTGTCACCCGCTGCGACGGTGTACGACTGCGGCGGGATCTTCAGCACCTGACCCACCCGGATCTTGTTCGGGTCGGATATGTTGTTGGCGCTGGCGATCAGCGTGTAGAGGCTCGCGTTCCCGTAGAACCGCTGCGCGATCCCGGACAACGTGTCGTGCTCGGCGACGGTGTAGGTCGTTTCCATTGCTCCTCCATTTTCATTTCCGTGCCCGCCGGAGTCTCCGGCGAACCAAAGGCCGACGRCATTCTCGAGCGTCTGACCGGCTATGTTCACCTGTGCCTGCCAAGTAAGATCACCGACGTCACCATCCGCGCTGATCCCCTCCGCTCGCTGGAATTCGGTCACTGCCGATCTGGTGCGCGCGTCGAAGACTCCGTCGATGTAACCGGGTGAGTAGCCGCAGCTGTTCAGCACCTCCTCGAGCCGAGCAACCACCTCACCCTGCGCCCCCTGTGCCAGCAGCGGCATCGGCCGCCCATCTGGGAGAGCCGCCCAGGTCGCTGGCCCGACGACCCCGTCAGGATTCAGGCCATGGGCCCGCTGGAAGTCCCGTGCGGCGGCTTCCGTCGCCGGGCCGAACTCCCCGTCCGGGGAAATCCTCCCGCCGGTGTCCGATCTGTTGAACGCACGCTGGAACCATTTCACCGCCGGCCCGGACGCGCCCCTTCTGATCGTAGGTTGACCTTGGTTCGATTCTTCTTCCGATCTCAAAGTCATGCCGAGGCCTCCTTGCCGGGTGCCAAGACGACGGAGCGAGACTGCGGTTTTCCTCGTCGGCACCCTTGGTTTCGAAATATCTCGAACGATTTTTTCCAGACCGAAATCCACCGTGCGGGGCATCGGAATCAGGCCGGAATCTGGCGCGGAGCACCACATCGCTGAGACCGGGAAATACGACATCGATCCGTTCGGTCGTGCTGGCCCTGCAAGGTCATCGGAAGGATTCCTCGGCGGGTCATGGCGGTCGCCATGKGATCACCGGGGGCCGGTGAGCGCCGGCGGGCTCAGAACCCGCTTCTGATCATCATTGGCGATCGCTCGGCCACCGGAGCTCCACCGCCGGAACTCCGGGGTTCGAGGGTTTCTCCCAGTATTACGCCTGTTGTCGGCTGGGTCGCTGTGCGCCTCGTAGTCCGAGATGCCCGGGAACGGGCGAACCCCTGCCTCTGGGACAGGATGCATCCAGGCGGTCGCCCGCGGCCTTTCGGGGGGCCGCGCCCTCGCTGTCGCGCTGTCGCGAACGCTCTCCTGGCCCGAGGAGCGCCGCAGGCACCAACGTAGTGATTCCATGCGCTGTCCTGTGTTGTGGCCGCCGGCCCCCGGCAACAGCGGTACCAGGCCCTGGGTTACTGCTGGGCCGAGCCAGCCAACAGGCGGGGGAGACGGAGCTGACATCGAACCCGGCGGCAAGCTGGGCGTTGTATGTCTCCTGGTCTGACTTCGTGTTCCGTTGGCCTGACTTCGTGTTCCGTGCTCGCTCGGGATCCCGTGAAACCTGGGATTTTCGAATGGAGCCCTCGGATCCGCGGTCTCACATCGGAAGAAAACGTCCGATACACCCACAAAAAGGCGACGTGGAGCCAGGTATGTCGAGGCTTGCGGATCAGCTGACTGAGCATTCCCGTGATCGCGGTCTTGACCGGTCGAGGCCTGTTTGACCACATCTGCTCGGTCCGGATGTGCGCTCGGTCCGGATATGGCGGTACCGCGATCGGATCCTGCTGGAGGGCTTCGCCCGCCCAAGCTCTCCGGGGCGGGAAGGCCAAAGGGCTTGGGGGAAGGGCCGATGTCCCTGGCATTGCAGTGTCCGTGTTTTCTTCCGGGGTGGGCGGGAACGCTGAGGCGCGCCGGATCACGGTACGCCGAGCGCGGGGGGCTGGTGAGCATGCGAAGAGCTGCCGATCTCATCCTGGCGGTCACCCAGGCTGGAGGCGGCGTGGGTTTCGCGGCGGATACGGCGGAGGCTGCGGGCGCCGACCAATGCCCGGTCACGCCGTCTGGATCCCCGTAATCCCCCTGCTCGACGTCCGGGCGGTGACCTGGCCGATGCCCGCGCCGCGCCGGTGATGAATGTTGGCCTGCACTGTGGTTCAGGCGACGGGTCCTGAACGTGGTTCGGCTGGTTTCCCGCCTACCGGCGCGCGGTTCGCGAGCGGCGGGTGGCGAAGACGCAAGGAAGGCACAAAGAAGGGCGGAAGAGCATGAGACGGATGACTGGTGCGTTTCTCATGGGCGCTCTGACAGCCGGTGCCCTCGCTGTCGACGCCGGCGCGGCGACAGCAGCGGCTCGAACGGTCAGCCGGTGCGCATCGGCCGCCCTCGTCCCAGCCGTGGTCCGGGAGGACGGCGCGGCCGGTACCGTCTACCGAACCATCGAATACCGAAACTCCGGTGCCCAGGCCTGCGTGATATCCGGCTTCCCCACCGTGGAACTCGTCGACAAGCGTGGCCGCGTGCTGGGGGGTCCGTCGGGTCACTCGGGCGCCGTCGGCGTGCCCGTGACGCTGCGGCCGGGCGGCGTGACGGAGTTCACCCTGATCGCCTCGGACCTGGCGGGGTCGATCGAAGGGTGTACGGAACCGGGCAGCTACCGGCCCGCCGTGGGCGCGCGTGTCACCCCACCCGGCGGCGGTCGCTCCCGGTTCATCCCGCTCACACAGGACGCCTGCGTCGCACCCGGGCTCAGCACGCTCTCTGTCACCGCTGTCGGGCACGTGCGCCCCGGCAGCTGAACTGAGCCGCGGCAGCCCCAGGGCCATCCCCGGCCCCTGGCACTGGCACGGGGCCGGGGCCGGGGATGCATCAGGGCCGAGAAGCCGTGAGCGCGGCGGCGCTGGCGGGGTCTGCCGGGTAGAAGGTCTCGATCGCGAGTTCCGACACGGTGACATCGGTGGGTGTGCCGAACACCGTGGTGGCGGTGAACAGCGCGAGCTCGCCTCGCGGTGACTGGTAGCGCATCGGGACGACGAGCGTGTTCGCCGGGTGCGTTTCCGCCCGGGAGCACGGGCCACGCGTGGAGTGCGCGGAGTAGGCGCTCAGTTCGGCATGCAGGTCATCGAGGGCGTTGTCCCTGGCTGCCGCTGCCTGCCGTGCCAGCCGGTCGAGCAGATGCGCTTTCCACTCGGGCAGGTTCAGGATGCGCGGGGCCATCCCGTCCGGGTGCAGGCTGAGGCGGAGCACGTTGACCGGGGGCTCCAGAAGGCGCGGCGCCACGCCCGCGGTGAACAGGCCGATCGCCTCGTTCGCGGCGACGAGCTCCCAGTGCCGGTCGACGACCACCGCGGGCAGCGGGGCGAGGCCGGCGAGCACCCGGTTGATCGCCTCGCTGACCGCCGACATCGACGGGGACGCGAGATCATGCTGCGAATAGGCCGGTGCGTAGCCGCCGGCGAGCAGCAACTGGTTGCGTTCCCGCAGCGGCACGTCCAGGTGTTCGGCCAGGGTGAGGATCATTTCGCTGGTGGGCCGCGATCGGCCGTTTTCCACGAAGCTGATGTGGCGGGTCGAGACGTTCGTTCGTTCCGCCAGGTCCAGCTGGGTGAGTCGGCGCTGTTCCCGCCAGCCACGCAGCAGGGCACCCACGGACGGTTCGTGCGCGCGGGGGAGGGCCATGCCGCGACCCTAAGGGCTGTGCGGGCGGGCCGGCCATGACCTCCGAGGTAATCGACGGGCCGCACCGTGGCCGCGAACATCGAGCCTGTCACCGCCGGAACATCCCGAGTTCTCCGCGGTCGTCCGAGCCTTCTCATGCGGGAGGCAGCGGTGGCACATCCGACACCGTCTCCGAGAGTGAGGACCACCCGTGAACGACGGTAACGACGATTTCGAAAGCCTGGCACTGAGCTATGTCGAGGTGTGGAACGAGACCGATTCCGTCGCGCGGCGGGCCGCTGTCGAGCGGATTCTGGCCCCCGAAATCCGATACATCGACCCGATCGCCGTGGCCGAGGGCCGTGACGCCGTCGACGCGGTGATCGGCGCGGTGCAGGGACAGTTTCCCGGCCTGACGATGACCCTGGCCGGGCCGGTTGACGGCCACCACGACCAGGCCCGGTTCACCTGGGGGCTCGGCCCGGCGGGCGCCGAGCCGCTGGTCGTCGGTTTCGACGTGATCGAACGCGGCGCCGACGGCCGCATCACCAAGGTGCTCGGCTTCCTCGACAAGGTCCCGGCCGGAGCCGGAACCGGAACCGGAACCTGACGCCAGCTCCGGCGTAGGGGAGTGGACGGACCGGACCGTGCGATGGGGCCCCGGCACGGTCCGGGGTCCGGGGCTGCCGCGCTGAGCCCGGTTACGGGACGTATCGGGCAGCCGAGGAGCAGCACCCGTCGGCGGGCGGTCATGCCGCGGACTCGCTGTTGCGCCGGCCGGTGGGCGAGGTGCCGGTGGACGAGGTGCCGGTGGACGAGGTGTCGGTGGGCAGGGTGATGGCGAGCAGGATCGCAGCGGCCAGGCAGAGGGCGGCGTTGACAGCCAGCGCGGTGGTGACCCCGTGCAGGATGCCGTGCGGCGTCTCCGCCTCGGACGCGGTCGCGATCGCCGACATGACCGGTGTGCCGAGGGCGATCCCGACCTGCTGGCTCATCGTGGCCAGACCGGTGGCGAGTCCCTGCTCGCCGCCGGCCAGACCTGACGTCGCCGTGACCATGAACCCGACGATCGCGACCAGGTTGGCGACACCGCCGACGAACGTCGCCGCGAGCAGGTCGGCGAGCCAGCCCGGTGCGTCCCCGAGGAAGGCCAGCGGCACGGTCGCGGCGCACTGTGCCACGAAACCGAGCACGACGGCCTGCCTGCCGCCGAGGCGGGCGATGACCCGCGGGCCCAGGAGGCCTCCGACGACGTGCCGAGGCCGAGGACCGCGAACGCGAGACCGGACTGCAACGGCGTGTGGTTCCGGACCTTCTGCAGGTAGAGGGTCAGCAGGAACACCACCGACGTCTCGGTGGCGAAGGCGAGCAGGCCGGCGAGGTTGCCCCACCGCACGCTCGGACGAGCCAGGATCGACGGTGGTACCAGCGGCTGCG
Source organism: Frankia sp. CcI49 (assembly GCF_001983215.1). Classification (NCBI taxonomy): domain Bacteria; kingdom Bacillati; phylum Actinomycetota; class Actinomycetes; order Frankiales; family Frankiaceae; genus Frankia; species Frankia sp. CcI49. The sequence continues at coordinate 152,632 of NZ_MOWP01000007.1, forward strand.
CCACGGAGCGCTCGACGGCGGCGAAGACCGCGAGCAGGATCGTCGCGGCGGCGAGAAATCCCCAGCAGTGCGGGTCGCTCCATGAGCGCTCACCGGCCTGGGTCAGCCCGTAGACGCCGGTGACCAGCGCGGCCGTCACGGTGACGGCGCCGGGAACGTCGAGCCGGGGTGGGTCGGCCGCCTTGTTCTCGGTGAGCACGGCCGGCCCGACGGACAGCACCACGACGGCGACGATGACGTTGATGAAGAAGGCCCAGCGCCAGCTCACCAGGTCCGTCAGCAGCCCGCCGAGGACGGCGCCGGCGGTGAAGCCCGAGGCCATCAGTGCTCCGTTGAGCCCGAGCACCCGCTCCCGCAGCGGGCCTTCGGGGAACGACGTGGTCAGCAGGGACAGTGCCGCCGGTGTCACCGCCGCGGTCGCCAGCCCCTGGGCGACCCGCGCGGTGAGAAGCACCCACGGGACGGTCGCGAGCCCGCCGGCCAGGGAGGAGACGCCGAGCACGGCGATCCCAGCCAGGAACAGCCGGCGACGTCCGAACAGGTCGGCGACGCGGCCGAACGACAGGGTGAACCCGGCCGCGCAGACCGCGAACGTGGTCGAGATCCACTGCAGGTTCGCCAGGCTGAAGCCCACGTCGCCGCCGATCCGGGGCAGCGCGACATTGAGGATCGAGAAGTCCACGGCAAGGGTGAAGCTTGCGGTCAACAGCACCACGAGGGCGAGCCGCTCGCGGCCGCCGACCCGCGGGGGCATCGGTGTCGCCGTCGGTGTCACTGTCGGCGCGTGGTCCGGCGCCGGCCGGCCGGCCAGAGATTCGGTGGTCACGGTTGTGGACCCTGCGGCCTGGAACGCCGCACTGCGATCCCCCCGTGCCTGGTACCACTCGCAGGGGCACCCAACGACCGCGAACGTGCCTGACACTGGGATGCATGCGCCCCGCCGACCCGAAGACCGGAACCCGAGAGCTCGGAGATTTCCTGCGCACCCGTCGGGCCGCGGTCGCGCCTGCCAGCGTGGGGCTCCCGACCTGGGGCACCCGCCGTGTTCCGGGCCTGCGCCGCGAGGAGCTCGCCCAGCTCGCCGGCATCTCGATCAACTATTACACCCGGCTGGAGCAGGGGCAGTCGACCAACGCCTCGGACTCGATCATCGAGTCGCTGGCCCGCGCCCTGCGCCTCGACGAGGACGAACGGGCCCACCTGTACGCCCTCGCTCGGCCGGCACCGGCCAAGCGCCGTCGTCCCGCCCGGCCGGAACTGCCGGCCGCCGGCGCGGCCGCCCTGCTGGACGCAATGCACGCCGTTCCGGCCATGCTGCTCGGGCGCCGCAACGACATCCTGGCCTGGAACCGTCTCGGCCATGCGCTGCTCGCCGGTCATCTCGATGCCGCGGCCCCCCGGTCACCCCAGCGGCCCAACCTGCTGCGGCTGCTCTTCCTCGACCCGCACACACGGGAGCTCTACCGCGACTGGGACGACGAGTCGGCGCTGGCCGTCTCATCCCTGCGCTACATCACGGCGCAGTACCCGGACGATCGTTCGCTCGCCGAGCTCATCGGTGACCTGAGCATCAACAGCCCCGAATTCGCGCGGCTCTGGGCCAGGCACGACGTCCGGCTCTGCTCACGTGGCACCAAGCGCCTGCACCACCCGGCGGTCGGGGACCTCGAACTCCACTACGAGGTTCTCCACCTGTCGGACAGCAACGGGCAGCGCATCCTCACCCACACCGCCGCCCCCGGCTCGGGCTCCGACGCCGCGCTCCGCCTGCTGGCCGCTCCGCCGACCGTGACAGGAGAACCTGCGGTGGCCTGAGCACCTGCGGTGGCCTGAGGTCCCGCCGTGATCTGAGCGGGTCGGCCTCACCGCGCCCGACCCGCTCAGATCGCTGACGATGTCAGGCGGGTTCGGCGTCCGGTGCCGAACGGGGGTCGGCCGCGGTGTGCTCGTCGAACCAGGCCCAGATCCGGTCCCATGCCTCCGCCGCCGCGTGGGGTTCCGGGCCGGGACGCAACAGCGGCCCGGTCATCAGCATGGAAAGTCGATGGCTGCGTCTGCTGGGGCGCCCGGTGAGGAACGAATGGCCCGCTGTGGGGTACACCGTCACCTCACCCGGCACCCCGGCCGCGCCGAGGCGTTCCCGCAGCAGCGGTGCCGTTCTGGCGAAGACCTGGTCGCGCCCACCGTAGGCGGCGAGCACCGGGCCACATCCGCGCAACGCCTCGACCCGCGGCGGGGCGCCGTAGTTGGCGGAAACCGCACGCACCCCGGAGCCGGCCTGCCCGCCGAGCAGCATCGCCAGCCCGCCACCCAGGCAGAAGCCGATCACCGCGATCCGGCGGTCATCCACCTCGGGCCGGCCGGCCAGCCACCGACGGGCGGCGTCCAGATCGCGGACCACCGGCCCCGGCCGGCCGCTGAAAACCTCCCGCATGGCCCGAACCAGGCAGACCGGCGCAAGGCCGGGGGAGAGAAGGTCGGGAGTGAGCGCCACCCAGCCACGGCCTGCGAACCGGCCGGCGACCTCACGGATCTCCGGCGTGATCCCGAACGCCTCCGACAGCACCACCACCGCTGGCCAGCCCGCGGGCGGCGGATCACCTGCCGGCCTGGTCAGCTCGCCGGTCATGGCCCGCCCGGCCTCGATCTCCACCCTGGTCGGGGAAGGATGTGGGCGGCGCATCGCCGTCAGCGGCGCGGAGGCGTCATCCTCGCGGGGCTCGGCGGTCGCTGTGACATCTGGTCCGGCAGCGGTGACGATCTCGTCGCGATGCATCCCGCCGGACGATACCCCACGCGTCGAAGGGTGGCTCTTTTACTACGGATTGCAGGCCGGTGCTGTCGGCCGGGCGACTCGAGATCTGTAGACCATGTCACGTCGGTAACTGATCGCTTCGGCATCTGATTGCTCTGGCTTAACTGGTTGTCGATGGTCCGCATGTATGTGCGAAGCTGTGGGCGACTTGGATGCGGTCGCCGTCGCGATGCCTGGATGTTCGCCGGTTGCCAGAGGTTGAGCAGGAGAACTGATGAAACGGATCGCCGAACTCGCCGTCCGTCGCCGATGGCTCGTCGTCGTCGGCTGGGTCGGCTTTATCGTTGCCGTGCAGGTGATCGCCGGGGCGATGGGCGGGGCCTCGTACCGCGACACCTTCAGCCTGCCGCACACCGAGACCGCGTCGGTGACAAAGCTGCTCGAGGGCGCTGGGCTGAACAATCAGAGCGGCGCTACGGGCACCGTCGTGCTCAAGAACAAGGACGGGAAGTTCACCTCGTCGCCGCCGGAGCTGAAGTCGGCCTTTACCGACGTGTGCGCCTCCGGTAACCATGTGGCGTTTATCACATCTCCCTGGGATCTGGTCGACTGCTCGAACAGTGGGGCCAGCGGGGAGGGGAACCCGAAGCTGCTCAACGGCGCGCGCGGTTCCACCGCGGCGCTGATCGCCGTGACCTGGGAGAACGACCACTACGAGCCGGAGTTCTTCAAGGGCGTCTACGACGAGCTGAAGACCCTGCGCAGTGACTCGCTGCAGGTCGAGTTCACCGGGCCCGCATTCTCCGGCATCGGGCAGAGTGAGGGCTCGGGGTCGTCGATCTTCATCGGCTTCGCGGCGGCGCTCGTCATCCTGGCGCTGGTGTTCCGCACCGTGGCCGCCACGGTGCTGCCGTTGGCCAGCGCCTTGTTCGCCCTCGTCGGTGGCCTTGGTGTGATCTACATTCTCAGCCACGCCATCAACGTGTCGAACATCACTCCCGTCCTCGCCGAGCTGATGGTGATCGGTGTCGGTGTTGACTACGCGCTGTTCATCGTCACCCGGCACCGCCGAAATCTGCGGCGGGGCGTGCCCGTCGCGGAATCGATCGTGAACGCGGTCAACACCTCGGGCCGGGCGGTGTTGTTTGCCGGCACAACCGTCTGTATCGCCATTCTCGGTCTCATCGCGCTCGGCGTGAGCTTCTTCAACGGCATGGCGGTGGCGACCGCGCTCGCGGTCGGATTCACGATGATTGCGTCACTGACGCTGCTGCCCGCGCTGCTCAGCCTGTTCGGGCTGAAGGTGCTGACCCGCAAGCAGCGGGCGGCGGTGCGCGCCGGCGAGTTCATCGACGACCGCCAGGTGGGATTCTGGGCGCGTTGGTCGCAGTTCGTCGCCCGCCAGCGCATCGGTGTCGCGGTGGTCTCGGGCGCGCTGATGATCCTGATCACCCTGCCGTTCTTCTCGCTCCAGCTGGGCGCCAGCGACCAGGGCAGCGACCCCAAGAGCGCCACGACCCGCGCGGGCTACGACCTGATCGCCTCCGAGTTCGGAGTCGGCTACAACTCCGCGCTGGAAGCCGTCGTGAGCGGCCCGGGTGCCTCCGACGAGGCCTACCTGCAGCGGGTGTCGGAGACGCTGTCCGACGTCCCGGGGGTCGACCCGGCCAGCCTGGGCACGATGCCGCTGGCCAAGGACGTCGCGTTCGTGACGTTCAAGACGACCACGTCACCGCAGTCGGAGGAGACCTACAAGCTGGTCCGGCACCTTCGCTCGGACATCCTGCCGCCGCTGTACGAAGGCACGGCCAACCACATCTACACCTACGGTGACACGGCGATCAACGTCGACTTCGCCTCGGTGCTGTCCCGGAAGATGCCGCTGTTCATCGCGGTCGTGGTCGGCCTGTCCTTCGTCCTGCTGCTCATCGCGTTCCGCAGCCTGCTGATCCCGTTGACTGCCGCGCTGATGAACCTGCTGGCGGCGGGCGGCTCGTTCGGCCTGTCCGTGGCGATCTTCCAGTACGGCTGGCTCTCCGAGCCGATGGGTGCCGGGCCCGGTGGGCCGATCGACGCCTGGATGCCGGTCATGCTGTTCGCCATCCTGTTCGGCCTGTCGATGGACTACCAGGTGTTCCTGGTCAGCCGGATGCACGAGGAATGGCTGCACACCCGCGACAACAAGCGTTCGGTGGTCGTCGGGCAGGCTGAGACCGGCGGCATCATCACCGCCGCGGCCATCATCATGATCGCCGTGTTCCTCGGCTTCGTGCTCACCCCGGGCCGGCCGATCAAGATCTTCGGTGTCGGCCTCGCCTCCGCTGTCTTCCTCGATGCCTTCATCCTGCGGACGGCGCTCGTGCCGTCGCTGATGCACCTCATCGGCAAGGCCAACTGGTACCTGCCGAAGTGGCTGGAACGGGTCGTCCCGCACGTCTCGGTCGAACCCGCCGACGAGCCGGTCACCGTCGGCGCAGCCACCCACCTCGTCGCCGGTGAGACCGCCAGCGGTGACGGTGACGGTGACAGCGGCGCCGACGGCGGCAGCGGCGGTACTGATGGCGACGGTGGCACCGGCGACGGCGGGTCCGGCGGCGAGGGCCGGCCCGAACCCGGGCCCGAAGCGGGACCCGGCCTCGGAGCGGTTCCCACCCAGGGGCCGGAACCGGCACGGGAACCGGCGCGCTCCTGACCGAAGGGGGCTCGTCCGCCACTGGCTGGCGGACGAGCCCCTTCGGCCGCCCCACCCAGGGCTCTGTCTGGTGGACCAGCGGCCGCAGTCCGAGGGGGCGCCCGACGGCCAGAGCCGTGAGGGCTGCCCCGAGCGCACCTTGACCGCAGCGCGATCCGGCGGCCTGAGCGCCGCCGCCGCGCTGTTACTGTTCGCCTGTGTACCTGGACCCGTCGGACGAGAACGCCCGGCTGTTCTTCGCCCGCGGTATCGAGGGGCCGTTCACGATGTTGAACCTGCTCCGGTTCCGTGACTGGGCCGACTACTCGGCTCACCCGGACCTCGCGCCGCCGGAGCCGATCCCGGGCCACCTCGCCTACGACCGCTACGTGCGGCACACCCTGCCGTACCTGGCGGCCAGCGGAGGCTCGGTCGAGTTCTTCGGTGTCGGCGGCCACCCGTTCGTCGGCCCGACAGACGAGCGGTGGGACCTCGTCATGCTGATCCGCCAGGGCGGTGTGGCCGATTTCCTCGCGTTCGCCTCGAACGAGGGCTATCTCGCCGGTGTCGGCCACCGCACGGCCGCACTGGCGGATTCACGGCTGATCCCGCTCGTCGACCGACCGCTGCCCTGAGCAGGAAGCTCCGGGAGCGGCTGGCACGCGCCCGGACTCTCGCCAGCGGTTGCTGGGACAGCACGCCGGAGTGTCGGACCGGGCCGGTCGCGGGTACCTGACCTGGGTGAGTAGGTGGACCCTGGCCAGGACGAGTATCGCCACAGCGGTCGCGGCTGGCGTCGGCGCGGTCGCGACCAGACCCGACTCCTCCTGGTACCTGTCGTTGGACAAACCCGCCTGGCAGCCGCCGCGGTCGGCCTTCCCCGCGGTCTGGACACCGATCTACCTTCTGATCGCGTTCGCTGGTGCCAGGGCGCTCGACGGCACGGCCGGCGACGACCACCGGCGCCGCCTGCGCCGTGCCTTCGGGATCAACCTGCTCCTGAACGCCGCCTGGACTCCGCTGTTCTTCCGGGTCCGAAGCCCAGGCCTCGCGTTCGCGGAGATTCTCGCCCTCGACGCCTCCAACGTCGATCTTCTGCGCCGGGCCTGGCACGCGGACCGCTCCGCCGGGGTTGCCCTGCTGCCTTACCTGACCTGGACGGGCTTCGCGACCGCGCTCAACGCCGCGATCGCGGCCCGCAACCCATCGGCGCAGGAAGCCGGTTCCGGTTGACGGTCAGCCGGCGACGAGATCCGGCCTGGCGTAGGCGGCCAGGGCGCCGCGGTCGTCGGTGAGAACGAACCCGGCGCCGATGGCGGCCTCGATACCGGCGGCGTAACGCTGCTCGTAGTCCGCCCGGGACGGATACAGCGCCGCGAGGCGGGATGCGTCCAGTGGCTTCGTCGAGCCGATCAGCAGGCAGATCGGGGACAGCTTCGGTCCGGGATCACCGGACAGGACGACGGCTGGCACGTCGACGGGCGGTGTACGGACCCCGCCGAGGGCGATGCCGTCCGCGTCGCGGCGGACGGAGGGGAACAGCCCGTCGTCGGTGGTGATCCGCGGTGCGGCGGCCGGCGGCTGGCCGGTTGTCAGCCAGCCGTCGAGCGCGTGCAGGGCAGCCTTGACGACGACGTGCAGTGGGCCGTCATTGATCAGCGCGCCGCAGTCGACGTTCTGCGCGTTGGCGCCGAGCAGGTGGGCGTCGGCGTGCGCGGTGCCGGCGACCTCCCAGAGGCGGAAACGGTCGCTGTCGGGCTGCCGTGCCTTGGCGGACCCGAGGATGCTGGTCAGGTCCGACTCGGCCTGGACGTCCATCACCGGCGCGGCCTGGTCGGTGCGGAACGTGGCGGTCGATCCGGCGAGCAGCGCGCTGGTCAGTTCCGCGTTCTGCCCGGCCCCGACGAGGGGCAGGCTGGACGCCCCCCGGCTGTGCACGTAGAAGCCGTCGAACGCGCCGGTCAGCGGCTGGACGCCGTTGTAGTAGGTGACCATCGCGAACGCCGACTGTGACTGGCCCGCGGCGATGATCTTCCGCGGCTGGGTTCCGCCGATCGCGGCGCCGGCCCGCAGACCGCGTGCGACCTGGGTGAAGATGTCGTACGCGAAGCCGTCACCGGGGTGGTTCAGCGAGCCGTAGCGGGCCGGGTCGATGACCTTCAGACCCTTGCCGGCCAGCTCCGACCCGGCCGCGGGAAGCGTGACGAGCACCTGCCCGCCCTCGATGCCGAGCCGTTGGGCCGACACGCCGACCCAGATGTGCCCCGCCCGGATGATCTCCTCGTGGAGGTTCGCCCACTCGGCGTCGGCGTCGACACCGCCGCTGACGTTGAGCCATTCCACGACGACCGTGCCGCTGAGCCGTGTGGCGYCCGCCGGCTCGCGCACCAGCACCCGCGTGCGGTACGGCGCGGTCGTGTCCGGCTGGAAGGTCCACCGGCCGTCCGCGCTCAGCCCGCCGACTGCCTGGTACGACGTCGCGGTGCCCGTGGCGGCGTACTCGTGCTGCACGTAACCGGCCGGTGCGAGATCGACCGGGATCGCGGTGCCGATGAACGCGCCGTTGCCGCCGGTCAGCTCCTGCGACAGGTCCGCCGCCGGACCGGGTGCGGGCCCACCGGGACCACCGGGCTCGCCGGGCGGCAGGCAGGCCGCGAGCGACACCATGACGATGCAGGTGAGGGCCAGCGTCAGCGACCGGCGCCAGCGTGGTGCCGAGCGGGATCGGGTTCCGGATAACGTGCCCTGATCGGCTCTGTCGCGAACCTTCATCGGTAACCACCTCGTACCGGGGCGAAACGCCTCCAACGTGATTCCGGCAGTCTGGCGATCAACGCCGCGGGGGCGCTATCGGCATCCGGAGACGTCCGGATGGAGGTCTCCAGACGGAGACCGTGGGAGGCAGGCCGCCCAACGGGTGCGGGTGGCACGGTTCGGAGTCGATAATCCGCCCCAGCCGACATGATCGGAGGACAGGGGCGTGGTGGTCAGCGAGCGCAGGTCTCCGCTGTCTCCGCACACCTCGCCGAGGCAGCGGTTGGCCGCCGCCGAGCGGGAGTACACGGAGATCGTCGCGTCGCTCGACCGTGACACGGCCATTCGCCGGGTGGTCACCACCGTCCCCGACACCGACGGCGTCGATGTGGCCTGGGTGGGCCTGCCGGCGGGCAGCGACGTGCTCGCGCTCGGGAACCCGGTGAACCTCAGGACGAACGTCCTGCGGGGCCTGATCGTGCCCCGTGGCGTGGGCCTCGGGGGCGTCGTGATGGCGTCGGGCCGGCCGATGTGGGTCCGTGACTACGTCGGTGCGCGGGAGATCACGAGCGATTTCGCCTGGCATGTCTCCCGGGAGCGGCTCGTCTCCATGGTCGCCGTGCCGGTCGTCGCCGAGGGCCGGCTGCTGGGCGTGCTGTACGGCGCCAGCCGGCGGGAGACCGAGTACAGCGATCTCACCGTCGGTCGGTTGGAACGCGCGGCCAGCACCCTGGCCACCGCGCAGATCGTCGCGGAACGTGCCCGGCACGCCGCCGAGGTCGCGGTGCACGAGGAGCGGCGCCGTCTGGCGCTGGAGATGCACGACGGGGTCGGCGCGCTGCTGTTCACGATCGGCGCCGGCATCCAGCGGCTGGCCGCGGACCCTGGTCTCGACCCGGAGGTCCGTTCCCGCCTCGCCACGATCGAGGCCCAGATCGCGCAGGCCGCGGCTGCTCTGCGCGGGTCGATGCGGGTCCTGTCCGCCGCGCCGCGGCGCCTCGCGCTCGATGTGGCGTTACGCGAGCACTGCCGTGCGTTCAGCGAGCGGACCGCCATCCCCGCCCGGGTGCTCACCCTGACCGACCTTCCCGAGCTGTCCACCGCCCAGACCGGAGCACTCGCGGACGTGACCCGCGAGGCCCTGGTGAACGCCGAGAAGCACGCGGGCGCGTCGTCCGTCGTCGTGTCCGTCTTCGCGGCCGCGGGGGGAGTCACGGTCGTGATCGCCGACGACGGCGTCGGCGTCGATCCGTCCGCTGCCGGCGCGCGGTCGGACGCACCACCGGACGCACCACCGGACGCACCACCCGACGCGCCATCGGAGGCACGGCCGGGTGCACTGGCCGGCACGCTCCCCGGCGCCCCGCCGGTCGCACCCCGAGGGCTGGGCCTGGCCAGCATGAGCGAACGGATGGGTCGGGTCGGCGGGACCATGCGGATCGAACCGAGCTCCGATGGCGGGACGATGGTCCACGCCTGGCTGCCGACATGACGACGGGAACGGCCCGGACGGTGAAGGTGCTCGTCGCCGACGACCATCCCGTCGTCCTGGACGGCGTCACCCTCGCACTCCAGCSCACCTCGTGGCTGGATGTCGTCGGGTACGCCCGCACCGGCCGGGACGCCATCGCGGCCGCCGCCAGGCTGCGGCCCGACATCGTCCTGCTCGACCTGCGCATGCCGGACATGCTGGGACCCGAGACGACCGCCGGCCTGCTCGCCGRCACGCCGTCGCTCAAGGTCATCCTCTTCACCGCCTACCCCGACCACGCCGCGGTCGAGGCCGCGCTCGCCGCCGGAGCGCACGGCGTCGTCGTGAAGGACGTCGAACGCGCCGACCTGGTGGACGCCATCCGCAAGGTCGTCAACGGGGAGCGGGGCGTCACCGCCGGCATCGAGACCGATGCCGGTGCCGTCACGGCCCGCCACGGACTCGCGGGCCGCGGGATCACCCGGCGCGAGTACGACATTCTCCGCCGGGTCGCGATGGGGCAGACCAACCCGGAGATCGCCGACGCCCTCGGCCTGACCCGCAACACCGTGAAGACCTATCTCCAGCGCCTGATGGAGAAGCTCGGAGCACGCAACCGGGTCGAGGCACTCGCCCGTGCGCACGAGCTCGGCATCCTCTGAGGCTCGGCATTCGCCGGCAGCAGGCTCTGGCGACAGGGCACTACCCGTGGCCGGGAGACACCACGCCGGCGGCGTGCTGAGGCCACAGCCGTGCGCGCCGGGTGTCGCGGCGTCGCCGCCTCGTGCGCGGGGTGGTGGGGTGGCGCCGCGGCGGGAGCCGGCGGACGACCGTCGCCCGGGCACGGAGAACGGCGTGGATGGCCACGCGGACCGGCACCGGCGGGAGCGCGAGGCCGACTCCCGCGCGGACCTGCGGTTCGAGCAGCGTCGCGACGAACGGCCGGACCAGGGGCACCAGCGGCCGTGGCAGCTGTGACTCGGCCAGCGCGATGGTCGCCTCGCTGACGCGTTCCCCGAGCGGTGAGTACGCCGCCCGGTCGCGTTCCCACCGGGCGAGGTAGGCGGCGAGGCCGTCGTAGTCGGCCGGCAGGCCGCGTACGCCCATCCGCCGCCCCAGCTCCAGGTAGAACCGCGCTATGGCGGAGCGCTCGTCCGGGGTGGGCGCACGCCATCCGTACCGGTCCAGCCAGCGCACCAGCGTCACCGCCAGCGACGCGATGGCGTAACACTGATCGCCGTCGGTGATTCCCCACCCGCGGTGCGCCCTGTTCACCATGCGCAGGACGTCCCGCCCGACCGGTGACTCGAAGCCGTGCTCGAGCAGGTCGCCGAAGGTGAGCGAGGTTTCCTCGGCCCGCTCGGCTAGCGCGTCGATCGAGCCGACGACACTCGCCGTGCTCGGGACCGCGAACAGGTGCCAGATCGTCAGCTTGCCGGCGGTCCGCGCATCCCAGGGAAACTCGTGGAAGATGAGGAGCCGGACGATCTCAGGCCAGTCCCGGTCGGGATCGAGACCGGCTGTGCTGATCTCGCGCCCGCCGTGACCCCCGCGACTCCTTTTACTCCTTCTACTCCTGAGACTCCCGCACCCGCCACCGGTAGCGATCACTCGGCCGAGTATTGGCGGTGGGCCAACCCAGGTCGTTGATATGTAGCAAACCGGACAGGGCCGTCTGCCGCCTGTCCCGGTCTGAACGCCGGCCTGTGCGCTCAGTACCAGCCCGCGGCCTGCGCCGTCGGGGCGTCGTACTCGGCGGGCAGCACGGGACGCCGGTCGGCGGCCCGCATCGGCGGTGCGGCCACCGGCGCAGGTGCCGCTGCCCGTACGGCGCTCTCGGTCCTGCGCCGCATCTGTGCCGCCCCGGCGAGTCCGCGTCGTCGTGCCGGCGTCATCAGTGAGCTCAGCAAGTCCTCGACCGCGTCCATGAGTGTCGTCATCGCCAGGAGCGCCAGCGGAAACAGCAGAACGATAAAGACCACGCTGTGGACACCTCGCAATGTGCTCGAAAGCATCCGGCCGTCAAGGGTTGGCCTGGATGTACTAGCCCGTTTGGGTAGGTCCCATTCCCGCAGCCGCAGGTTACGAACACTGACCGGCCGGTCGGACAACCTGACATAGGCGTAGGTGTCCATTTCAGGTGCAGCCCCGCCGTGCAGGGCCGCCACTTCTCCGAGGCCCAGTGCCTGCCCCGCTATCTCACGGTCGACGGTGCGGCGGAACCGTCCGGGTTGGTGCCGGAACCCGCGGCGCCGCCCGATCCGTCGGTGCTGCCGCCGCTGGGCGGGGCGGCGAGGACGAGGCTGACCGTCGCGCCGCGCGTGACGAGCCCGGAGGCCGGAGACTGGGACAGCACCGTGCCCACAGGCCGGTCGCTGGCCTGGTTCTGCTCGACCACGTCGAAGCCGTAGCCGGTGAGCGTCGCCCGGGCGTCGGACCGGCTGCGGCCGACCACGTCGGGCACGTTGACCTGCGTGCTCGCGATGGTGACCGTCACGGTGGTGTCAAAGGCCACCTGCGTTCCCGCGGGCGGGTCGGTCTTCTCCACCAGCCCGGCGCCCTGGTCGGAAGGGCCGTTGTTCACCACCAGGTTCATCTTCAGCCCGGCGCTGGCCAGGCCGGTGCGGACGTCCCGTTCGGTGCGGCCGATGAAGTCGCTGACCGTGGTGTGGCCGCGGCCGGACGAGACGGTGAGGGTGAAGATCGTTTCTGTGTTGGCCGAGGTGCCGGAGACCGGGTCGGTGGCAGTGACGACGTCCACCGCGGCCTGATCCAGGCGGTAGTCCCGTTGGAAGTGTGAGAAGCCGGCCGCGCGCAGCCGATCCTCAGCGCGGCCGATCGGCTCGCCGACCACGTCGGGAACGGTGGCGCGCTTGGCGGGCGGGCCTGGCCGGTAGCCCTCCATGTCGCCGGGGGCCGGTGAGCTCCCGGCGTCGCCGGCGGTCGCGGACGGGTCATCCGGCTGTCCGGTCGAACCCGTCGAACCGGTCGAGCCGGTGCTGCCCGGCTCCTCCCGGTCCCGACTGCCGCCGTCGGTGCTCCTGCCGGTTGCCTCGGCCGTGGGTAGCCGGCCATCCGAGCCGGTCGGCAGCAGCTGGACGGCAGCGGCCCCGGCGGCTACCAGCAACGTCGCCAGTGCCACCACCAGGACCGGGACCATCCGTCGGCGGCCCCGCCGAGCGGCCGGGCGCTCCTGGGTCGAGCCGGCCGCCGGCCTGCCCGCTGGGGCGATCATCGTGAGGTCGGGTTCCGCGGAACGTCGATCGCCGGAGTCCGACCAGCCGGGCGCGGGAGCGTGGGGCACCCCGGGTGGCGGCGTTTCCCGTCCCGCGATGCCGGCCGCCGGCGTGCCGGGCGTCGGCGTGCCGGCAGCCGGCGTTACCGGTGAGACCAGGGCCAGGTCGGTGAGCCAGTCGGAGGCGCTGTCGCGGGCCGCCGCCGCCACCGCCGGGGACGGCATCAGCCCGCCGCCGCCCGGAGCCGGCACCGCGCCCAGCCGCACCAGGCGGCTCAGCAGTTCGTCGGCACTCGGGCGGCTGCGTGGGTCGCGGCGCATCGCGTCCCGCACGACCTCGGTGAGCGCCGGGTCGAGGCCGGCCACGTTCGGATCGCTGTGCATGACCCGGAACATCTGCGCCGGCGAGGGTCCGTCCCCGAACGGCAGGCGACCGGTCCCCGCGAAAAGCACCAGGCCGCCCCAGGCGAACACGTCGGCGGCGCCGGTGACCTCCGTGCCGGTCACCTGCTCCGGTGCCATGAAGGCCGGCGTCCCGACCATTCTCTCGCCGACCTGGGATGTGCTGTCGACGGCCAGCGCCACGCCGAAATCGATCACCCGCGGGCCGAGCGAGGACAGCAGAACGTTCGCCGGCTTGAGGTCCCGATGCACGAGGCCCGCACCGTGGATGGCAGTCAGGGCGGCCGCGACGCTCACCGCGACACGCTCGAGATCACCCGACGCGAGCGGCCCGTTCGCCGCGACCGCCTGGTAGAGCGTCGGCCCTGCCACGTACTCGGTGACCAGGTAGGGCGCGCCGTCGGGCGGGTCGACGACGTCGAGCACCTCGGCGGTGCAGAACCGCGCGACCCGGCGGGCGAGGTCGGCCTCACGCCGGAAGCGGGAGCGGTACTCGGGCAGCTGCGCGAACTCCGCCCGGATCACCTTCAGCGCCACCAGACGGTCGGTCATGTTGCCTGCGGCGGCCTTGGCGTCGCTGGCGCCGCCGACAGCGACAGCGGCGGTGGCGGTGGCCTGGCCGGCGCGGGGAGTGGCCAGGTAGACGGTCCCCATCCCACCTGCGCCGAGCCGGCCGAGCAGCCGGTACCGCCCCAGCACGCGGGGATCGGTGGCAAGCAGCGGTTTGGTGCCAGGGTGGGTCGCGCCACCGCCGTCAACAGCACCACCGCCGCCGCCAGGGCTGCCGCCGCCAGCACCAACGCCAACGGGGCCGCCGGCAACAGGGCGATCGCCGCGAACCGGGCCGCCGCCAACGGGGCGACCGCCGCCAACGGGGCCGACATTCCCGCCAGGCGTCGGCGTGATTCCCGGCCGGCGCGTGCCACCTGCGTCGACGGGAGAATTCCCGCTGGCGTTCCGCCCCGCCGCATCGGACGCCGGGGCGTTCTCACGTACGTCCACAACGCCTCCGGACGGCCGAGTCAACATCGGTGCAGGGCACCGCTTCCGTCGTTACATTTTCGTGGCTTCGCCTCCAAAGACGCGGCGTTCGGGAATCGGGTTGTGGACCTATCGCGGAGCCGATAACCGGTCGACAACGGGCGGTTAATGTGCACATCAGCTCTCGGTGCTCGTCCCGGCGGTTTGCTGTTGATAAACAGCAGACGCGGCACCGGCTGCTACCACATCGCACCTGGAACGGGGCGGGCTGCTCGCCTCCCGCAGTCCCGGTGGCGCCGACGGCAACAGCCTCGCCTGGCAGGCTACGAAAAGTGCAGGATTTGCAGCAGCGTGGGAGCGGGTAGCCGGGATCCCGATCCTCTGGCTGTCACTGCTACTGCTGCTGTCGAGCAAGCGTTGAGGATCCTGGTCGTTGGGACGGCGAAAAATCCTCGACTCCGAGCTGCGGGCCTGGGCTCGACTACCGAGGAGATCAGAGAACCCGTCCTGGTTCACTCGTCCCGCCCATCGGGAAATTCTCGATACCCAGGACGAGCAGCAGTTCGAGGCGTTCACGTGATTCGGTGTCCGCCGGGGTCAACACCAGCAGCAGCTGGCCCTGGTCCGGGGTGACCAGGGTCTCGCAGTCCATCAGAAGGCGGCCCACCCGCGGATGGTGCAGCGTCTTGCGGTCGGCGCGTCTGACCGCCACCTCGTGCTCGGCCCAGCGCTGGCGGAAGTCGGCGCTGGCGGCCTGCAGCCGCTCGACGAGCCCGATGACCTCCGGGTCGCCGGAGCGCCGCCCTGCGGTCGCGCGCAGGTCGGCAACGAGCTGTCTGGACTGGTGCTCGTGCTCCTCCGGTGAGTGGGCTTCGCGGGTGGCAGGGCTGGTGAACCAGCGGTAGACCAGGTAGCGCTGGTCGCCCACGAAACCGCTGTGATCGCCGGTCAGCAGCAGACCGGCGCGGTTGTGGGCCAGGGTCTCGCCCAGGTCGGAAATCACCAGGGCCGGTGTGTCGCCGAGCAGGTCGAGCATGCGCACCAGGCCGGCGCGGGCCAGCCGGGCCCGGCTGGCGGCGGGAGGTGGCAGGTGCCCGGCCAGGTGGAACAGATGATCGCGCTCGTCGTCGGACAGCCGCAGCGCCCGGGCCAGCGCACCCAGCAGCTGGGTGGACGGCTGGCTGCTGCGGCCCTGCTCAAGGCGCACCACGTAGTCGACCGACATGCCGGCGAGCATGGCCACCTCCTCCCGGCGCAGGCCGGTGGTGCGCCGCCGCGGGCCGTCGGCCAGGCCCACCTCGGCCGGGCGGATCGCCTCGCGGCGCCGCCGCAGGAAGTCGGCGAGCTCGTCACGTTGCACAACCACATGTTTCCCCGGCAGGGCGAGTCGAGCCAGGGAGTGACGCTCCCACGATGAACACTCCTCTCCCGGATCTGCCGAGGCAGCCGCAAGGTGGAGACGAGCGAAAGCCGCGGTCGACAGTCGACGGTCGACGACAGCTCGCGGCCGACCGAGAACGAAGGAGAGCACATTGCAGACACGAACTCTCGGCAGCACCGGACCGTCCGTGGCCGCGCTGGGCCTGGGAGCGATGGGCATGTCGGGCGCCTACGGGGCGTCCGACCGCTCGGAGAGCATCGCCACGGTGCACGCCGCCCTGGACGCCGGCATCACCCTGATCGACACCGGCGACTTCTACGGAATGGGCCACAACGAGCTGCTGCTCGAGGAGGCACTGCGTGGCCGGGACCGCGACAGCTATGTGCTGAGCGTCAAGTTCGGCGGGCTGCGCGGGCCGGACGGCCGATTCCTCGGGCAGGACGGCCGTCCCGACGCGGTCCGGAACTTCCTGGCCTACTCACTGGCCAGGCTCGGCACCGACCACATCGACATCTACCGGCCGGCACGGCTGGACCCGGCCGTCCCGATCGAGGAGACCGTGGGTGCGATCAAGGAGATGATCGACGCCGGCTATGTGCGGCAGGTGGGCCTCTCCGAGGTCGACGCCGAGACGATCCGCCGCGCGCACGCCGTCCATCCGATCGCCGATCTGCAGATCGAGTACTCGCTGGTTTCCCGGGCGGTGGAGGAGGAGATCCTGCCCACGCTGCGGGAGCTGGGCATCGGCCTGACCGCGTACGGAGTTCTCGGCCGGGGCCTGATCTCCGGGCACTGGCGCGCCGGCCAGGCCGCCGGCCCCGGCGACTTCCGCGCCCACAGCCCGCGGTTCTCCAGCGGGAACGTGGAGCACAACCTCACCCTGGTGGAGGCGCTGCGGGAGGTCGCCACGGCGAAGGGCGCCACCGTCGCTCAGCTGGCTATCGCGTGGGTGGCGGCCCAGGGCGACGACATCGTGCCCCTGGTCGGCGCCCGGACCCGCGATCGGCTGGCCGAGGCACTGCCCGCCCTCGAGCTGAACCTCTCCGCGGACGACCTCGCCGAGATCGAGAAGGCCGTACCGGCCGGCTCGGCCCGCGGCGACCGGTACCCCAGCGTCCTCATGTCCTCCCTGGGCGTCGGAAACTGACAGCAGCCCTTTCCACGGTCAGGAGCGCGGTGTCCCGCACAGGGCCTGATCGGCTGCGGTTGTGAGCGCGGCCGTGGTGGCCGGTGGGGCGGGATAGATGGTGCTGGCCATCGTGACGGTACGGGCGGTGTCCTCGTTCCAGAACGCCATTGCCTGGTATCCGAAGATCGCGCCGCTGTGGCCCCAGTTCACTCCGCAGCGGTCGGAGACCCGTTCGATCCCGAGGCCATAGCGAAAGCCCGGATCGGCGGCATCCTCCACGGTGGTGGTCTTCATCTGCCGGAGCATCCGGGCGCTGAGCAGTTCACCGCCCATCAGTGCCTGATAGAAGCGGGACACGTCCCTGACGGTGGAGACGATGGCACCGGCTGCCCAGGCGTGCGAGGGATTGAGCCCGGTCACATCGAACGGCCCACCATCGGCCGCGGGAACGAGGTCCGGCGGGACGTATCCGTGGGCGTGATAGCCGGGAATGTTCCCGATGGCGGTGGGGAACGAGGTGTCAGCCAGGCCCAGCGGCCGGAAGATCCGCCGGTCGAGCTCCTCGCCCAGTGAATGATGGGTGACCGACTGGATGAGCAGACCGGCGACGATGTAGTTGGTGTTGGAGTACGCCCAGGCGGTGCCGGGTGCGAAGGAGCTCGGGTGGGTTTCGGCGATGGCCACGAGTTCCGCCGGGGCGAATACCCGGTTCGCGGTGATGCCGGCCAGCAGCTTCGGGTCGGCGGTGTAGTCGAACAGGCCACTGGTGTGGTTGAGCAGCTGCCGAACGGTGATCCTGTTCCCGTCGCGCAGCAGGCCCGGCAGCCGGCGTTCCACGGGCTGGTCGAGGGTGAGGCGTCCCTCGCCGACGAGCTGGAGCGCCACGGTGGCGACGAACGTCTTCGTGATGCTGCCGATCCGTACCTTGGCCTGCGGTCGCAAAGGGGCACCGGTGGCCAGGTCCGTGACACCCGCGGCGACCTGGCGGATCCGGTTGTGGTCCTGCACCCGGACCATGACACCGGGAACGCCTGCGGCGGTGACGTCGCTCAGCAGTGTCTGCAGGTCAGGGCTGATCCTCGACGAGGTGGCCGGCTCGGAAGCCCGCTGCGTCGAAACCCCCTGCGTCGCGGTGCCGGCAAGAGCGGGTGCGGTGCCCGCGAGCAGCGGCGAGATGACAACCGCGATCAGGAGGACCGCCACGGCCGGGAGAATCGTGCTGATGCGGCGATATGGAGAGGCGGTTCTCAGGTGCGCCGCCCCCGTCGGCCCGGGCCTCACGCCTGACCGCCAGTCTTCTGCTGATCAGTGACAACCGGTCGGGTCTGGTACCGCCGCCAGGCGATTGTCAGCCGCCACAGCCGCCCGGTGACGAATGCCCCGCCGAGCATGAGCACGTAGACCAGCGGTGTCCAGGCACCGCCGACGGATGTGTGTGCTCCGTCGAGATAGGTGAATGTCTCGTCGCTGATCAGGTAGGGGACCCCGGCCCAGCGGAAGGTGCCGGTGGCCTGCGGGTCGGTCGCGGTGATCCCGGCGTCGAAGGCGACTCTTCCGACGTGCGTGAGCAGGGTCATCACCACCTCGACGAGGAGGATGGTGAGCGCCGCGGCTCCCCAGGACGGCCGCCGGGTGAGCTCGCCGTATTCGGCGGCGAGATAGCCGGCCGCGAGGACCCGCAGATCACCGAGCTGACGCACGGCCCGCCGGGCGCCGACATCCTCGGCGGCGGCCCACAGGTTGTCGCGTAGCTCCCGCCGCTTGGCGATCCGGGATCTGCGTGGCAGGTCCTGCAGACGGGCGTCGAGCGTCCACACGGCGCGTTCGATGCGCAGCCGGTCGAGAGTTCCCCGTGATGTGGCCATGTCAGGTGTCCTCCGTCGAGGTGGGTGGGTCGGGGAGGGGGCGGACCAGCGTGGGATGGACCACCGCGGCCAGCGACAGCCAGCTCGCGGTGCCTTCTGCCAGGGCCTCGGTGCCGGCCGCGGTCGGCCGGTAGTACTTGCGGGCCGGGCCGGATCGGGACGCGACCAGCCGCGCCTCCACCCGGCCCTCGCGTTCCAGGCGGGCCAGCGCCGGATACACGCTGCCCTCGGTGATGTCCGTCAGGCCGAGCTGCCGCAGCCGCTGAACGACCTCGTAGCCGTACGACTCACGCTCGGCGAGGAGCCGAAGCAACAGCAGTGACAGGACGCCCTTGAGGAGTTGGGGATCATGTGTCGGCGCCATGGATGCAAGCTAAGCCTGGTACTCGGTATCGTCAAGTAGCTGGCATTGGCGAGTGCGCTGTCGAGGACCGGACACCCGCCGACCGTTCAGCGCGGTGGTGGCGGGCAGCATGTCAAAGATGGCGCGTAACGAGACGGGTGCGGAGATGGCCGATGGTCAGCTGGTCGCGGCGGTGCGAGCGGCGCTCGCCGGTGCCGCCGACCCGGCGAAGGCACCGGCCATGCAGGCGTACATGAAGTCGGAGATGCTCTTCCGCGGCGTGCCGAAGCCCGTCCGGGAACGAGCGCTGCGTCCCGTCCTGGCCGAGCGGACCCTGCCCAGCCAGTCGAGCTGGAGGGCGACCGTCCGGGCGCTGTGGCGGGAGGCGGAGTACCGCGAGGAGCGGTACGCGGCGATCGACCTGACCGGTCACCGTGCCTATCGCGGCTACCAGCGCGCGGACACGCTGGACCTCTACGAAGAGATGATCACGACTGGTGCCTGGTGGGACTACGTCGACGAGATCGCCTCCCGCCGGGTCGGCCCGCTGCTCGCCGCGGACCCCACCGCGATCCGCCCCGTGATGCTGCGGTGGAGCCGTGACGGCGACCTGTGGCGGCGCCGGACGTCGATCATCTGCCAGCTGTCCTTCAAGGCCGCGACCGACCTGGACCTGCTGTACGCCTGCATCGACGCCAACCTCGACGACCGGGACTTCTTCATCCGCAAGGCCATCGGATGGGCGTTGCGCCAGTACGCCTGGACGAACCCGGCCGAGGTCCGCCGCTTCGTCACCGCCCGCGGGGACTCCCTGTCACCTCTCTCGCGCCGCGAGGCCCTGAAGAACATCGGAGAACATCAGCTGAAACCGCTGGAGGCATCGTGATGCGTCACGTCCGAGTGCAGGACGGGGCAGTGCTCTGGACGGTGATGGACGGCGCTGGGCCGCCGGTGGTCTGCTGCCACGGCGGCCCTGGCCTCTGGGACTACCTGGGCCCGCTGGCGTCGTTGCTCGCCGAGAACGTCGCTGTCGCCCGTTTCGATCAGAGGGGCTGCGGACGGTCGACCGGCGATGGTCCTTTCACCATCGCCCAGGCGGTCAGCGACCTGGACCAGGTGCGCGCCGCACTGGGAATCGACCGCTGGGCAGTCCTCGGACATTCGTGGGGTGCCGAACTGGCGCTGCGGTACGCGGCGGCTCATCCCGAGCGCACCACCCGCGTCGTCTACATCGCCGGAGTCGGGGCCGACGACTCCTTCCGCCCGGCCTACACCGCCGAACGCGATCGCCGCCTCGGTGTGGATCTCGGCCGCTGGAGAGAACTCGCGGCGCGCGACCGGACGCCGGCCGAGGAGCGCGAGTGGTGCCTCCTGCAGTGGCGGCCTGACTTCTCCCCGGGAGGAGCGGCCGAGCACGCGCAGGCGTTCTGGGACACCCGGCCCCCGGGCGCCAGCGTGAACCTGACCGCGAGCCGGCAGCTCTGGGCCGACCGCACCAGCATCGACCTGCTTGCGCTCGCTACCACCATCGAGACCCCGGTTCACATGATCTTCGGGGAGGACGATCCTCGCCCGTGGCAGGCGGTGATCCCCTTGCTCGACGCCCTCCCGAACGCTGACCGCGTCCTTCTCGGTGGCGCGGGCCACTCCCCTTGGGTGGAGCAGCCCGCCGCGGTCCGCGCGGTCATCCTGGACGCCCTGCTGCGTCCTGTCCCGGCGCATTCTGTCCCGGCGCGTTCTGGCCCGTTGAGCGCGGCGCTTGAAAACCAGCCGGAGGCGTGATGGCCTGTCGGGGGAGCGCGATGGTGAGGGGGGCGATATGTCGTCCGATCGGGCTGTTAACGAGCTGGAACGCCTGGCTGATCTGAGCGTGGATCAGCTGAGGCGGCTGGTCGGTCTGGTGGAGTACGACTCGTCCGCGGACCCGTTTCCCGTTTCCGGGTGGGATGGGCTGGTCTGGGTCGTCGGCAACGCGGTGCAGGCCGCGCACTACTTCCAGTCGGCGTTCGGTATGGAGCTGGTGGCCTATTCGGGGCCGGAGAACGGAAATCGCGACCATCGGGCCTATGTGCTGTGCTCCGGGGCGGCCCGTTTCGTGGTAAAAGGCGCTTACGACCCGGCCAGTCCGCTGGTCGAGCACCATCGGCGCCATGGTGACGGAATCGTCGACATCTCGCTCGAGGTACCGGATGTCGACCGGTGCGTCGACCATGCGGCGGCGCAGGGCGCGACAGTTCTCGCGCGTCCGCACGACGTCCGGGACGAGCACGGTCTCGTGCGGATGGCGACGATCGCCGCATACGGGGACACCGTGCACACGCTGGTGGACCGCTCGCGCTACCAGGGTGTCTACCTGCCGGGCTACGAGCCGCGGGCCTCGACGGTGCGCCGGCGCCCGGGCGCGCCGGAGCGGCTGTTCCAGGCCGTCGACCACGTCGTCGGCAACGTGGAGCTCGGCCGGATGGACCGATGGGTCGAGTTCTACAACCGGGTCATGGGCTTCACGAACATGGCCGAGTTCATCGGCGGTGACATCGCCACCGAGTACTCGGCGCTGATGAGCAAGGTCGTCGCCAGCGGAAACCACCGGGTGAAGTTCCCGCTCAACGAGCCGGCGGCCGGGCGGCGGAAATCGCAGATCGACGAGTTCCTGGAGTTCTACGGCGGCCCCGGTGCCCAGCATGTGGCGCTGGCGACGGACGACATCATCGCCACCTATGACGCGATGGTCGCCGAAGGGGTGGAATTCCTGCCGACCCCGGCCTCCTACTACGAGGACCCGCGGCTGAGAGCCCGCATCGGCTCGGTCCGGGTGCCCGTCGAGGAGCTTTCCTCCCGGGGGATTCTGGTCGACCGGGACGAGGACGGCTACCTCCTGCAGATCTTCACGAAGCCACCCGTGGACCGCCCGACGGTCTTCTTCGAGCTGATCGAGCGGCACGGGTCGCTCGGGTTCGGAAAGGGCAATTTCCAGGCACTGTTCGAGGCGATCGAACGCGAGCAGGAGAAACGCGGCAACTTCTGACGGAAAGCCGGGACCGGCGACCGACCGGGACGTCCGGCGACCGACAGGGACGTCCGGCGACCGACAGGGGCGTCCAGCGACTGGCAGGGACGACCGGCGGCGATGAGGCAGGAAGGTGCCCCGATGGCCTACTACCGGCAGGTGGGCGACGTCCCGCCGAAGCGGCACACCCAGTTCCGCCGGCCCGACGGAGGCCTGTACCGCGAGGAGCTCGTCGGCACGGAGGGGTTCTCGGCCGACTCGTCGCTGCTCTACCACCGCTTCGTCCCGTCGGCGATCGCCGACGCCCGAGCGTGGGAGCTGCCGGACCAGGCACTGGTCGCGAACAGCCCGCTGCGGCCCCGGCACCTGAGGCTGCCGGAGCTGTTCCCCGGCGACGCGCGGCACATCGCGCAGTACAGAGCGGTCGACGCGGTCACCGGGCGGCGGCTGCTGCTGGGGAACGGCGACGTCCGGATCTCCTATGTGGTGGCCGCGAGGCCGTCGCCCTACTACCGCGACGCGGTCGGGGACGAGTGCGCCTTCGTCGAGGCCGGCGGCGCCACGGTGGAGACGTCGTTCGGCGCTCTGGAGGTGGGGCACGGTGACCTCGTCGTGCTGCCCCGCGGCGTGATCCACCGGTGGGTGCCCACCGGGCCGGACCCGCTGCGCCTCTACGTGGTCGAGGCGTCCAGCCACATCACGCCGCCGAGCCGCTACCTCACCCGGTACGGGCAGTTCCTGGAGCAGGCGCCGTACTGCGAGCGTGACCTGCGGGCGCCGGCCGAACCGATGCTCGCCGACGGCACGGACGTCGAGGTCCACGTCCGGCACCGGGCCGGYGGGCCGGCGGGGCTGGCGGGCACGGTGCACGTGTTCCCCGAGCACCCCTTCGACGTCGTCGGCTGGGACGGATGCCTGTACCCGTTCGCCTTCAACGTCGCCGACTTCGAACCGATCACCGGTCGGGTGCACCAGCCACCGCCGGTGCACCAGGTCTTCGCCGGCCGGGACTTCGTGATCTGCGCCTTCGTGCCGCGCAAGGTCGACTACCACCCGCGGGCGGTCCCCGTGCCGTACTACCACTCCAACGTCGACTCGGACGAGGTGATGTTCTACGTCGCCGGGGACTACGAGGCCCGTCGGGGGTCGGGGATCGGCCGGGGCTCGGTCTCGCTGCATCCCGGCGGCCACACCCACGGTCCGCAGCCCGGCGCCGTCGAGCGTTCGCTCGGCGCCGAGTTCTTCGACGAGCTCGCGATCATGGTGGACACGTTCCGTCCGCTCGGCCTGGGGGAGGGGGCGCTGGCCGTCGACGACCCGGGCTACGCCTGGACCTGGGCGGGGGCGGAAGGCACGGCGAGCCCGGCCTCGGCCTTTCCCGGTGCCGGATGAGCGTGTGCGCGTGATGAGCGGGAGCCCGCCCGCCGCGAGCTGGCTGAGGATCCCGTCCGGCAGCGGGTTCGGGCTGGAGAACCTGCCGTACGGCGTGTTCTCCACCGACGGCGACGACAGGCCGCGCAGCGGCGTCGCGATCGGTGATCAGATTCTCGATCTCACCGGTGTCACCGTCAACCCGGTGCACGGCACCGGGTCGCTGAACGCCTTCATGGCCCAGGGGCCGCGGCGGTGGCAGGCCCTGCGCGCCGATCTGGTCACCTGGCTGACCGACGAACGCCACCGCCGCCGCGTCGAACCGCACCTCGTGCCCCGCGGCGAGGCACGCCTGCACCTGCCGGTCGAGATCGCCGACTACGTCGATTTCTACAGCTCGCGGGACCACGCGGAGAACCTCGGCCGGATCCTCCGCCCGGGCGGTGCGCCGCTGACGCCCAACTGGCTGCACATGCCCCTCGGGTACCACGGGCGCGCGGGCACCGTGGTGGTCTCCGGCACGCCGGTGACCCGGCCCCGCGGACAGCGCAGAGGCCCAGCGGACGACACACCCGACTTCGGGCCGTCGCAGCGGCTGGACATCGAGGCGGAGATCGGGTTCGTCGTGGGGAGCCCGTCCCCGGCGGGGCGGCCGGTGGCGCTGCCGGACCTGCCCCGGCACGTGTTCGGCGTGTGTCTTCTCAACGACTGGTCGGCGCGTGACCTGCAGGCCTGGGAGTACGTGCCGCTCGGTCCCTTTCTGGGGAAGTCCTTCCTCACCTCGGTCTCCCCGTGGGTGGTGCCGCTCGCGGCGCTGGAGGCGGCCCGGATCCGGCCGCCGCGCCGGGAGGTGACGCCGCTGCCCTATCTGGATGACGCCGCGGCGGAGCCGTGGGGCCTGGACATCCAGCTGGAGGTGCGGCTGAACGGGCACCTGGTCAGCCGCCCGCCCTTCAGGCTCATGTACTGGACGCCGGCCCAGCAGCTGGCGCATCTGACGGTCAACGGCGCTTCGCTGCGAACCGGCGACCTGTTCGCCTCCGGAACGGTCTCCGGCCCGGCCCGGGACCAGCGTGGCTCGCTCATCGAGCTGTCGTGGGGCGGCCGGGAGCCGCTGGAGCTGCCCGACGGGTCCGTCCGCATGTTCCTGCAGGACGGTGACCATGTCGCCATCACCGCTGTCGCCCCGGGCCACCACGGCGAAACCCTGTCGTTCGGTGAGGTCACCGGCCGCGTTCAACCAGCCGCCGCGCTGGCCTGACAAACCGCGAGCGTGCCGGGCCCTCCGGGGGTGTAGCGCTCCACTACACGCCCGAGGCCTGGTCGTTCTAGGTTTGCCAACGTGGGCGTTCCAGCGGGAGGGAATGCCCGCCCGAGCAGGTTCGGGACGCGCCGGGGAGGTAATGCAGTTGTCCACGACAGGTCACCCGAAAATCTTCCGTGTGTTCATCGAGAACACCGCACGGATGGATGGCCGCGGGTACATGTACTTCACCATGGAAAACGCGGATCAACGCCGCCGCTGATCGCCGTGTTCTCCGCTGTCAGTCCACGGGATGCGGCAGTGCTTGACCACGTCGAGCTTGACGCGTCATTCCACGTCGCGCTGGCCGTGGTGGCGGTCGCGGTGGCGCTGGTCGGTACCTGGCTCCTCGTCCGCCTGCTGCTCTTCCCGCTGCGCCGGCTGCTGCGGCGGCGGCGTGGGGCGGCAACTTCCCGCTCCGAGCTGCTGGGGCGGTTGTGCGTCATCCGCACCGGCCGGGTGGGGCCTGAGTTCGGCCAGGCGGAGGTCAGAGCCGACGACGGCTCGTCCGTGCTGGTCCAGGTGCGACATCCCGAGAACAACCCGCTGCTGCGGGCTGGCAGCTCCGCCGTGATCTACAGCTATGACGCCGCCCGCGAGATCTTCTGGGTGAGTCCGCTGGACTTCATCCGCGAACTGGACCGCGACCACCCCGCCGTCGAGTGAGAGCGTAGAAAAGGAAAGCGCATGAGCCTCATCACCATCCTCCTGGGCGTGTTCTTCGGGTTGGTCATTCTTGCCGCGCTGGGCGCGGTCGTCGCGGTCAGTCGCCTGTCCCGCCAGGTGGAGCAGGGAAAAGCCCTGATCGTGTCGCGCTCCAAGAAGGTGGAGGTCACCTTCACCGGAGCGATCGTCCTGCCGATCATCAACAAGGCGGAGGTGATGGATATCTCCGTGAAGACGATCGAGATTCGGCGGACCGGCCGGGAGGGGCTGATCTGCCAGGACAACATACGGGCCGACATCCGCATCACGTTCTTCGTACGGGTCAACAAGACGGTCGAGGATGTCATCAAGGTGGCGCAGGCGATCGGCACCGCGCGGGCCAGTGACCAGACGACGCTGCAGGAGCTCTTCAACGCCAAGTTCTCGGAGGCGCTGAAGACCGTCGGCAAGCAGTTCGACTTCGTCGATCTCTACACGAAGCGCGAGGAGTTCCGCGACCAGATCATCCAGGTCATCGGCACCGATCTGAACGGCTACAGCCTCGAGGACGCCGCCATCGACTTCCTCGAGCAGACCCCGATGACCCAGCTCGACCGGGACAACATCCTGGACGCCCAGGGCATCCGGAAGATCACCGAGCTGACCACCATCGAGCATGTCCGCACCAACGAGTATCAGCGCCAGGAGGAGAAGGAGATCACCCGCAAGGATGTCGAGACGCGGGAGACGATTCTCGAGCTCGAACGGCGGCAGGCCGACGCCGAGACGAAGCAGAAGCAGGAGATCGCGACCGCGCGGGCCCGGGAGGAGGCCGAGACCGCCCGGGTGCAGGCCGAGGAACGGCTGAAGGCCACCTCCGCGGCACTGCGCGCCGACGAGCTGATCGGCATCCAGAAGGAGAACCAGGCGCGGGAGATCGCCGTCGCGGAGAAGAACAGGCAGCGGGTCATCGCCATCGAGACCGAGCGGATCGAGAAGGACCGCCAGCTCGAGGTCGTCGCCCGGGAGCGGGAGACCTCGCTGTCCCGCGCCGCCATGGACAAGGAGCTGGAGGTGCAGAAGCAGGCGGTCGCCGAGGTGGTCCGTGACCGGGTCGCGGTGGACCTGACGGTCGCCGAGCAGGAGGAGAACATCAAGCGGCTGCGGGCCGTGGAAGACGCCGAGCGCCTGCGGCAGGCCCTGGTGATCGAAGCGGAAGCCGAGGCCCAGCAGGGTCTCGTCAAGGACATCAAGGCGGCCGAGGCCGCCGAGCAGGCTGCCGTGCACAAGGCGCAGGAGGCGGTGATCCTCGCCGAGGCCCGCCAGCGGGCCGCGGATCTCGACACCCGCGCCAAGATCCAGCTCGCCCAGGGCATCCAGGCCGAGGCCGCGGCCAAGGGGCTCGCCGCGGCCGTGGTGCGGGAACGGGAGGCGGAGGCGATCGAGAAGGTCGGCCGGGCCGAGGCCGTGGTCGACCGGGAGAAGGCACTGGTCGCCGCGGCGGCGATCCGGGAGCGGCTGCGGGGTGAGGCCGACGGCCTCACCGAGAAGGCGACGGCGATGGCGGCGCTGGACGAGGCGAGCCGAGGCCACGAGGAGTACCGGCTGCGGCTGGAGGCCGAGAAGGAGATCCGGCTGGCGGGCCTCGACATCCAGCGCCGGATCGCCGAGTCCCAGGCCACGGTGCTGGCGGCCGGTCTGGAGAGCGCCGACATCGACATCGTCGGCGGCGAGAGCATGTTCTTCGACCGGCTGTTGAGCTCGATCACCATGGGCCGCGCGGTGGATGGCTTCGTCGAGCACTCCGACGTCGTCGGGGGCCTCGCGGGCCGGTGGCTGGACGGCTCCGCCGACTTCACCGCGGATCTGACCAGGGTGCTCGGCTCGCTGGGCTCCGGTGACGTCCAGAACCTCACGGTGTCGGCGCTGCTGATGCAGCTGATCAAGGGCGGTGGGCTGGACGCCGGGAAGCTGCGGGAGCTGGCGGACGCGGCCGCCGCCGCGGCGGCCCAGCCGGGGGCCACGACCACGACGACGACGACGCTGGAGGCCGCGACGACGTCCGCCAGGACGGCGAAGGCCGCCACCGTGGCGACGCCATCGGCCACCCGTACCACCCCCGGCCGTGGCACCACCCGCTGAGGCCGGGCGCGTGGACCCGGACCCGACCGACACACCCCTCTCCGCCGACCAGGGCGCTCCCGATCATGACACCTACGAGGTGCTGCGGGCCCGGTTGGCCGAGCAGGCGGCGGAGCTGACCCGCCGGGCCGACGCCCTCAACACCCGCCGGCTGGCGGTGTTCGGCGGCACCGGGCTCCGCCTGCTCGGTGCCGAGCAGGTCAGCACGCGACGTCCCGGTGTGGCGCAGGACGTCGTGGCGCTCGGCGAGCACCTGCTGCTCGGCTGCAACGTGCCCACCGCGCTGCCCGCCGCCTCCGCGGCCGACGGCGAGGCGGCGGCGGGGGCGGGGGCGGTCACCGACTACTTCTCCCTGCACCGCCTGGTCCGGGCCGTCGGCGGCGCCGCCACGGAGAGCGGCACCCCCACGGAGAGCGGCGCCACCCGGTTCCGGCTGGACGGCGTCAACGAGGGCGTGGCCGGGAGCCAGGACCTAGGCGTCAAAGCGGGCCCGGACGTCAAAGCGGGCCCGGACACCGAAGAGAGGCCGGACGCCGAAGACGCCCTCGGCGGGGACGAGAGCCTGGGTGCGGACGACGCCCTGGGCGGGGACGAGAGCCCCGGCGGGGGCGCCGCGCGGGGCGGGGACGTCCCGCCCGGCGTGCTGCGCGACCCGACGCTGCACCGTGACCTCCGCGAACTGGTCCGGTACTACCGCGACACCCGGCTCTTGCGGCTGCGCCGCCTCGACGACAGAATGCTCGCCGTCTTCCAGACCGGCCGCCGGCCGGACGACATCCGGGTGCTGCGGTGGCGGACCGGAACCGACGGCGCCGTCGACTACCTGGACAACCTCGGTGAGCGCGACCACGTGCTCCCGCCGGTGGACGACCTCGACTGGACCGCGGTCAGCCGTGACGACCACGTCCTCGGGCGCTTCCCGCACGTGTCCGTCCAGGGGGCCGTCTTCGTCTCGACGGTCGGCGGGGCCCTCACCGTCAAGACCGAGAACGACACCGAGAACCCGGGCGGCATCTACCGCGAGCCCGTGGACGAGCCGCTGCAGAGCCTGGCCGACGCCGAGATCTGGCACGCCCGGGTCGGGCCGCTCGTCGTGCTGCGGATCCGGCCGTACAAGGAGACCAGGTGGCGGTACCTGGTGTTCAACACCCGCAGCGCGCGGATCGTGCGCGTCGACGGGATCGGGCAGGGGTGCCGGCGGCTGCCCGCGGAGCAGGGGATCATCTTTCCCGACGGCTACCACCTGACCACCGGTGCCGTCCGGTCCTTCGACACCGACACCTCCGACCTGGAGTTCGACCGGGTCATCCACGCCCCCGGCGGCGAGGACGTGCTCTACGTCTTCCACGCCCGGGCCGCGGGCCGGTTCCTCCTGCTGCCCTACAACGTGATCCGTCAGGACGTCGCGACCCCGCTCACCTGCCACGGGTACGCCCTGTTCGGCGACGGCACGCTGGTGCTGCTGCGGACTCCGTCCACGCGGCCCACCCGGGCGCACGCCGTGCAGATCTGGCAGACGCCGTATGGGCACGCGGTCAGGTCCGTGACCGTGACCGGCAGCGGGCCGCTGGAGCGGATCGGTAACGCGGACCTGGTGCAGGGGATCTCGGACTGCGTCTCGGTGGCACGCCTGGTGGCCCAGACGACCCCGTCGCGGGCCGGGCTCGACGCGCTGATCAGCGCCTGCGGGCGGGCGTTCGACCGCTACCACTGGCTGGCCGACGCGGACCTCGGCGATCTGGGCGGGCCACTGGCGCAGGTCCGGACCACCGCCGGGCAGGTGCTCGCGGAGTTCGCGACGGTCGAGGCTCTCACCGAGGCGGCCCGGGCGACGCTGGCCGACACCGCCGCCGAGATCGACACCCTGCTCCGGCAGGTCCGCGACAAGGCCCCGCAGAACGCGGGCGCGGCGGTGGCGGCACTCGCCGACCTGCGCCGGGCGCAGGGCCGCCTGGTGGCCCTGCGCGACGTCCGCTACATCGACCTGGCGCGGATCGACGTCCACGCGGCCGAGCTGGACGGCGAGATCACGGCCGCCGGCCGGCGCGCGGTGGAGTTCCTGCACGGCGATGAGGCCTTCGCCGACTACCACGCCGAGACCGACCGGCTGGCCGGGCAGGCGGCGACCATCACCAGCGCCGCTGCGGCGACTCCGATCGCCGACCGGCTCGCCGAGCAGGCAGGCGGCCTGGAGGCCGTCGTCGAGATCGTCACCGGTCTCGACATCGTCGACACCACCGTGCGTACCCACATCCTGGACCGGATCGGGGAGGTCTTCGCCGAGGCCAACCGGGTGCGGGCCATCCTGGACGCCCGCCGCGGGCAGCTGTTCGACACCGAGAGCCGGGCCGTGTTCGCGGCCGAGCTCACGCTGATCGGCCAGGCCGTCAACGCGGCGCTGGCGGTGGCCGACACACCCGAGCGCTGCGACGAGCAGCTGGGACGGCTGCTCGTCTCGCTGGAGCGACTGGAAGCGCGCTTCGGTGAATCCGACGACGCCGGCGAGCAGGTCGCGGCCCGCCGCGCCGACCTCTACGACACGTTCTCCGCCCGCCGCCAGGAGCTGGTGCAGGCACGGACCCGGCGGGCCGGCCGGCGAGCCGACTCGGCCGGGCGGATCCTGGCCAGCGTCCGTCGCCGCTGCACCGACCTGCGCACCCTCGACGAGATCAACACCTACTTCTCGACCGACCCGATGGTGACCACGCTGCACGGCATCATCGCCGAGCTGCGTTCACTCGGGGAGCCGATCCGCGCGGACGAGATCGCCGGCCGGATCGAGGCGGCGCGCCTGGACGCCCGCCGTGCCCTGCGCGACCGGGTCGACCTCTACGCGGGCGACGACGTCATCCGCCTCGGGCGCCACCTGTTCGCGATCAACACCCAGCCGCTCGACATCGCTCTCGTCCCCGACGGGGACCAGCTGGCGTTCGTGATCACCGGGACGGACTACCGCCGCCCGGTCCGCGACGTGTCCTTCGAGGGGACCAGGCCGTTCTGGGACGAGCCGCTGCCGTCGGAGTCGCCGCGGGTGTACCGGGCCGAGTACCTGGCCACGCGGATCCTCGCCGACGCGGTGGCCGGTGCCGCCGGGCTTTCCGTCGCCGCGCTGGTCAAGGCGGCGGACACCGGCGAGGACCTGCTTGACCTGGTGCGCCGGGCGGCCGGAAGCCGGTACGACGAAGGGTACGAGCGCGGCGTCCACGACCGGGACGCCGCCAGGATCCTCGCCGCGCTGGCCCGGTCCTACGCGCAGGCGGGGCTGCTGCGCTACCCGCCGGCGGCGCGGGCCGCCGCCCAGCTGTTCTGGGCCTACGGCACAGATGTCGCCGGCCGGGTGGCCTGGGGCCGCCGGGCCGGGTCGCTGGCCCGGGCCCGGGCCGTTTTCGGCCCCGCCCACCAGCCGGGCTCGACCAGCCCTCACCAGGGGGGCCCGGAGCAGATCGGTGACCTGTGCGCCGAGCTCGCCACCGCCGTGACACGGTTCCTCACGGGACCGAGCCCAGGCAGCATCGCCAGCCTGACCGCCCTCGTCGAGCGGACCGGTGGAGTCGACCTCGTCGGGGAGTACCTGTTCGAGGAGCTCGCCGGCGAGCCCACCGAATTCGTCACCGGCGCCGCCGCCCGCGAGCTGCTCGCCGGCTTCCGACGAGCGCTCGGGGAGCGGGGGGCCGGCGACGGCTTCGAGCACGATCTGCTCGCCTTCGACGACGATCTGGCTGCCGGGCACCAGCTCGCGACGGCCTGGCTGGGTGCGTTCCACGCGTCCCGCACGGTCGATGCCGCGGGCCCCGAGAAAGCCGCAGGCCCCGGGGAAGCGGTGAGCGCCGGGGAAGCGGTGAGCGTCGGGGAAGCCGTGGGTGCCGTGGGCAGCGGGGCCGACCTGCCGGAGGCGGTAGCCGTGCTGGTCTGCGGCTCGCGGCTGCCCCGGCACGACTCGTCGGCCAACCTGGAAGCCAGCGTCGACGGCCTGCTCGGCAGCCACCCGCGCATCGACGGCGGGCGCCTTGAGCTACGCCTCGACGAGACACTGGCGCGCACCCGCCGGTTCCACACCGAGCGGGTCCCCGCCTACCGCGCCTACCGGCGGCAGCGGGATGAGCTGATCTCCCAGGAACGCCGGCGGCTGCGGCTGGAGGAGTACCAGGCGACGCCGCCGGGCGGCTTCGTCCGTAACCGGCTCGTTGACGAGGTCTACCTGCCGCTCGTCGGTGCGAACCTGGCCCGCCAGCTCGGGACCGCGGGCGACGGCACGAATCCGGACCGGATGGGCCTGCTGCTKCTCGTCTCCCCACCCGGATACGGCAAGACCATGCTGATGGAATATGTGGCGAGCCGCCTCGGCCTGGTGTTCGTGAAGGTCGACGGACCTTCGCTCGGCGGCGCTGTCACCTCGCTCGACCCCGCCGCCGCACCCGACGCGGCCGCCCGCCGCGAGATCGAGAAGGTCTCCTTCGCGCTTGAGCTGGGCAGCAACGTGCTGCTCTACCTGGACGACATCCAGCACACCGCGCCCGAGCTGCTGGAGAAGTTCGTCCCGCTGTGTGACACCCAGCGTCGGATGGACGGTGTCTGGGACGGCGCGAGCCGCACCTACGACCTGCGCGGCAAGCGCTTCGCCGTGTGCATGGCGGGCAACCCGTACACCGAGTCCGGTGGACGGTTCCGGGTGCCGGACATGCTCGCCAACCGCGCCGACGTGTGGAACCTCGGTGACGTCCTTTCCGGCCGGGACGATCTGTTCGCGCGCAGCTATCTGGAGAACGCGGTCACGTCGAACCCGGTGCTGGCCCCGCTGGCCGGCCGTGAGCGCGCCGACCTGGAACTTCTGATCCAGATGGCCCAGGGCGACTCGGCGGCGCGGCCGGATCGGCTCAGCCATCCGTATCCGCCGGCCGAGCTGGACCAGATCCTGGCCGTGCTGCGGAAGCTGGTGCGCGTCCAGCAGGTCGTGCTCGCCGTCAACCGGGCCTACATCGCCTCAGCCGGGCAGCACGACGCGGACCGCAACGAGCCGCCCTTCCTGCTGCAGGGCTCCTACCGGAACATGAACCGGCTGGCGGAGCGGATCGTCCCGGTGATGAACGACGAGGAGCTGGACGCCCTGATCGCCGACCACTACCTCGCCGAGGCGCAGACCCTCACCTCCGGCACGGAGGCGAACCTGCTCCGGTTCGCCGAGCTGCGCGGCGCGCTGACCCCGGAACAGGCCGCCCGGTGGGCCGAGGTGAAGGCCCGCTACCGGCGCAGCGGGGAGTAGCACCAGGAAGCAGCGGCCGGGAGCGGTCAGCCGCAGTGCTCCCAGCCGCTGGTCCAGGTCGAGCCGGCGTAGCTGCCACCCCACTTCACGCACTTCCCCGGCGCGGTCACGTACACGGGCCCCGCGTAGTACTGAAAACTGCCCGTGTCGGACTGCCGCGTCGAACTGCCCTCCACCTGCACCCAGGCACCCATCGCCTGCGCAACCCCCACGCCGGACCCCGACTTCAGCGTCACCACACAGTTCTGGCTGCCGTTGTACAGCAGATAGATCGTCGCCGAGCCCAGGGAATGCCGGTCGATCTGCGAGTAGCCCGACCCGCACACCTGTGTCGCGGTATACGGATTCGGCTTCGCCGCGGCTGCGGGTGCGGATGTGGGCGCCGGAGCGGGCGCGGCCGTGGTCGCGCGCGCCTGCGTGCCCGCGGGCGCGGCGGGAACCGTCTGCGCGGGTGCGCCGGCGGACGCGCCCGACGCCGAGCTACCCGGCACGGATCCCGTGCCACCGGGACTCGAGCCGGGTGCCTGCGCCGACGGTTCGCCGCCGGCCTGCGGGGTGGCCGTGCCGGCCGATGCCGCGGAGCTGCCCGCCGCTTCGGCCTGCGCCGTCGCGGAAGCCGCCGCGCCCCGCTCCGAATGCCCTCCCTTGCGCGCCGCGGCGTCCGCCGAGTCCGCCCCGGCCGCGTCGAGGAGATTTCCTCCCGCCGACCGCGAACCGCTCGGCCCCGAATCGTCCGACCCCGGCGAGACCCAGAGGATCACCGGAACCGCGACGATCAGTGCCAGCGCGCCGGCCGCCGCCGCAAGCAGGGCGGTACGGCGCCGGCGGGCACCTGATCTCCCCGATCCCGGGCCCGCGTCCCCGCCATCTGCCTGACCGGGCTCCGATGTCGGTTCCTGCATCGCCGGCTCCTGAGCGAGAAGGGACATAACGCCCGAAAGCTTTTCAGGATCGGATCCGGTCCGGTCGATGCGGGGGGTCACCGGTTCGGTGTTCCGCGCCCTCGGTTGCGTCAGGCCTGCGGCCTGTGATCGGCAGGTCCGCGCCGAAGACATGCGAGTCGGTGTCGTGGCGAAGCATCTGGGACGGGCGCGTCGGCTGCGCTCGTCCGGTGTGCACGGCCGCGATCGTCACCGCGATGCCGGCGCCCACGACACCGAAGAGGGCGAGCATGCCGAGTGGCCGGACCAGCTGCTGCGGGCTGCCGCCGAGTGCCGCGTGGTAAGCCGAGAGAGCCCAGTACCCGGGCGACGCGGGGGCTACGGAGCGCAACGCGCCTGGCAGCATCGAGACGGGCACGATCGCCCCGCCGAGGACGGTGGTCAGCAGGGCGAAGATGTCGCCCGCGGCGCTGAGCTGGGATGCGCTGTGGGCCAGCGTCGCGGCGCCGAGGCCGAGCAGGAGCACACAGGCCGACCAGGCGAGGGCGCACACGGCGAGCGCCCACCAACCCGCCCGAGGGCGCAGATCGAAGGTGACCGCGGCGAACGCGAGCAGGAGGGCCTGCTGCATGACGATCGCCGCCAACAGGGGAGCGGCCTTGGCGAGGAGGATCTCGCCGAACCCGGCCGGGCTGACGCGCAGTCGGTCCCAGGTGCGCCAGATCCGCTCGTTGAGCAGGTGGGCGGCGGCGACCTTCAGTGCGAACAGCGCGAACATGACCGACATGCCGGCGGCGGCCTGCTCGTCGCCGGACCCGTCGAGGGTCCGGTAGAGCGGCCTGGTGGCGATCATGAGCAGGATCGCCATGACGGTGTAGCCGAGCAACGGGCCGGGATCACGGGCCAGCAGGGCGGCCTGATGACGCGCCTCGGCGCGAAACCGGATCATGTGCACGGCGCGACCAGGTGTCGGTAGAGATCGTCGAGGGTCGGCGGGTGCAGCTCGATCGAGCGCAGGTGGCGCCCGGCGTGAGGACCGTCGACGATCGCGGAGATGACGGCCGCGGCCGGATCGGTGTCCGTGATGGACACCTCGCGGTCGTCGAAGGTGACGACCGCGTGCCCGGGGACATCCGCCAGCAGCGTGCGCCGGTCGCCCCGGGCGATGACCCGGCCTCGGTCGACCACGGCGAGAGTCGCGTCGAGCGTCTCCAGCTCGGGGAGGTAGTGGGTTGTGTACACGACGGCGGCACCGGCGGCCGCGGTGGCACGGACCGTGCCCAGCAGCGCGTCCCGGGTGACCGGGTCGGCGCCGACAGTCGGCTCGTCGAGCAGCAGCACCCGCGGGCGGTGGATCATCGCGGTCGCGGCCTGCACGCGGCGTTGCTGACCGCCGGAGAGGTCGCGAACCCGCCGGTCGAGCACGTCATCCAGGGAGAGGTCGGCGGCCAGCCGCCGAATTCGACGCCGTGCCTCGCCGCGCGCGACGCCGTAGAGGCCGGCGAAGAGCAGGAGGTTGTCGCGGGCCGTGGCCGTCGGGTAAAGCGCCAGCTCCTGCGGGGCGTGGCCGATGGCCGGGCGGGCGCGGCGGGGGGTCGTGCCGGCCACCGTGACGGTGCCGCCGGCCGGCGCGACGAGCCCGGCGACGACCCGGGCGAAGGTGGTCTTGCCCGCGCCGTTGTGCCCGACGAGGCCGACGATCTCTCCCGGTGCCACCTGAAGGTCGAACCCGTGGAGCGCGGTCGTGGCGCCGAAACGCACGGTCACCTCGGACAGGTCCAACAGCAACTCAGTACAGTTCTGCATCGAATGGATGCTAACTTGTATCGTGTTGCTCGTGTCAAGAGCGCGGGTGCGACCCACCAGAGACCAGACGCGTCGTCAGCTCTTCGAGGCCGCCGCGGACGTCTTCGACGCGCACGGCATCGGTGGCGCGAGCGTGGAAACCATCGCGGCCGCCGCCGGCCTCACGCGGGGCGCCTTCTACTCCAACTTCGACAACAAGGACGAGCTCATCTCCGCGATGCTCGCCGACCATGTCGAGCAGACCGTGCGCCGCCACCTCGAGCTGCTCATCGCACACCGCACCGCCACCGACTTCGTGCAGGCGCTGACGGCGATGGACCGCGGCACCCAGGACCCCCTCGGCCGCTCCCCGCTTCTGCACATAGAGCTGCTCCTCTACGCGGCGCGAGCGGCCGAGCGCCGGCCCGAGGTCGCGGAACCGCTGCGGGCCCGCCGCAGGCTCATCGCCGACATCGTTCGCGCCATCGCCGGAGAGACCCGCGTCGATCCGGAGCAGATAGCCGCGATGCTGCTCGCGATGGAGGACGGCTTTCGCCTCCACCGGCTCATCGATCCCGACACGACCCCGAACGACAGCTTTCTGCGAGCCATAGGCGAGCTGCAACACCTGCTCGGCCCAGGAACCCGGGACCAACACCAGCCAGGGAACGACACCGCGGCTCACTAGGGCCCGCACGCACGCGGAGCCTCAGACGAGGGCGGGTGTGGGACGTCGCGTGAGGTGGCGCAGGCGGGCGGCGTCCTGGCTGGGGGGCAGGCCGAACTGGCGGCGGTACTCGCGGCTGAACTGCGACGGGCTGTCGTAGCCGACGCGGTGGCTGACGCCGGTGACGTCGCCCGGGTGGGTGATGAGCTGGAGCCGGGCCTCCTGCAGCCGGATCTGCTTCTGGAACTGGATCGGGCTCATCGCGGTGACGGCCTGGAAGTTCCGGTAGAAGGCGGACACGCTCATGCCGGACTGCCGCGCGACATCCTCGACCCGGAACGACTGCGCGTAGTGGTCCCGGATCCAGCGGACGGCCCGGGCGATGTGGTTGAGGCTGCTGTCGGCGAGGCCGAGCTGGCGAACGACGGCGCCCTGCTCGCCAGTGATCAGACGCCAGAGGATCTCCCGCTCGACCAGGGGTGCCAGCGCGGCTCGGTCGCGTGGCTGGTCGAGCAGGCGCAGCATCCGCACCACCGCGTCGACGAGCTCCGACGGCGCGTCGCTGACGGCCATCCCCGACGGCGCACCGCCACCGGCGGGTGGGACGTCCGCCGGGGTGGCCCGCAGCAGGAGCTCGGCGATCGTGGCGGGGTTCAGGACCAGGCCGAATCCGAGTGAGGGCCGATCCGGGCTTGCCTCGACGAACTGGCCGGTGATCGGCAGGTCGACGGAGGCGACGAGGTACTGCCCGGCGCCGTACTCGTACACGCGGTCGCCCAGCGCGATCCGCTTCGCGCCCTGCGCCACGAGGGCGAGCATCGTGCCCGACATCGCCGACGCCGGCTCGGTCGAGTGCTCGACCCTCGAGACGAGGACCCCGTCGATGGCGGTCGTCATGTCCGGGCGGGCGTGCCGGGCGATCAGGGAACGCAGCTCGCCGAGGTCCATGACCCGATTAGAACACCGAACGAAAGTCGCCGTCTCGGTAGGATCGTGCAAGAGGTCGCGAGGATCTGTTTAACGTTATCGCAGGTAGCGGTGTTTCGATGGGTTGGTCGACATCCCAGGAGCATTCGACAGCTCCGCGAAACACGGAGACCGCGCAGCCATGCCTCTCAGCCACGGATTCAACGCCACTGCGACCGCCCGGCCCGCGCCGCGGGTAGCGGTTGTCACCGGTGCGAGCTCCGGAATCGGGCGCAGCGCCGCCATCCAGATCGCCCGGCGCGGCACGGGGGTCATCCTCACCTTCCACGGCAACGAGGCCGGCGGGCGGGAGACCGTGTCAATGATCGAGAAAGACGGCGGCACGGCCGTCGCACTGCCCCTGGACGTCGGCTGCTCGGCGGACTTCCCGGCCTTCCGGGATTCCGTCGCCGTGGCTCTGCGCGAGACCTGGCAGCGGGAGAGCTTCGACTTCCTGGTCAACAACGCCGGGTTCGGCCAGATGGCGATGTTCGAGGACACCGCCGAGCAGATGTTCGACGAGCTCATGCGGGTGCTGTTGAAGGGCCCCTATTTCCTGACCCAGACCCTGCTTCCGTTGCTGGCTGACGGCGGCGCCATCGTCAACACGACGAGCAACTCCGCCCATCTCTCCGGACTGGAACCCGGCTATTCGGCCTACGGAACGATGAAGGGGGGCCTGGTCGTCCTGACCCGTTATCTCGCCAAGGAGCTCAGTGTGCGGGGGATCCGGGTCAACTCGGTCTCGCCGGGCGCCACCCGGACCCGTATCGCCGACGACGCGTTCGCGCGCCACCCCGAGGTGATCCCCCCGATCGCGGCCAGAACCGCCCTCGGGCGGCTCGGAGAGCCCGATGACATCGGCCTGGCGATCGCCGCCCTGCTCGCCGAGGAAGGCCGCTGGATCACGGCTCAGGACATCGAGGTCTCCGGCGGCTACAACCTGTGAAGATCTCATCGCGATCGTGCTGGCAGCCGGCTGGTGATGTCGTCCGGTGCCGCGGCACTGCCGTCGGGGCGGGCCGGATCAGGCTGTACCGCGCCGTAGGGTGAGGAATCGTGAAGGTGGAAGTGTGGTCCGACATCGTCTGCCCGTGGTGCTACATCGGCAAGCGGCGGTTGGAGAAGGCGCTGTGCCAGTACGAGCACGCCGGTGACGTGGAGGTCGTCTGGCGCAGCTTCCAGCTGGACCCGGCGCAGCCGCGCGGGGAGAACATCCCGACCTCCGAGATGCTCGCCCGCAAGTACGGCGTCACCGCGCCGGAGGTCAGGGCCATGAACGACCGGGTCAGCACGCTGGCGGCCGAGGAAGGCCTGACCTACCACCTTGACCGGGCCGTCACCGCCAGCACCTTCGACGCGCACCGACTGCTGCACTTCGCCGCCACCCACGGCCTCGCCGCGGCGATGCAGGAACGCCTGATGGGCGCCACCCTGACAGACGGCGCGGCCGTCGACGACCCGGGCACGCTCGTTCGGCTCGCGACCGAGGCCGGCCTGCCGGCCGACGGAACCCGTGAGGTCCTCGACAGCGACGCGTACGCCGACGACGTCCGCGACGACATCCAACAGGCCCGCGCGCTCGGCATCAGCGGTGTGCCGTTCTACGCCGTTGACCGCACCTATGGAATCTCCGGCGCCCAGCCGGTCGAGACCATCCTCGAAACCCTGCGCGCGGCGTCATCCCCGGTGGGGTCCTGACCGGACGCGGCAGGCTCACTACGTGAGTGTGACCGTGCATGTCCCGACGGCGACGTTGAGCCATCCAACCCGGTAGGACTCGCCGTCGACGACGTCGATGGTGCCGGTTCCGGAAGCCTGGCAGAAGCCGGCGGTCGGGCAGGAGATCGTGCCCTGAACGGAGTATTCCTGTTCTCCCGTCCGGACGTTCTCCATGACGTAGCTGGGGCCCGACGGGAAAACGGTCTGCCCGCCGACGTGCACGGCCAGCCGCAGGCCGCAGCCGAAGACATCGCCCTCGTAGACAAGGCGTATCGACGCCCGTTGGCGCGTCGACGGGGTGGATGATTCCGTGGCCGGAGTTGTCGTCGTCCTCGGTGGTCTGGTCGTCGGTGGCGTGGTCGGCGATGGGGAGACCGGTGGATCGGTCGCCGGTGTCGCCGTGACCGTGGGCTGGTTGGCGACCGGCGAGACAGTAACGGGGCTGCGGCGGCCCCCGCCGAAAGCTCCGGCCGCGCCCAGGCCCCCGATCAGCGTTCCAATGGCGGTGACGACCGCGGCAGCGATGATCAGAACGCTGCCCGGGCTGCCGGAGCCTTCTGCCATGATCTCCCTCGAGACCTGAAGGGAGACTGGAGAGGTCGGAGAGTTGTTCGGCGGCTCCGTCCCCCCGACGGATTCTGCAGTTATTTAATCATCAGTCCCGGGACGACCAAAGGGTGCCGGGCGGGCCATAGCAAGTCGAAGGAGAATGCCCGCGGCGGGCTCACGGAGCTTCCTGCAGGCGTCGCCGGGCGGACCGTTGAACACGCACCTGTTCAGGCGCCTGAACGGGTGCGGCCGCGGAGGCGCTCCGACAGCTCGGCGAATGATCCGCCCCTCCGGCGGAGGTGCCGACGGGGTGATCAGGACGGAGACGCCGTCAGGGTGGCTGGCACACGACGCCAGGATGAACTCCAGGTGGAGTGTTGTCGCCGCGCAGTCGGGTTGACGATTGGCGGAGGCTTTGCGAAGCCTCTCCCGGCATCATCGGATTCGTCCTTGTGGTGGCACGGGAGCGCGAGGCTGGAATCCCGTGCGAGCGTGCGTGGCACGGCTGGGGGAGACGACATGAACGGGGCGCGCCGGGCCGTGGGCCTGGTGCTCGCGGCGGTGCTGTTGGTGGGAGTGGTGGCTGCGGTCGTCGTCTCCCGCCGGGGGTCGGGCGCGGGGGACGGCAGCAGCGATCTGACCGTGCTCCGGGGGATCGCCGGATCCGAGAAGCAGCCCTTATTCGACGACCCGGCTGTCGCGGCGGCGCTCGCCGACGCCGGCTACCGCGTCGAGGTCGACTACGCGGGCTCCCGCGACATCGTGGCCGAGGTGAAGAAGGACCCGAAGGCCTACGACTTCGCCTTCCCGTCCGGGGCACCGCAGGGCGACCGGATCGCCCAGGACACCCGCGGCCGCAGCTACGTGCCGTTCTTCAGCCCGATGGCGATCGGTACCTTCCAGAAGCTCGCCGATCTGCTGGTCGACAACGGCCTTGCGAAGAAAATCAGCGATCGCTATTACCAGCTCGACATGGCCAAGTATCTGGACCTGGTGGAGCAGAACCGCCGATGGTCGCAGCTGGACCGGAACACGGTGTTCTCGACCGACAAGTCGGTGCTCATCTCCTCCACCGATCTGCGCACCTCGAACTCCGCCGCTATGTACCTCGCGCTCCTGTCGTACGTGGCGAACAAGAACGACATCGTCGCCGATCCGACCACCGCCGAGACGATCGCCGGGCAGTTGGCCCCTGCCTTCACCAAGCAGGGTTACACCGAAAGCTCCAGCGAGGGGCCGTTCGAGGACTACCTGCGCGGCGGCATGGGCGCCCGGCCAATGGTGATGATCTACGAGGCGCAGTTCCTGGCGGCACAGGCGGCGAAGACGACGACACCCGACATGGTGCTGATGTACCCGTCGCCGACGGCCTACTCGAAGCACACCCTGGTCGGGCTCAGCGCCGGCGGCCAGGCCCTCGGGGAGCTCCTGACCGGGAACGCCACCCTGCTGAAACTGGCCGCCCACCACGGCTTCCGTACCGACGACCGGTCCTACGTCAGCGACTTCGCCCGGGAGAACGGGATCCCGGAGCCGCCGGAACTGGTGGACGTCGTCGACCCGCCTACCTATGAGCTCATGGAGAAAATGATCACCGACATCGCCGGGCCGGCGGGGAGCTGAGGCCGATGAGCATCCGTGCCCGGCTGGGGGCCCTCGTGCTGGCCCTGACGGCCGCCGCCACGCTGCCCGCCTGCTCCGGCGGGGAGCCGCCGCTGGCCGACGGGGCCGGCCCGAAGACCACGCTGACCGTCCTGGCCGGGTCCGAGCTGAAGGACATCGAGCCGCTGCTCGCCGACCTGCGTCACGACACCGGCGTCAAGCTGGACGTCACCTACACCGGGACGCTGGACGGAGCCGACCGGATCGCCCGGCGCCAGGCCGGTACGGATCTGGCCTGGTTCTCCTCGGACCGCTACCTGCGGCTGCTGCCGGGCGGCGCGGACGCGGCCGTCACCAGCACCTCGATCATGCGCTCGCCGGTGGTCCTCGGTGTCCGCCAGTCGGTGGCCCGCAAGCTCGGCTGGTCCGGCAACCCGAACGTGACCTGGAAGGACGTCGCGGCCGCGGCCCGGGCCGGGAACCTGCGCTACGGCATGACCAACCCGGCGTCGTCCAACTCCGGGTTCTCGGCCCTGGTCGGGGTGGCGGCGGCCCTGGCCGGCACGGCCGATGCCCTGACCTCGGCCGACATCAGGCCGGCGGAGCTGACCGACTTCTTCTCCGGGCAGAAGCTGACCGCGGGCAGCTCCGGCTATCTGAACGACGCGTACGTGGACAGGCAGGACAGCCTGGACGCGATGATCAACTACGAGTCGGTGCTGCTCTCCCTGAACGCCTCGAACCGGCTGCGGGAACCGCTGGAGCTGATCTTCCCGAAGGACGGGATCATCACCGCCGACTACCCGCTGCTGCTGCTCGACCCGGCAAAGCGGGACGCCTACCAGCGGGTCGTCGACTGGCTGCGCAGCCCGGCCACGCAGCAGCGGCTGCAGGAGCAGACCAGCCGCCGGCCGGCGACCCCCACGGTGCCGCTGGACACCCGGTTCACCGCCGGGGACACCCACGTCGAGCTGCCCTTCCCGGGCACGGCGGCCGTCGCCGACGAGCTGATCCTGGCCTACCTCAACCACTTCCGCGCCCCCACCCACGCGATCTTCGTGCTGGACCTGTCCGGCTCGAT
Organism: Frankia sp. CcI49; assembly: GCF_001983215.1. Lineage (NCBI taxonomy): Bacteria > Bacillati > Actinomycetota > Actinomycetes > Frankiales > Frankiaceae > Frankia > Frankia sp. CcI49. Next base: position 194,600 of record NZ_MOWP01000007.1, read on the forward strand.
GGAGGGCGACCGCATCTCCGACCTGCGGTCGGCCCTGATCGGGCTGACCGGCGCGGACTCCTCGCTGGCCGCGCGATTCACCAGCTTCCGGGCCCGGGAGAAGATCACCCTCGTGCCGTTCGACAGCGGCGTCAATCAGATCAGGGACTTCGCCGTCACCGATCCCTCGCCGGACTCGCCGGAGCTGAAGGAGCTCCGCCGGGCAGTCGACGGGTTCAACGCCGGCGGCGACACCGCGATCTACTCGGCCCTGCGCGCCGCCTACGACCGGGCCGCCGCCGACCTGGCCCGAGACGGGTCGTACTACACCTCTGTGGTCCTGCTGACCGACGGCGAGAACACGGCCGGCGCCTCCGCCGACGACTTCCTGGAGCACTACCGTTCGCTGTCGCCGGCCGCCCGGGCGGTGCCGACGTTCACCGTGCTGTTCGGCGACGCCGACCCGGACGCACTGCGGCAGATCGCCGACGTGACCGGGGGAACGGTCTTCGACGCCGGTTCGACGTCGCTGCCGGACGTGTTCAATGAGATCCGTGGCTACCAGTAGGCGACGCGGCCGCGCCGCCGGGCCCAGCCGCTCGTTCGCCGAACGGGCCCTGGACTACGCCGGCTCGGCCAAGAACCTCGCCGGCTGCGTCGCCGCGGCGGGCGGGCTCGGCCTGTTCTTCGGTGGCGTCGTCGGCGTCCCCGAGTGGCCGTTCGTGGTGGGCGCCCTGTACGCGATCGGAGCGCTGGTCGCACCCCCACCCAGGCGCCAGACGGACGCTCTGCCACCGCCGCGCGACCCGCAGACGCTCCGGGCCGACCTGACCGCCCACGACCGGCGCTTTCTCGGCCAGCTGCCGCCGGATGTCGAGACGGCCTACCGGAAGGTCACCCAGGACCTGCGGGACCTGCTCGACCGCCCGGCGCTGCTGCAGACCGGGTCCCCGGACACCTTCGTGGTCGAGCGGATGGTGGTCGACTACCTGCCGACCTCGGTCGAGGCCTACCTGGAGCTGCCCCGGGCGTTCGCCGACAGCCATCTGGTCGACGGCCGGCTCACCGCCAGGGAGCTGCTGCTCGAGCAGCTCACGCTGCTGGCCACCGCCGCCGAGGACGTCACGACGTCGGCCGCCCGGGACGCGTCCCAACGGCTGGCCGTCCAGAGCCGGTTCCTGGCCGAACGCTTCGGCCCGACCTCGGGCGACCTGAACCTCGGCGACCGCTGACCGGCGGAGCGGGTCAGGTCAGGTCAGGTCGGGTCAGGTCAGCTCGGGGCCGGTCCGATACGGGTGAACGTGCTGCGGTAGGCGCTGGGGGTGAGCCCGTTGCGGCGCAGGAGGTGCAGGCGCAGCGACTCGGGGGTTCCCAGGCCGCTTTGCCGGGCGACGGCGGCGATCGGCAGATCCGTCGCCTCGAGGAGTTCACGAGCCCGGTCGATCCGCTGGTGCAGCAACCACTGCAACGGACTCAGACCGGTCTCCTCCCGGAACCGGCGGGTGAGCGTACGGGTACTGGTGTGGGCGTGGGCGGCGAGGCGGCTGAGGGTGAGCGGCTCGGCGAGGCGTTCCGATGCCCAGGCGCGGGTCTCGGCCAGCGAGGTGCCGTTCTCCGGCGGCAGCGGCGTTTCGATGAACTGGGCCTGGCCGCCGGGACGGATCGGCGCGACGACCGCGGCTCGGGCGACGGCGTTGGCGACCGCCGCCCCGTAGTCCCGCCGGATCAGGTGAATGCACAGGTCGAGGCCGGCGGCCAGACCGGCGGACGTCAGGATCGCCCCGTCGTCGACGTACAGGACGTCCGGCCGCAGGTCCACGGCTGGGAAGCGGCGGCGCATCTCGTCGGAGTACTGCCAGTACGTGGTGGCCGGGCGACCGTCGAGCAGCCCGGCCTGGGCCAGCACGAAGGCACCCGTGCAGATCGAGGCGAGGCGACGGCCGCCGCCCGCAGCCCGCCGCAGCGCGTCCAGGACCCGCTCGCCGGCGTGCGCGCGGGCTCCGGTGCCCGTGACGATTACGGTGTCGGCGCTGTCGATCACGTCGAGGCCGTGCTCCACCACGACACTGGGCCCGGTGTACGCCGGCACGATCCCGGGCTCGGCCGTGCAGATCACGACCTCATAGCCCGGCTGACCGTCGACGGTCGCGGCCGGGAACACCGCCGTCGGGATGGAGAGATCAAGAGTGGTGACCGGCGGGACGGCGACGACGACGATCCGAAGCATGGCCTGATCCTTGGGCTACGTGGCATTCAGGCCACTACCGTACGTTTCCGGCGGGCAGCAAGGTGGGACGGCACCCGCGAACCCGCGCGGGCCCGCCGAGTGGAAGACGAAAATGATGCCGCTGCATGTGATCACCGGTGCCGGTGGCACCGGAGCCCCCACCGCCGAACTGCTGGCCCGGCGGGGCGAACGCGTCCGACTGGTCAGCCGGCGCGGGGGCGGCCCCGAGCACCCGCTGATCGAGCGGATAGCCGCCGACGCGACCGATGCCGACACGATGAGCCGTCTCGCCGAGGGTTCGACGACACTGATCAACACCGCCGTGCCACCGTACGACCGGTGGCCGGAGGAGTTCCCACCGCTGGCGACGGCGCTGCTGGACGTGGCCGAACGCACCGGCGCCGGTTACGTGATGATGGGCAACACCTACGGCTACGGCATCGTCAGCGGTCGCTTCACCGAAGACCTGCCGATGGCGCCGGTATCGGTCAAAGGCCGGGTACGGGCCCGGATGTGGACCGAGGCGCTCGAAGCGCATCGGGCGGGTCGAGTCCGCGTGACCGAGGTCCGGGCCAGTGCGTTCCTCGGCGCGGGGGCCGGTTCGCTGTACAACTTCATGGTGGCGCCCCTTGTCCTGCGCGGCGAGCCGGCAGCCTTCCCCGGCGACCTGGACACCCCGAAAACCTGGTCCTACGTCGGGGACGTCGCACGAACCCTGGCCGCGGTGGCCCTGGCCGGTGACGACCGCCCGTGGGGACGGGCCTGGCACGTGCCCTCCACCGCGGCCCTGTCCGTACGGGAGCTGACCACGCGGCTCACGACCGCCGCCGGGGGACCTGCACCTGCGCTGACGGCGATCTCCACCGATCAGCTTGCCGCGATCGGAGCCGCGGATCCGATCATGCGGGAGGTGATCGAGATGATGTACTCCCTGGATCGGCCCGATCTGCTCGACTCCGCGCTCACCGAGCGGACGTTCGGCCTCGCCCCGACCCCCCTCGAGACCGTCCTGGCCGAAACCGTCACCGCCTACGGCACCGGTACCTGACTGAGCCTCTGCCGGAGGCATGTCGTGGTTGACGGCCACGAGAGCCTCAGGCACACCGCGTCCCTCGCGGCACGCCCGCCACGGTCACCCCTTGACCTCAAGTGAACTTGATGTCGTCGACTTCAGGTCATGACACCTACCATCGCCCCGCCCAAGTCGCCCACCTCCGATGTACAGGAACTCGTGGCACGTGTCGCCGAGCTCGAACGCGCACAGCGAGCCGAGGACGTCGAGGCCACGCTCGCTCTCTTCGACGAGAACGCGGTCTGGGTGACCGGTGGCGGCGTCCGCCTGATCGGGTACGACGCCATTTCCGCCTTCACCCGCCAGGTTCTCCCCGGTGCTTTCGCGGGTGACCTGTCGGTGCGTTACGACGTCGAGCACCTCAGTTTCATCACGCCAGATGTCGTGCTTACCGGTGTCAATCAGGAATACCTCACGGCCGACGGTCGGCCGCTGTCGCCACCGCAGGTGGGACGCCCGAGCTATGTCTGGCGTCGCCGCGACGGCCAATGGTTTATCGCCGTCGGCCAGAACACCACAGCGCCCGCCAGTACCACCGATGCCGAGGGTGCCCGGTCTCCCGACGAGGTGGAATCCACGCATGCCGATCAGGGCCAGGCCGCTGTCCGGAGCATCCTGGCTGATATCGAGCATGGCTTCAACGTCAACGACCCCGAGCTGATGATGCGCCATATCGCGTCCGACGCGCTCGTCGCGAACGCCCTCGGCACCGTCCTGCGAGGGCGTGACGAGATCGATTCGGCAACCCGTGCGGGCCTCGCCCGCGGCGGCGCGCTCCACGCGGCGACCGCGCACTACAGACTCACCGACGTCACCCTGCTCTCCGCGGACATCGCGGTGGCTCACAAGAACGCCTGGGCGACGCCTTCCGCGGCCGACGCCGGAGAGCCACCGGAGATGAACGCGCTGTATGTCCTTGAGCGACGAGACGGGCGGTGGTGGATCATCCGCCGCCAGAACACCCTGGTGCAGCCCGCCGCGGTGACCTGACCGTTTCCGGTAGGCGCGTAGCAAACGCGAGCCCCGGTTCATCGCCCCTCTCACGGGTCGAGCGGAACCCGCGAGAGGGGCGCAGTTCAGCGGAGCAGTGTCTGTTCGGGCCCGTGTCCGCAGGTTGCCGGCCGGCGATGTCGATGAGCGACGCCTCGTGGCAGCCACAGAGATGGCATCGGGGGACCAGCCGCCTGTTCGGCCTTTCCTCGAGGGCCGACGATGGTTCTTCTCGCACCCGTGAGCTGCACGTCGAATTCACCCTCCTCCTCGGTGTCGGCTGGCCGACAGCGGAAGTCCGTTTCTTGACGTATCAACTCCTCGAGATCGCCGCAGGGCCGTCATTTCAACCTCGGAACCATTCATCTGTCCCGGCGCTGCATCGGCGGTCCAGCTACTGACACGTGCCAGAAATACCTGGGGGTGGCGCGGGGTGCACGGAGAAAACCAGAAATCTGGCGGTGGGCCGCCCGCCGACGGAAAGCTCGCGGGTGACTGGCTGAGAATGGTCGCCGTCGACCTGGCGGCGGGGCTCACCGCATCGGCCCGGTCGGGCCTGCCTTCCTCGGCCAGGATCGCGGCGTCCGGCGATGCCGAAGTGCTCCTGGGGCTCCTGCGTAGGTGGACGGCCGCACCGGACCGCGAGGCCTTCGAGCGCATCTGGCGAAAGCTGAGCGCGCGCTTCAACCATGTGGGGTTCGACCTGCGCGTCTGGCTTGTCATAGCGCTGGCCAAACCAGATGGGGGAGCGCCCGCGCGGCTGTTCCGCTTCCTTGCCGCTCGCAGGCTGCGCGCCGACCTCGTCGCGCTGGCCACCGCCGACGGCGCGGTCACCGGTGCCGGCTGGGAGCTGCTCGCCGTGCTCGACCCGCCGCCGTTCGGCATTCGCATCCGCACCGCTGACCGGTGGACCGTGCTGGGGGACCTGGTCAGGAAAGGCGGCGACCTCGACCGGGCGACATCCTGCTACCGGCGGGGCGTCGAGGCAGGCAGCCTGACGTCGTCGAGGCGGCTGGCCCGATCGGCGGAGGCGGACGCGGCACCGCCCGACGGCGACAGCCCGAGCCCGGCGAAGTGCGTAGACGGCATAGAAGACGGCGTGGACGGCATAGACGGCGTGGACGACGCGGTAGACGCCGAACAGGAGCTGTACCGCGAACTCGACAGCTTCCTCGGGCAGCCGGCCAGCACGGCCGGAACGCTGCTGCGCTGGTTCGCCTCGGCTGGCCGGGCGGCCGCGGCCACGCCGCAGGGGCGGTTCTGGCAGGGCGTCGCGCGACTTTGTGCCGGTGAGCCGGAGGCCGCCATCGAGGCACTGCGGAGCTGCGCCTCCGTGGAGGAACCGGCGCGTGGCTCGGCCGAGCGGGTTGTGCACCGCGCCGCGCGGCTGCTCCTCGCGGTGCTGACCGGCGATGATGCGGCGCTGGCCGACCTGATCCGGGCCGTGGTGGGCGAGGACGGCCACGACTGGGCTGAGCGCTGCGTCGTCCGGCCGGCGCTTGTGGTCACCCTGGCGACCCGCGGTGATCCTGCGCTGGCCGACCAGCTGGTCAGGCAGCTCGCCGGCCGGCCGGAGCATCTGGAGCCGGCCAGGGCGGCGATCATGGACGTCCTGAGCGGCGAGGCGTACCGGATTCTGGGTGACGCGGCGGAGGCGCTGCGGGCCGGGCGATGGGACGACGCGCTGCTCCTGGTGGGCAGCGATGCGGTCACGTCGCCCTATGTCGTCGGGGGCCCGTCGGGGCTGCTCGCCCGCCGCATCGCCGACGCGGTCAGGAACCGGTCGGCCTACCTCGCACTGACCGTCGACGGGCAGCTCCAGCCCTGGACGGAACAGGCACAGCGCCACTGGGAGCAGGGCGCTGGCGCAGGCGACCAACACCACCTGGCCGTCGCGCACCATGCCCGGGCCTACGACCTCGAGGCCGCGGGGGACCCGGCGGCTTTCGACCACTGGCAGGCGGCGCTGCGGTTCTGGGGCGAGGTCCTCGGCGACGACCCGTTCTGGGACGCGCTCGGGCAGCGGCTGGCGGCGGCGACCGGCGCGGACGGCGCCGGCGCCGTGGCGGGCCCGGTGGCCACCGCCCGGGAGGTGCTCGCCCACAACCTGCTCGGCCCGCACGTGACCCTGGCCGCGCGGCTGGTCACCGGCCAGTCTCCGCAGCCCGACGCGGCCCGCCGGCACGTCGCGCTGATCATCGGATCCGGGCTGCCGTCGGGAGCTGTCGATGCGGCCCGGGCGCGGCTGGTACGCGACGTTGTCGCCCGTGCCCTCGCACTCGAGGAGGCCGAGTCGCCGGCGCTCGTCCTCGACGAGGCCGCGCCGTGGTTCGTGGCCGACCCGACCAACGCCCATCTGTGCGGCGCGCTGCTCACCGCCTGCCGCAGATGGTTCGAGAACGAGGGGCGCCGAAAGGGCGGCTGGGCACGGATCTCGCCGGTACTCGAACGGGCGGAGGAACTGGCTGCCCCGCTGCTCGCGGCACTGTCCGCCGACGTCGCCGCGCCGGACGGGGACGCCCGTGGCCCGGCACACGCACGGCTGGACTTCGAACTGGCCCGGCTGCAGGCCTGGGCCGGGATGTCGGTGCTGCAGGACGCCTCGACCTGGTCGGCGTACACGGCCCGGAACCATCTGTTGAGCCTGGCCACCGAGCACCTCCGCAAAGCTCTGGAGCTGGATCCGGAACTGACCCGGAGCGGTTATCCCTACGACCAGGTCGAACCGCTGCTGAGCCATCTCGGCTGGCGGTTCCCAGCCTCCCCGGGCGCCGCCACCGCCAGGCGGCGGGCCCGGGCGGCCCGCGCGTCCGCGGCCGGCGGTGCGTCGGCGACTGGCGGTGCGTCGGCGGCTGGCGGAGCGGCTTCGGCGGCTGGCGGCCCGTCCGCGGACAACCCCTGGGAGTGGGCAGACCTGCGCAACCCCTACCGGGCGACCGCGTTCCAGGTTCTCGACCTGCCGCCGGAGGTCACGGACCGGGCGGAGATCCGGCTGCGGATCCGCCGGCGCCGGGCACGCATCGAGCGTGGCGCCGAGCGCTACCCGCTGTTCGGCCGGGTGGTGAGCGTCGCGGAGATCAACAGCGCCGGGGAGGAGATCTCCGGCGTCGCCGGAAGGCTGTGGGCCGAACTGCTCACCCATGATCCGGCCCAGGAAGAGGCCATCGTGAACGACCTGACAGCGCGCCACCGAGCGCTGCCCGTGCCATCGGGCCGGGCCCACGGGGCGAACGACATCACTGTCACAGCCGACGACCTGCACCTTCTCGCGCTGCGCACCCTGCTGACCGCCACCATGGCCACCGGGGACGAGCTCTGGCCGGACGGGCTGTCGGACTCGGACGAGGACGGGCCGCGGTGAGACGCGGGCGCGTCACGCGCGCCGCGGCCATCCAGCGCCAACGACCGCGCTGGGCACGGGCCGTCCCGCGTTCGATGGACATCGACGAACGTGAGCGGCCGACGGCGGCCGCCGCACCGGCGGACTCGGTCCGCACCGTCGTCTACCAGCTCCTCGCGGCTCAGGGCAGCACCCGCCGGGAGGAACGCGAGCGGGCTCGGCGCCTTGTGGATGTCCACCGTGCCCGCCACCGCGTGCTCGCGGTCGAGACCGCCAACGCGCTGCACGAACTGCGCGGCTTCCTCGCCGCTCAGGAACCGATGTTGCGGGCGGGCGGCCTGGCAGCCGAGCTCGATCTGCTCGCCGCCCTCGCCCGTCGCTTCGAACGTGCGTTCGATCTGGCGGAGACGACGGTCGTCGACCCCACCGGTGTGGGCTACCCGGAGCTCGAACGCGGGCGCCTCGTCGATGTCACCTACGCCCCGTCAGGTGCGGACCCCGCCGGTCTGGTGGCCGTCCGCGCGCTGCGCCCCGCGGTGCTGCTGGCGGGTGGCGAGATCGCCCAACGAGCCCAGGTCCAGCTCGGCATGGCGGCTGAACCGGCGGCGGAGCCCGCGGCCGAACCGGCGGCGGAACCGGCGGCTGGAGCGGCGGCGGGGGCGGGGGCGGTGACGGAGCCCGCGGCGGAACCGGCGACATCCGCGGGCGCCCGCACGGCCTCCGAGACAGAGACGACCCTGCGGAACAGGAAGGCGAAACCATGAGCGTCGTCGTCGGGATCGACCTGGGAACCACGAACAGCGCCGTCGCGATCCCCGCGGACACCGCGGTCGCCAACCTCGACGCGCTGATCGAGCAGCGGCGCCTGCGCAGGGTCGGCGACGTCCTGGTGATCACCAACCCGGACCGCTCGCCGACCACACCCTCGGTCGTCTGGGTCGACGAGGACGGCACCGTCCTCGTCGGCATGCGGGCGAAGGCGAAGGCCCGCACCTCCAGGCGGCCCCCGGCGATGTTCTTCAAGCGCAGCATGGGCACGGATTCGCCGATCGCGGCCGGGTACGCCACGCTCACGCCGGTGGAGGCGTCCGCGCACGTGCTGCGCCACCTCAAGGCACTCGCCGAGGACGTCCTCGGTGTGCCGGTGGAACGGGCGGTGGTCACCGTGCCGGCGTTCTTCGAGACCCAGGCGAAGATCGACACCACCGAGGCGGGCCGCCTCGCCGGCCTCGAGGTCGTCGAGACGCTCGTCGAGCCGGTCGCCGCGGCGATGGCCTACGCCCGGGAGAACAGTTCCAGTCTGGTCGAGCCCCGCACGTTCCTCGTCTACGACCTCGGCGGCGGCACCTTCGACACCTCCGTGCTGCGCTGGGACCCCGCGGAGGGCTTCGAGACCCTCGCCTTCGACGGCGACCGCTACCTCGGCGGCTACGACTTCGACCGCCGGATCGTGAGCTGGATGCGCGACGAGCTGCCCGAGTACGACCTGTCCACCGACCCGGACGACCCGGCGAGCCTCGCCGTCTACACCAGCCTGCTGGCGCTCGCGGAGGAGGCCAAGCAGGAGCTCTCCCGCACCGGGTACGCCGAGATCGTCAGCCAGCACGTGACGGACCGGCGCGGCGAGCTGATGAACCTCAACCTCGGGCTGGAGCGCGGCACCTTCGAAGCGATGATCGACGCGAAGCTGCGCCAGACGCTCGTCAGCTGCGACCGCTCGCTCGCGGGTGCCCGTGAGCGGGTCGCTCGCGCCGGCGGCACCCTCGCGGCCCTCGACGACGTCGTGCTCGTCGGCGGCTCGGCGCGCATCCCGCGAGTCGCGGAGCTGCTGGCCGAGCATCTCGGACGTCCACCCCGGCTGCTGCATCCCGACCTGGCCGTGGCCATCGGCGCGGCGCTCAGAGCCGCCGCCGTGCCCCGGCGCGGCGGCATCCTCGAGCTGGACCCGCCGGACGCCAGCTTCTCCCCGACCGATGTGACCGGCCGGATCCGGGCCGGCGGGCCGGTCGGCGACCCCGCAGGCGACCTCGCTGGCGGGCCGGTCGGCGACCCCGCCGGGCTCACCGTGCTGCTGCTCTCGGACGACGCCACGTTCCAGTTGCGCACGACCAGCGGGCCCGACGGTGACTTCGTCTTCGAGGACGTCCCGCTGCGCCCGGGCGACAACGGGTTCACCATCGCGGTGCTCGACGGCGGCGGCGCCGACATCGGCTCGCAGCGCCTGGTGATCCGCTACGACGAAGGCCAGATGACGCTGGACGACACCCCACCCGGGGACGTGCTGGCGCACGACTTCTCGATCCAGCTCAGCGGCGGCCTGCACCCGGTGGCCCTCAGCGGCGCCACCCTGCCCTACCGGGCCTCGCTGCGGCTCGAGACCGCGAGCCAGGGCACGGCGCTGCGGGTACAGCTGTTCGAGGGGCGGGTGCCGATCGGGGAGATCCTCGTCGACGACCTCCCCGCGAAGCTCCCGGTCGGGACGCCCGTCGAGGTGATCCTCGAGTTCCAGGCCGGGTGGACGATCCGGGCCGAGGCGTCGGTGCCCTCCGTCCAGTCCCGCGTCGCGGCCCTGATCGACATCCCGCGCCGGGAGGTCCCGGACTGGTCGCGGCTGCGGATGGATTTCGAGGACGTCCGCACCCGATGGAACAGCACGCGCAGCGAACTCGCCCAGGCCGACGCGAACCTGGCGGGAACCGAGATCGACGACCTGCTCTACGACGTCGCGGCGCTGCTCGACGAGGCCCAGGACCAGGCCCAGACCCATCACCGGCTGCTGGAGGCAGGCACACTGGTCTCCACCGCGGCCTTCGGCACGGACAAGCCGCATCTGCGGCCGCGGCTCGCCGATTTCGAACGCGACCTCGCGCTGGCCGGCAGGCAGATCACGCGCGTCGACAACCCGACGACGGCCCAGGAGTTCCGCGCCGCGGTCGCCAAGCTCGAAGTCGAGGGCCGGGCGGCCTACGAGCAGGACCAGGCGATGGCCTGGGCCTTTGCCAACGACGCACTCGACCAGCGCATCGGGGCACTGCACCGGCTGACCGGGTATCCGGAGCTGACGGTGGAGCAGATCCTGGACGCGCTGCAGCTGGAGTTCCTGAAGGTGGGGCACCTGCTGGACGTCCTGCCGGCCACGGCCCCGGCCGCCGAGGCCGCCCGGTTGCGTGACCAGCTGACGAAGGCCAGCCAGCGGGCGCTCGCGGTGGCCCTGYATCGGCCGGACGCGGCGAGCCAGCTCCTGCAGATCTACGAGGAAACCGTGCGCCCGCTGCAGGCCGCGATCCGCAAGCTCGGTATGCCGGTGCCAGAGGGCACGATCTTCCTCAACCTGCGCGGCGGGCGCACCCCGTGACGGCGGACCTGCCGGTGCTCCCGGCCGCACCGGTGGCCCCTGGTGCGCCGGTGGCCCCTGGTGCGCCGGTGGTTCCTGGTGAGCCGGTGGTTCCGGGTGTGCCGGTGGCCTCTGGCGCGCCGGTGGTCTGCCCGCTGTGCGGCGGCCGGCTCGCCGGCCTGGTGGCCCGCTGCCCCGCCTGCCGCGGCGACCTGTCCGCGCTGGTCGCCGTGCAGGACCTCGCGGACCACCGGTTCAACGAGGCCGTCCGGGCCGCGCGCGAACGCCGGTGGGACGAGGCGGCCGTGGCACTGGCCGCGGCCCTCGCGATCACCCCCGACGACACCGAGGCCCTGGGCCTGCTCCGCAAGGTCCGCTACCACCAACGCCAGGCCAGCCGGCATCGCCGACAGTCGTTCACCTGAAGCTGGTTCGGCTCCGGCCGCCCACCCGCACAATGTGCCCAGGCCCGGCCCGGTCAGATTCAGCTGGGCTCGCCGGGCCCTGCGTCGACGGGTGGGATTCCCAGCTCGGCCCGGGCCGAGTCGAGGAAATCGCGCTCCGCCTGGCGGCAGGCCGCGATCAGGATGTCGGGAATTTGGCCGGGCTCGTGCCCGGGCCGCGCCTTCGCGACCTGGCGGATGGCGTCGACGACCTCCGCGGCCCGGTCGACGGTCTCCCGGTGGCGGGCGACCAGCCTGATCTCGATCTGCAGCTTGAGCGTCTCCACCTGCGCCGGGCCGCCGTCCGCGTGCCGCCCGCGGGCGACGTTGCCGCCCTCCCGGACAACCACCTGATCGCTTTGTACGACCGCGCGCCACTCACGAGCCGAGGAGATGAACCTGGCATAGACCGACTGGCGGGTGTCCCTTTCGCGGCCGGCTTCCTCCCGCCGCCAGGTGACGGTCTGCGCCCGGCTGGCGATGATCCCGCCGGTGGCCACCCCGACGAGAGTTCCCAGCGAGGCGATCAGCGGTTCGACAATCCTGCTCAACACCCCTCCCGCCGAGGATGGTCAGTGCCGGAATTACATCACGGTTGTCGTGTTCATGCCGCCTCGTGGGACGGGCCCGATCGTTGTAGGGCCCGGGCGGCCGGGATCGGTACCTTGGCGGACTCCCGCCCACACGCCCGGCGGGCGGCGGTGTTCAGACGCAACGCCGGCTTCGGCCGGAGGGCCCGGGGGCCGAGCTCCTTCAGCGGGCGTTCGCGTTGGTCCCGGCCGCCGTCGACGATATCGGCGACCAGTGCACGAGATCACGGTTGCCCGCGACGGGATCTCGGGCAGGCACTGTCGGATTCCGGTCCGCGTCGTTGTCTTCGGCCGCGAGATCTGGAAACCTCGAATTCAGCCGTAACAGAGGGAAGGCTTGCCATGGGGCTCGTACTGATCGGTTTCCTGTTGCTCTTCGTCTTCGTGGCTCTCGTCCTGCGTGGACGGGCGGTCCGGCGGCTGCGGGCCACCCCGCAGGACATGCTGAGGGCAGGAGTCGATTCCACTTCGGTTGATTCGCATCAGGCCGCACGGAACGCATCGGGCCAAACTGCGTGGATGATGGGCCCGTTCTAGTCGCCACGACATCTGACGGCTTGTCTGCGCGATGTTCCTCCACCCGAGGAAGCCGCGCATCCGTGTGCGCCATTGCCAAAGAGCGGCCGAAACGGGATCGCCTGGTTCAGTGATCGTGCACAGATCGTCCAGTACTCCCTGGTGTACTCGCAGCGGCTGCTGGCGGCCCACATATCGTGTGGCCCACGGGGACTGAGCGAATCGAGACAGGCTGTTGGCTCCGAAGGACGCAACGCCGCCGCGGGACGACTTCCCGGTTCGGGTGCATGACCTGCTGCGGGAACGCGCCGTGTGGGTGCTGCCGCTGATCCTGGCCTCGGTCGTCGTCTCGGCGATGACCGCGCTGTACCTCGCGTCGGCGGTCGACCCCCTCGGCCATGTGCGTGGCCTGCCGGTCGAGGTGGTCAACAACGACCGCGGCGCCACGCTGGGGGCAGAGCACCTCGACATCGGTTCGCGTATCGAGGCCGGTCTGCAGGCGAGCCCGGAGGTGTCCCGCCGGCTACGGCTGGAACCCGTCACCCTGCCGGAGGCGGAACGGGCCATGAGCCGCGGGCGGGCCTACGCAACCGTGGTGATCCCGCCCGGCTTCACCGCCTCGCTCCTGGCCCAGGCCGGCCTGCCGGCAGCTGGGGCATCGGGGGGCGCGGCTACCCGGACAGGAGACCGATCGGTCCAACTGCTGACCAACCCGCGGGCCGGCACGCTGGGAGTGAGCCTGGCCAGCGGCGTCCTGCAGCCCGCCCTCGCCGCCGCCTCCCGGACGATCAGCGCTCAGCTCACCGCGGCGGCCGACACGACGGCCGGGGCCTCGACCGGCGCCGGAACCGCGACGACTGGCGGTGCGGCGACTGCGGGTGCGGGCGCTGGTGGCGCGGCGACGCAGGCGTTCCTGGCGAACCCGGTGACGGTCACCACCAGCCAGTTCCACCCTCCGCCCGCGAACAGCGCGCTCGGCCTGAGCGCCTTCTACCTGGCCCTGCTGACCCTCATGTGCGGATTCCTCGTCGGGACCCTCCTGCATTCCACGGTGGACGCGGCCCTCGGCTACGGCACCTCCGAGGTCGGACCCCGCTGGACCCAGCTCCAGCCGAAAGCGATCAGCCGCTGGCGAACCCTGCTGATCAAATGGGTGATGGCGGCGGCGTTGACTGCGGTCGTCACCGGCCTGATGATCGCGATCGGAGCCGGCGCGGTGGGCATGGACGCCCCCCATCCGCTGCTGTTGTGGGTCTTCTCCTGGCTGTGCGCGGCCAGTGTCGCCGCCGGGACGATCGTGCTCTTCGCGGCGCTCGGCACCCCCGGGCAGCTGGTCGCGCTCCTGCTGTTCGTCTACGCCGGTCTGGCATCGGCCGGTGGAACGGTGCCCATCGAAGCGTTGCCCGGCTTCTTCCGGCTGCTCAGCGAGGCCGAGCCGCTGCGGCAGATCCTCGCCGGCGACCGGGCCATCCTGTACTTCGACGCCCAGGCCGACGCGGGCCTGACCCGCGGCGCCGTGTCCGCCGCGATCGGGCTGCTCTGCTGGCTCGCCCTGGGCGCACTGATCGTCCGCTGGTACGACCGCCGAGCGCTGCACCGGATGAACCCGGAACTCCTCACCTACGTCAACCGCGCCGTCCAGGACTATCGCGCCCAGAGCAAGCCCGCAGAAGACCAGGGACCACGGGCGCCATGATCGCCCGTCCCGGGGCCCGCCGTGCGGGTGGTCACCGGCCGACGGTGGTCAGCGGCGACGGCCAACGCGAGGGGTAGGCAGGCGCCCTGCCACCCACGCGAAGATTCGCCGGACCGGGTACAGCGACAACGCGGAGCCGTCCGGTTCAACTACGCCGCCAGAACGCCGTCGGGTAGATGGACTGCGTACTCGGGGCTGGTGGCGCTTTGTGGCAATCTGGCCAGTTGTGAGCACGCAGGAGCATGGAGACAGCTGGGATTTCTTCGTCTCCTACACCGCCTCGGATCGCGCCTGGGCGGAGTGGATCGCCTGGCAGCTCGAAGACGAGGACTACCGGGTGCTGATCCAGGCATGGGACATGGTTCCCGGCGATCACTGGATGGGCCGCATGGACGAAGGAGTACGCAGCAGCCGTAGCGTGATCGCGCTCCTCTCCCAGGCTTATCTCACCTCGGTCTACGGGCGTGCGGAATGGGAGGCCGCGTTCCKCTCCGACCCTCGCGGGCAGGCCCGCAAAGTCATCCCGATCCGCATCGAGGACTGCCCCCGCCCCACCCTCCTCGGCGGGGTCGTCTCGTTCGACCTTTACGGCCTGGACGCCGACGCCACCCGTGCCAGGCTGCTGGACGGCATCAGTGCCACGCTGACAGGACGTGCCAAGCCCCTCGCCGAACCCGCCTTTCCCAACACCCTGATACCCCCCGTCCTGCACGCGTCTCCCGGCATCAGCTCTGCTCCGGAGTTTCCGGCCAGCGGGCCGGCGCTCCGTGCTGCGCGGAAGGGCTTGAGACGCCCTCCGGGTCCGCTTGTGAGCCTTGTCATCGCCGGTGCGCTGATCGCGCTGACTGTGCTCGCGTGGGGATACCTGGACAGTGCGAAGGGCTCCAGGGGCAGGCAGGCGACGCCATCCGTCAGCAGCACCTCGGCCGGGATCGCCACCGCTACTCTGTTTCCCCTGCCGACTGACACGGCGCACCTCGACTGCACGGTCGACCTTGAGGTGGGCAGCGAAGGGCACAGAGGAGTAAAGGTCGGGTGCCAAGGCGGGGGGAGCGACTACTTCTTCTCCTCCATCGACTGTGAAAGACTCGACAACCACTTTCGTTACCATCACAAAGGTAAGGCGGTCAAGATCGGGGCGACGTCGGAAGTGTGGTGCGACCTCAACGCCAAGGTGATCCACGCCTTCTACACCGCGACCTCTGAGCCGGTCTCCCAAATCGATCCGTGACACGCGAATACTGGCCGGGCGGCCTTCGCTCGGGCTCATGCGGAGTTCCTCCGCGGACCCGCACTGCGCACTTCGCCTATTCGGATGCGGCCATCCCGAGGGCGGACGCGATCTCCGGGGCGTCGCGGCGGATAATTGCGAGGATGGACTCCAGGGCCTCGTAATGACCCGCCTGGACCGCCGCTGACCGAAGAGCGAGACCAGCCAGTGCCAGGTCCGTGCTCGGCGCTGACGACTTCTGCGGCTTCTCGCGATGCGGAGGAGGATTCCCATGGGGTGAACTGCGGTAGGCGGCGTTCGCCGCGGTGCACAGCTCGTTGACCGAAGCTGTCACCATCTGGCGGAGCTGCGGTGGAATCGAGACCCTCATCTTGGAAACATTTATGTTAAATGCGGGGTCGAGTGAGGTGTCAAAATCGAGTGATGCGCGGGCCAGCTTGGTGTGCTCGTCAATACCGCGAACGCCGGCCCAGCCGCCCCATTGGACCAGGCGGTTGGCGCGATAGACATAAAGCCCCTGCTGGCGGTTCCAGCTCAATGGTCCGGACAGGCGCTCGAACTCGTCGGGTGACGAGAAGCGAGTCCGCGCGGGAAGCACGAAGCGTCGGAGGTGTACGACACCGGAAGAGCTGCCGATGCTGATCTCGAACTGTTGTACGGGCAGTTCGCGTCGGTGCTCCTCGTCAGGAGCGAATGGATTCCACGGACGGACCTTCTCTCCGTTGACCGAGATGACAACCCTCCGGCCGTCGGGTAGTCCTTCCAGGAACCGGTGGAAGACGACGGCGAGGTGATCGGCGGTCTTTCGGGCGTAGCTGTCGAGTCGCCTGCGTGCCCAGCCGCCGTCGGGGCGGCTTTCGGGCAGCACGCGGTCAAGGTTGCGCCAGAGGACCACGGTGCCACAACCGGCACCGAGAAGTTCGCGCGCGTCGTCGAGTTCGGCCGATCGTCTTGGGGCGACGACGAGCCACTCGTCAAGCTCCTCCACGAGGTCGAGGTCCAGTTCACGAATGAAGACGCGGTCGGCAGAGGCCGATCGTCGGGTCACGACGGTGACCGACCTGCCCTGCGAGAGGGATGCGGTCTTCAGCCCAAGCCCGTATCGGCCGAGCTCGTTCTCCTGGTAGGAGCGGCGTGAGCCGAAGCGCAGGGCCTCGACCAGCGCGTTTTCACTCATTCCGATGCCGTCGTCGGCTATGAGGACCCGGGAGTCAACACCGTCGAACCGGATTATGACCTGAACGTGGGTGGCTCCGGCCGACACGCTGTTGTCGACGAGGTCGGCTACGGCGGCGGGAAAGTCATAGCCGACGTCTCGAAGGGACCGGGTGAGTCGGGCCGCCGATGGAGTGACCTCGTACGCTCGTCGGCCTGCCACCCTGTTTCTCCTTCGTCACCGCGATGTGGGCAGCCCCAGGGTCTCATGTACGCGTTCGCGCCGGGGCGGCTGTGGAGGCGCCGAGCGTGCGCGTTGTTTCGCTCGTCGTGGGCTGGTTGGCATGCGTGGTGGGTGCTGTCCGGTGTACGGGCGTCCACGGAGGTGACCAGACGGTCGATGCCCCTGTGTGGCCCTCGCGGAGCTGTCTCGGACCGATGTTGACGGAACGCATGTTCGATGTGGAGTCTGTGGATGGGTAAGCGGCTGATGTGATGGGAGGTTCGCGTTTGACGGAGTCGCCTCATCGGCGGGGAGGCGGATGTTGTTAACTACTACAGCGCGTCGATGGCTGTCCGTGCGGCGGCTTCGGTCCGAGGTTCCGGGGGAGGGGGCAGGTGGCGACCTACGGCGTGCGGCTGGAGCGCAGCGATCTCCTGTGTCTGCCGCCTTGTGCCGGGAGTCCCTCCGAGGAGGACTTTGCAACCTGGTGTCGGGCCGAGCAGTCAGCTGGTCGGCGCCTCGCTGTCGACCTTTTCAGCGGCGCCGGTGGCCTGAGTCTGGGCTTGGAGCAGGCGGGTTGGACCGTGGTCACGGCCGTCGACGACAACCTGCGTGCAGTCGAGACCCACCGGGCCAACTTCAGGGGTAGGGCGATGCAGCTCGACCTGAGCGAGCCTGCGGCACGGAACGAGCTGCTGGCATCGCTGTCCGGTCTGAAGATCGATCTGGTGTCTGGTGGTCCGCCCTGTCAGCCGTACAGTCGCGCCGGGGCGAGCAAGATCCGCAGTCTGGTCGCGCGGGGAACGCGTTCACGTGTCGACCCGCGCCGCGAACTGTGGATGGCGTTTCTCTCTGTCGTCTTCGAGCTGAAGCCGCGCGCGGTGCTGATGGAGAACGTCCCGGACATGGGGCTGGGCGATGACTTCCAGACGGTGCGGCGGATTGTCGGAGACCTGGAGGAGTGCGGCTACGCCACCGAGGTGCGGATCATCGACACCTGGAAGTTCCGTGTTCCCCAGCACCGTCGGCGTCTGATCCTGCTCGCTCGCAAAGACGGCGACCGGTTCACCTGGCCGCCCGCGCACGACGGTCCGCCGGTGACAGTCGCCGATGCCATCCGTGATCTGCCGGCGCTGGGTCTCACGACCGGCTCTCGGGAGCTGAAGTACAAGGGCACGAAGCTCGGCGAGTTCGCGAGGGCGATGCGGCAGGGCGCACCGAAGGGGCGAATCCACGATCATTTCACCCGCCCGGTCCGGGATGACGATCGGCAGGCGTTCAAACTCATGAACGCGGGAACGCTTTACTCGAAACTCCCGGAGGAGATGAAGAGGTACCGGTCGGACTCCTTCGACGACAAGTACAACCGCCTCGGCTGGAACGAACTCAGTCGGACGATCACCGCACACATTGCCAAGGACGGTTACTGGTACATCCATCCGGAGGAGCTGCGGACCCTGACCGTTCGTGAGGCCGCCCGCATCCAGACATTCCCCGACTGGTTCCGGTTCGCCGGTTACCGGAGCGATGCGTTCAGGCAGATCGGGAACGCCGTTCCCCCGCTTGCCGGAGCAGCTGCGGCTCGGGCTCTGGCTCCTCTGGTCGGCGGTGAGACGTCGGATGACTCGCCCGTGCCGCGCTGGCCGGAAGTGCATGGGCGCCTCGCGGACTGGGCTGCCGACCTGGCCAGAAGCGAGGCCTGGACGGCCGTGCCCGGTGGGATGATGACGCCACTGGTCGCGGTGGCCTGCGCGTTGCTGTCCCGTCCTCAGCCTGTTCCCGCTGAGGACATGCCCGCGCTCGCCCTGTTGAGGGACAGGGAAAGCCTCGATGAGGAGACCTTCACAGCCTGCCTGGGCGCGGTGCCGCGCCGCACTCGGCGACGCCTGGAGAGGCTCCGCCCGCTGATCGACGTCGCCCTGCCCGCGGATGTGGACGCGGACGAGGTGATTCGGCTGCTGAACCTGCAGCCGGCGCAGGCGAAGATCTTCAGAATGCTTCGGGGTCACGACGTGCTCGTGGCGGGAACGAGCACGGTCAGGGTGGCTGCCCGCTTCCGCGGGACGAACTCCCAGGAGCAGAACTCGTTGACCGACGGCCGCATCGATCTCGCTCGACTCGTCGGGACCGGGGAGAAGGCCCCGCTGCGGATGGCTGCCGTCCGACACCTGGGAATGACGGTGTGTGAGTCGGGGGTTCCTGACTGCACTGCCTGTCCACTGCGGCAGGTCGGTTGTGCCTACGGCCGGGTGGAGGCCGAACGTGCGGTGGCCCGGCTTGGCGTCGCCCTGTCAGCGGATGGTCTCTGGGCCTCCTGAGCGGCCCTGAGCACAAGCAGCGAGCACTCCTCGACGTCACGGCGGACCTGGCACTCCCAGACCCGCAGGACGTTCCAGCCCGCCTCGGCGAGTGTTGCGTCGTTCCGGCGGTCCCGATTGCGGTTCGTCTCCATCTTCTGCCGCCAGAGGTCGGCGTTCGGGCCGCGGTACTGCTTCATCCCGTGGGTGGGGCAACCGTGCCAGAAGCAGCCGTCCACGAAGACCGCGAGCTGCCAGCGGGGGAGCACGAAATCCGGCGTGCAGCGCGGCACAACCGTCTGGTGGACGCGGAATCGCAGGCCAAGCGCGTGAACCGCCCTGCGCAGCGCGATCTCGGGCGTGGTGTTCCGTGCTCGGCGCCCCCGCAGATGGYTGCCCTCCCGCGTCGCGGTCCACGTCCCTGTCGTCGCGGTGTCACGACCAGGGCCTGTTTCGGTCACCTCTCGGTCCTTCCCGGCGAGGACGGCACCAGCGACGTCCGGGCCTCGGCGGTATCTCCGTCTGCGCGCCGACAAGTGGTGGACAGCGGGCATTCCGTGCATCTCGGCGCGGCTGGGCGGCACACGGAGCTGGCGAGTGCCAGGAGCGCCAGGTGCGCGTGCCGCGCGGTGCCTGGACCTCCGATCAGGCGGGCCACGGCGAGCCGACCGTCGGACAGGCGGTTTCGATGGTCGACATCGCTTCCGTCGTGACGGGCGGCCAACCGCAGCACCCCCTTGCCGACAAGGACCGGCTCCGGGCTCGCGTCCCTGTCCGCCGATGGGACTGTCAGCACAGCAAGGTCGAAAACAGATCCCGTGACATGGGGGATCCTGCCGGTGGGATCCGGTGCGTCGAGGGCGGACGGATTCCTCGTCAGCCAGCGTGCCGCCTCCAACAGTCGATCGGCGCGGTGCTCACGGCCGATCCAACTGGAGGCCAGACGGAGTTCGGCTTCGGCTTCGACGGTGGCGGCCGGGGTCTGCCAGCGTGCGAAAAGTGGCCAGAGGAGACGGATCCGGTCGGTGGTAACCCGGTCAAAGAGCGTCTCGCCCACCACGACCTGCCAACGTGTTGTGGCTGCCAACCAGGGAACGGACAGATCGACGGTGCTTCGGCTGGCGAACCATGCAGCCAGGCGACCGGCGAGTTCTTTCGTCGTCGGTTGGGGCTCGGCGGTTGTCGTGATGCTTCTGACCAGCGCCCGGCCGAGGTGCTCGCCCAGGCGGGGAGGCACGGCGTTGCCRATCTGGCGGAAGGCGGCGGACGGCGGTCCCGCGAACCGGATGTGGTCGGGGAAGGTCTGGAGCCGAGCCGCCTCGCGGATGGTCAGCGTGCGGCTCTGCCGCGGATGGATGTACCAGTATCCGTCCTTGGCGATGTGTGCGGTGATCGTGCGAGAAAGATCGTTCTCGCCGAGCCGCTTGTACTTGTCGTCGAAGATGTCGTCCCGGTACCGCTTCACGTCCTCCGGAAGGTCCGAGTAGAGCGTCCGCTCATCCATCAGCTCGAACGCCCGAAGGTCATCCGGGCGGACCGGGCGGGTGATGTGGTCGTACACCCGGTCGGACTCGGCGGGCGGGACCTTCGCCCGCATCTCCCGCTGAAAGCCCGACTGGTGGGCGGGGGAGTACTCCGACCAGCCCGCGGGACCGCCCGGCGGCCGCCAGCCGCCTTCGACCTCGGGCAGGTCACCGATGGCGTTCCAGACCGTGACTCGGCCGCCGGCATCGTCCGGCCAGCGAAACCGCATCGGCGTCCGCATCGCCGCGATGATCAGTCGCTGACGGGACTGCGGGACACTGTAACGGTAGGTGTCGACAAGACGGGCCTCGACCGCGTAGCCGAGTTCCTCCAGCGTGTGGACAATCGTGCGGAAGATGAACATCTCCCGGTCCAATGCCATGTCCGGCACGTTCTCCATGAGCACACAACGCGGTTCGGCCTGACGGACGACCGCGAGGAACGACTCCCACAGATCGCGCCGTCGGTCATGGGACTCCGCCAGACCGAGGCGCACCCTGTGCCGGATCTTCGATCGGCCCGCGCGGGAGAAGGGCTGGCAGGGCGGCCCGCCGACCACCACATCCAGGCGCAGCGAGCGGATCAGGCCCGCGATCTCGTCCACCCTGCCCGGGTCGGACAGGTCCTGGTCGAGGGTGAGGCCGGCGAAGTGATGCCGGTGCGTCTCGGTCGCCTCCGGGTCGTGATCGACGCCGAGCACGACCCGCAGCCCGGCCTGTTCCAACCCCAGACTCAGGCCACCGGCACCGGAGAACAGGTCCGCCACCAGCAACCGGCGCGGATCCTCCGCTCGCAGCCGCGTGACCAGCGCCTCCAGTTCCCGGACGTCGCCGCAGCTGTCGACATGTGGTTCCAGCCGCACGAACGGACCTCGAACCAGCCTGACTCCGTAGGTCCCGGTGGTTCCGCTGGGGCTTTGGGCCTGCTGCTCACCGCCGGACCCACTGCCGGACCGACCGCCGGACCTAGGCAGCATCGGATGTCGGCAGTGCCAGCGCGGCCACGAGATCGGCGGGCGGAGTCCACCTGATCGTCTTGGCCGCGTTCCAGCTGGCCTCCTTCTTGCACCATTCGGTGATGTTCCCGTTGCCGGGTGGATTGGTGATCGTCTCGCGTACCTGGGTGGCCAACTCGGGGATGACGCTTTCAAGGGCCTCCGGCACAGCCTGCGCGCGCCAGATGCGACCGAGGTCGATACTGCCGCCGAAGCGGTCCACGATCAGGGAGATCGTCACCGCGGTGATGTTGGCGAGGTAGCCGCTGTAGCCCTGCTGCTGAATGATCCTGCGGACGCGATTGAACAGGATCGACTTGGCGACGAGGTCACGGAAGGCGATGTCGGTCGGCATGTCGTTCGCGCTGGGCTCACCGTGCATGGACCATTCCTGGAAGCACTTCTGGCCACCAAGGCTCACCACGTGCGGCTGGCACCGGTAGGCGTACTCGTACTTCGCCGCGTCCGTCTTCGTGATCTTCTGGTTCTTCGGGTTGTCCAGGTCGAACTGCTTGCGCTCCGACTGCTTGGTGTAACGCGCGCGGTCGACGTCGTACTGCCCGCGCACCCGTTCGTAGTACCAGTGGGTCTGCCGCTCCGCGAGGCCGGACGCCGGCGCCCAGATGGCCCGCGAGTGCTTCTCCATCTCGACGTGGTAGGCGCTGTTGCCCTCGAAGTCGGCGGCGGTGACCGCGTTCTGGGAGTTGGCGTACATCGAGATCCTCGGGACGAGCTCGTCGAGAAGAGCATCGCCGACGACTGTGAACTTGGTGGCCACATGCACGTCGGAGAGGCTGTCGACACCGGCCTTGAAGGCAACGTGCAGCGACGCCGTCGTCTGGCCGCCGTTCACGATCTGGAGATCGCGGATCCTGGTGATGATCCTGCGGCCGTCGGCTCCCGAAGCGAACTCGATGGCTGTGGCCGTGGCCGAGATGCCGTTGTTGTAGGCGAGGAACCGGCCCGGGTTGTTCCTGATGGTCTCGGCGATGCCCTTGTTGACCTTTGTTCGCGCCTGCAGGAAGGCCCGCACGTTACGTTGCAGCAGCCGGCTGTGGTGGCGGTCGTACAGCTCGGCGATGAGCTGCGCCGGCAGCACGGCCAGAACGCACTCGTACTCGTCCGGCTGCCGGGGTGCCTCCAGGCACTGGATCTCGTACCCCATCTCCAGAAGATCGATGGCGATCTCCTCCTGGCGGCGGCCGGAGGTCATCAGGCGGTGCAGCCGGGTGAGGTCCCAGAGCTGGGTCGTGACCGGCAGGCTGTCGACGCTGAGGTCGGTGGCCCAGACCCCGGCCCTGCCGACGGCACCGTCGGTCAGCACGATGATCTGGACCTGCTCGAAGTCCGCCCAGCAGTCACGGATGCGCTCGGCCATGTCACGCCCGGCGGACTTCTCCAACTCGTCGGGCATTCCGGCAAGGCAGGCGTCGGCAAAGTTGATCGCGCAGCGGACGAGCTGGTCTATCTGGCTTTTCCTCACGATCTGCTCGCCGTGATGAACTGCCAGTAGTCGAAGGATCGAGCCGTCCGTGCTGATGTCGAAGCCGGCGACCTCCAGCGTGTGCCTCTTCCACGACTTCTGGAACGGGACGAACTCCGGGTTGTCGAGCGTGCCGTCCTCGGCCAGGGCCTCGCCCACGACCTGTACGAAGGCGTTCTTCAGCATGAGATCGTCGGACGAGGCCTTCTCGTACACCCACTGCTGGAGCTCGACGACGAAGTCGGTTATCTCAGTGCTCATTGCCGTCCGATCTGGAGTTACGCGGGCGAGGCCTGATGACGCCGGAACACATCGGCCGACAGCCCTCTCGTCATTCTCGCAAGCCTGGACACATCCCTCTGCAGCGGAGCCGGGACGATGGGCGTCCGTCCTGCCTCGCTGTCGGTCCAGGCATCGAGCTGGGACGGTTCGATCTCGACCTCGATGCGAGCGAGATCCGAGTTCGGGTCGGAAACGAGGTCCGGCAGGCCCAGCCACCCGCCGAGTGACCAGAACCGGCCATCGCACACGAGGTACACGCCCTGTGCCCGCCGCCAGGTCGACAGCTCACCGGCCTCCTCGAAGTCCTCCTCCGCCAGCCTCGACGGATGTGGCAGGACATAGGGCCGGACGTGAGCCACCAGCCCGTCGACGCGCACCGTCTCCGTGCCGTGGTCCTGCGTTGCCGGGTGAGTGAGCAGGAACGGATCCCGCGAAGCCACCGGCACAGGAAGGACCGCCGACTCCGGCAGCCTTTCGGCGATGGGCGCCGGAACCGGCCCGGACTCCCCGCCAGTAGAAAGCGTCGTGAGCGACGTCGACTCCCGGGACGACGAGTCCGGGGGATCAGACGGATCGGTCGTGGTTGTTCCTTCGGGTTCGGGCACCGGGAGGTTTCTTCGGACAGGGGACGGACGCCTTGCGGTCCCGGCCTTCGCGGGTCCTGGCCCCGGGCCCACGGCGTTCTCCGAACGAACCTGCCGAAGTGGTGCGCGCAGCTGTTCCAGAGCCTTCTTCTCGATCTGGCGAATGCGCTCCCTGGTCACGCCGAAGACCTGCCCGACCTGTTCCAGGGTCCGGGGCTCGTCGTCATCGAAGCCGAAGCGCAGCCGGACGACCTCCGCGTTCCTGGGACTCAGCTCGGCAAGGCCTCTGGCAACGGCCATCCGGAGCCATTCCCGGTCGAGAACCGTGTCCGGATCGGTGCCGGGCGGCGCGGGAAGACCGACGAGCTCACCGAGGACGGTGTCCCCGTCGTCGCCGACCGGCGTGTCGAGCCCGACCACGCGCCGATGAAGCGCGAGGAGGCATCGCGCGACCTCCTGTTCGGAAAGGCCGGTCGTAGCCGTGACGGCGGAGACGTCGGCACTGTCGACCGACATCCCCAGCTGACCGAGGACCCGCCGAACCTTGTTGACCTTCTCGACGAAGTGGACGGGCAGTCGGATGAGCCGGCCCTCGTCGGCCAGCGCCCGGGTAACCGCCTGACGTATCCACCACGTGGCATAGGTGGAGAACTTGTACCCCTTGGTCGCGTCGAACTTCTGGACGGCCCTCAGCAGCCCGATCATTCCGTGCTGGGAGAGATCCTCCAGTTCGAGGCCTTGCCCCTCGTACTTCAGCGCGATGGAGTGGACCAGCCTCTGGTTGTGCAGTACCAGCGCGTCGTGTGCTCGTGCCCGCTCGTCCGTCCGCTCCAGCTGCCTGCGGAAATCTCTTCCCAGCTCTTCGTGAAGCGGGCGGCCGGGACGCATGAGCATCGCGAGGCCGACCTCCTCGGTGGCGGTCAGGATGTACCTGCCAGGGTGTCGGCGCATCGTGTCGTCGTCGAGAACGCGCAGTGCTGCTGTGACGGCCTCCGCCGGAAGATCAACCGGGCCGGTCTCCGCGGGCTCCGGGGCGAACTCCTCGGCCGGGGGCTCCTCCGCAAGAGGATCGTCGGGGTCGGTCTCGGTTTCGCCGTCCGGGACCGGGTCCTCGGCCTCGGTTGTCTCCGCAGTGTCGGTAAGCCTGCCCCGCTGGTCGTCGAGGAGGAGTAGCGGGAGGTCACGGACCATCCGCGGCTCGCCTTCGCCGGAGTAGGCGAGAACGACCGATTGGCGTGCCCGTGTCACCAGGTACTCCAACAGTGCCGCCAGCATCGGGGAGGACGCGTCGAGCGTGATGTCCTGCAGCTCCGCTATGACGACGGTGTCGAACTCGACCCCCCGCGCGGACGCCCAGGTCGTCACCTTCAGCCCCGGGCTGGCCAGGTCGATTCGCCCGCCGGGTTGCCGGGGGTAGCCGCTGTGCTGGAACTGGACGCCGTCCGCGGTGTGCTGGGTCAGCGCGAAGCGGACGGCGTCCACCTGTGCCTTCTGCTGGACGAGAACGCCGATCCGTGCGCGGGGATGCTGCCGGCGATGGTCGTGCAGCCGCTTGGCCAGGCCTGTGAGGTCCGAGGTGTGCCAGAGCGCAGGTGTGGCGCCGTTCCTGGCTGGTGGCGCAGCCTCGGCGTAACCGGCTTGGATGCGGAAGTGACTGGCCAACCGGGCGACGGGATGTGTGTTTCTCCGGTTGACGGGAAGTGCAACCGCCGGCGGGTTCCCCAGCGCCGACCGGATCCGTCGGTCGGAGGTCTCGCCGAGTCCGGAGTCAGCCTCCACCAGGACCGTCGTGGACACTCCCAGAGCCCGTAGAAGGAGGTAGAACTCGCGGGGAAGCCGAGTGCCGTCGACGACTATGACATGCCGACCCACGCGAGGAAGGACCGCTCTGTCGAAGACCCGGTCGAGGCAGGTGCGGAAGTCGTAGGTCCAGCGCTCGGAGCTGGGAGGCTGCTCACGGAACAGCTCGCGCCAGAACCTGGAGAAGAAGGAGTGGAAGGTCCTGACCTCGATGCCACGTTCCGTGGGTGGCACCAGGTGCCGAAGGTGATCGACGAGCATCGAGGTTTCGGCGACGATCGTCACCCGATGCCGCGCCAGGGAAAGTGCCCTGGCGGCCCGAACGGCCGACGCGGCCATTCCCGAGCCCAGCGTGGCGATGACGAGACGGGAACCCGGCAGGAACGCCTGGTCCTCGTCGGGGGTGAGCACAGCGGTCGCCGTCACGGAGTTCCGGTGCCGTAGGCGTCCTCGATCGTGGCCAGCACGTCCCGGAAGAAGCCGAACTCCTCGTTCATGACCATGCCGCGGTCGAGCAGCCGGTTCGAGGCCTCGCAGCTGGTCTCCGGCGCCAGCGAGCACGCGTGACAGGCGGCGAGAGACAGACCGTGGGGTCCCTGGCCGGTGGACTCGCCGCACACCGGGTCGAACGAACACCAGCGGGAGGCGGCCAGCGCGCCGGCGATCAGTCGGACGAGCCGTTCCGGTTCCCCGAGTCGGACGAGCCCACCCAGGGTGCCCTCGGAGTCGCCCGCCGCCGTGTAGATCAGCACACCGGCCATCCTCGGACCGTCGGTCTTCGGGTTGGTGACGTACAGGCGCTCCCGCAGCGACGAGGTCGAGTAGCCCGCTTCGTAGGCCGTCTGACGCAGCAGAAGGTGCGCGAACGTGTGCAGGAGCAGGAATCTGGGGGTCGGATCGGGGAGCCAGACGAGCTCGCGTCGGGCATCCTTGCGTAGTGCGAGTCCGCGCCCACGAGCGACCACCTCGGGGCGCTGCTCCCACGCGGCGAGCGCCTCCTCGTTGAAACGCAGGAAGAACCCCTCGCCGAGCACCTCGACTCCCGGCAGGAATCCGGTGCGGGAGCGGAGGTTGGCACGGACCTCCCGCTGCATGGTGTGCCGCTCGAAGCCGCGCAGCACCCGTACCTCACGAAGCCGCTCGACCTGGGTCACCCCGGTGACCTGGAACCCGAGCCTTTCCGCGATCTTGGCCAGCCGGCCCGTGATCGCCGCTGCGTCGATCGTCGTCGCCCTGGCCTGGAAGTAGTCACGGGGATCGGCGATCGCAGGCGGTTCGGTGAGCGCGTCCCACTCGCCGGGCGCGATGTCGTCCTCCGAGCGGGCGACCGGAACGACCTCCTCCTGCGCCCCCACCTGGTCCAGCAGCTTCCTGATGTCCTCCTTCGGAACACCTTCGTCCTCGGACAGGTCATCAAGGCGCTGTTCCCAGCTCCGGTGGCCGCGACGCTCCACCAGCCATCGGAAGTCGCTGTTCTCGCGCAGCCGGTACGCCGGATCGTTCCGCGTGTTCCAGTCGGACTCCGGGGGAATGTCGATCGCTGACACCGTGCGGGGAAAGTAGACGCTCGATGCTCCGCGTTGCACGGCGAGCAGGTGCTGGTCGCAGTTCTCCTCCTCGGAGGGGATCTGCCAGGGCTGGCGGCCCGAGCACTGCTGCCCGACACGCCTCAGCGCGTCCTTGGTCGGGAGATCCTCCAGCGAACGGGCCGCGTTGCAGGTGAGGCAGCGTACCTGGGTGGAACGCAGGCCGCCGCCGACGCCGGAGCTGGTCTCGAAGGCCAGCCGGCTGCCCCGGCAGGCGCCACCACCGGTACCGAACCTGCTGGAGTGCGCCCATCGCCACCAGCTGACATCGCTGAGATGGCCGTTGCCGCAGATCGCCACGAACCGCATGGGGACCAGCCGCTGTTTCGGGCAGTACGTACAGGCCGGAACCGTGTTCTTGTTCTCCCGGGCGGGGCTCCATTCCTCCATCCGGCGGCAGCCGGGGCAGAACAGCCACCGGGGAAAGCGGTAGTAGGAGATCAGCCCGTCCGCCGGTGCCGCCCCGATCTGTGTGACCCCGAGGATCTCGGCGAGGCGGGGCATCGGGATGATGTCGTGCCATGGCCATCGACCGGCGTCCTCGGCGACGAAGGACTCCCCGAGCACGTCGATGATCGCCCCGACGCCGAACGGGCTGACGGTCTGGGACCGGCGGACCCTGCGAACCGTCACTTCTCCCCCCTGATGCGGAGATTCACCATGGCATCGACGTTGCGCATGGAGTCGAGCGTCGGCCAAGCCTCGGCCTTCTGGTCGTAGTGACGCAGCAGCGCCGGCGCCGGGTTCTTCGTGCCTCTGGTCGCGTAGGTCAGTCCGGGCTGCGCGGCTGCCAGCCCCCGAGCTCTGGTCGTCCACTCGCCGGCCAGCCGCCGGAGGTCCTCGCGCACCTTCTCGTACTCGCTGGCATCCGCCTTTCGGGCGCGTTCCGCCAGCTCGTCGATGAGCTGCCTCATGCCGGCGTCGTCCCCGTCGAAGGCACCCGCGTCGAGTTCGCTGCTCCAGCCGCGGGCGTGCCGGGCCAGGATCACCAGACCGGCGTGCAACGCCCTGGTCCGTGCCGGCAGGGAGAACGGCGTCACCGAGGTCGGCTCGACGGACCGGTAGAGCTTCGTGTGATCGGCCATGAAGGCCTCGTAGTGGGAGCGGTCGCGTGGTTTGGACGGCGAGTACAACGTGACCACCAGCCCGGGGTGCGTCCGGCCGACCCGGCTGCTCGCCTGGATGTACTCCGCCGTCGTCTTGGGCTGCCCGACGATGACCATCAGCCCGAGGCGGGGGACGTCGACGCCGACGGACAGCATGTTCGTGCTCGCCGCCAGCGAGACCGGATCGGGCTCGTCGTGCGACCTGCCCAGCCGCTCCAGCACCTTCGGGATCTCGCGCCCCGGAACGTTGCTGGTCAGTTCGATGACGTCGTCGTCACTCAGCGGCCGGAGGCGCTTCTCGTCGACGGCGATCACCTTCACCCGGGCGGGAATGTCGTCGTGGGCGAGGGTGACGGTCTTGCCGAGCTCACGAAGACTGTTGTGGTAGATGACCAGGGTCCGGTACGGGTCTGCACCGTCGGGCGTCAGCTCCACGTCGACCGGGCTCTGCAGGAGTGCCGCAGCCAGGTGGACGAGTGCCGTCAGCGGTGTGTGCCCCTGCGGCATCACACCGAGATACAGGCGGCCCGGCGCCTCGCGGTCCGTGCGCACGAAGTACGAGTCGTCGGCCTCCAGACCGGCGGGCGGGAACAGCGCGACCTCCCGCCCGAAGACACCCCTGGTCTGCTCCTGTGCGCGTCGGACCGTAGCGGTCGAGGCCACGAGCTTCGGTCGGGCCCCGTTGTGCGCCAGCAGGACGTCGAAGGCCGCCTCGTAGATGCCGACCATCGTGCCGAGCGGGCCGGAGATGAGATGGAACTCATCCTGGATGATCAGGGACGGGCCGGGGTGGTCACCGGAGCCGAAGAAGACGCCACACCGCGGATCCCACACCGTCCGGGCGAACTTGTCGACAGTGCCGACGAGGAACGTCGGCGGGTGCTCGTAGAGATCCTCGTCCACGGATGAGAGGGGCAGCCGGTCGTGGAAGGGACAGCCTCGGTTCGGGCAGTGCACGAGGAAGGCATCGTTGGTCGCCACGACACCCCACTGGTGGTTGACGGAGCGCTCCCCGCGAACGATCCTCGTGCCGCACCAGGGGCAGAGCCCGATCTGGAAGCTGGTGTCGACGGACTCGGACGCCTGGAGCCGTTCCAGCAGCTTTCGGGCCTCCCGGTAGTCCTTCGGGGTGTTGTCGTTGCCGACCCACAGCCCGATCGAGATCGGTTCGTGGCCCAGAGTGGCCGGGTCCTCCCGGCGGAGCAGCTCGCAGGCGCAGATCAACGTCGCCGCCCGCTCGAACTGCTGGGTCGTCAGCAGCCGCAGCGTGTAACGGGTGATCACTGTGGTACCGGCGGCCTCGTCACCGTCGCGAAGACGCCGCAGCATGATGACGAAGGCCGTCAGACCGAGGTACGCCTCCGTCTTCCCCCCACCGGTGGGGAACCAGATCAGGTCGACGATCTCCCGGTCCGGGCTGTCCTCCATCGCGGCACCGGGCAGCGTGAGCAGCAGGAAACCCAGCTGGAACGGGCGCCAGAAGTTTGTGTTCTCCGGATAGTCCGGGTTGACCACGGGCGGGTCGGAGGTCTCGTGCGGCTCACCGGCGAGATTCTTCCCACGGTGGACGATCTGCCGATGCATCGCGCGGTTCGCGAGCGCGAACGCGCGTCGGACAGTGCCGTCCGACGCGAGAAGTCGCACTCCCGACCGCATCCGCCGGCGGGCCTTGTCCACGTCGTCGATGAGTCGGCCCGCTGCGGCCTGCAGGTGGCCCGGCACCTCGCCGGCGTCCAGCCGCAGACGGAGCGTTTCGGCCCAGCCGTCGTAGCTGCTGACGAACGCGTCGAGTGCGCCGATCAGCTCGGCCGACCCGGCGGAATCGAACCTTGAGAGCCTGGCGAGGTCGAGGATCTTCTGGTGGCCGGGAACGCTGAACGAGATCCCGGGGACGACATGCGCCGGTACATACGACGTGTGCACCCATTCCGGGGTCTCCCTCCCGTCGCCCGACCAGGCCGCGGCGACACCGTGGCCGACGGCGTAGGTCGGTGCGGTGCGGTAGAGGAGTTCCAGCTCCTGGGCCTCGTCGTCGCCGTACAGATGCGGCGCGTTCGGATACGCCCGGATCGTGCCGGTCCTGGGCCGTGCCCGCAGAACCACCTGCAGCAGGCAGCCGGCGGCGTCCTCCGCCCTGGTCGAGGCCTTGGACCGGTTGACGAGTGACACCGTGACGATGGCGCCCCCGTTCTCCCGAGGCCGCCAGACCACGTCGATGCTGGCCCGGCCGTCGAAGAACGGCAGATGAAGGGTGCGCCGGCGATCGGCCGGACCGGGTGGGACCAGTTGCAGCGCGTCATCGCCGACAAACCGAACCGGTTGGCGGGCCCAGCGTCCAGGTGTCCCGCCGACCGCGACGTAGCGGGCGAACTCCACCTCGGCAACGATCGGTGCCCAGTCGCTGGTCATGAAACTCAGGCCTGCGGAGCTGGGCTTGTGCTGGCCGGCCAGCGTCAGGGGGTCCTCGTCGACCTCCTCGCCGATCTGACCACCCTGTTCGTCGCTCTCCTCCGAGGGATCAACTGCCGACCTGGATTCCTCGCCGGGGGAGGGCTCCTGCTCCTGGGGGTACAGAATCGCGGTCAGATAGCGCCCGGCGGGCTCTTCCAGCAGCACCTCGTCGTCGCCGCCGACGGGCCCGACAAGCTGCCGCCCGAGATATTCGACGATCTTCCGTCGATCATCCGCCCTGGAACCCACCGACTCCCCCGTGTCTCATCTGTACTGGGCCCGGCCGGGCGGCCTTGTCCCCTGTCCGCCATGAGAGCGTCCCGTGGAAACAGAGCGCCACCGCCACCAGCGATCCTCCGCGACGAAGGAATGGCGCGGCGGGCCGGACATCCCCCTTTTGCACACCCTAGTCATCGTCTGTGCATGAAGTGAAGCGGATGGCGACAGTGCGGCGGTGTGCTGTGTCTTGCCGTCGAGTGCTGTGCCGCCGACCGTTGTGATCTGTGAGCGCAGGTTGCCGAACGGACGCAGACCGGGTATCTCGGACTACTATGTGCGCCGTCGCGCGTCGGTGTGCGCCGGGTGCGGAGCGCAACGCTTCCTCGGACGCGCCGGTGCAGGTTGTCCGCGCTCCGTCTCGAGGCGCCGGATCGAGTACTCGGGGGTGTCCATGGCCTCGCTCGGCTTTGCGCAGAGCTTCTTCAAACGCCTTCCGGACCTACCGAAGGAGGTCCAGAAGCGGATCCCCGAGCTGCTCGGAAAGTTCCAGGAGAGCACGATCGCCGGGCTTCACCTCGAGAAGCCGCACGCGATCGCGGACGACCGCGGACGGACCATCCGGGTCACGAAGTTCTGGCGGGGTGTTGTGATGGCTCCGGTGGAGGGAGACCACTACATACTGTTCGACGTCCTCGAGCACGACCGGGCATACACCTGGCTGGCGAACCACACGTTCGCGATCAACTCCGCGACGCGCGAGGTGGAGATCGTGGACCTTGCCGCTGTGCGGAAGGCCTCGTCGTCGCTACCCCCCGCAGCCGGAAATCCCCAGCCAGGTGTGTACGACGCCTACGACGACGCCGTGCTTCTGGAACTCGGCATCGACGCCGGCAGCATGCCCCTCGTGCGCCGGGTACGAACCGATGCCGACCTCGACCTGCTGTCCAGGGCAATCCCGCTCAGCCAGCACGAGGTGCTCGAGATGCTCGCCGCCGGCTACTCCGTCCGCGAGGTGCGGGCCGAGTTGGGAATCGGGAACGGGGCCGCCAGCAGCGAGGCGACGGGCGTCCCACACTCACCTCTCGCCTCGCCGACGGTCTTCGTGCCGCAGAGTGCCCGGGAGCTGCAGGATGCACTGGAGCACCCACTGGAGCTCTGGCGGATCTTCCTGCACCCGACCCAGCGCAGGATCGCCTACCGGGAGAAGTTCGCCGGACCGGTCCGGGTCACCGGTGGAGCGGGAACGGGCAAGACGGTCGTTGCGTTGCACCGTGCCCACCATCTCGCCCGTCGGCTGCCTGCCAACCACAGCCGGCCTGTTCTTGTCACGACATTCGTCCGGACCCTCGCCGACGACCTCCGGGCCGCCCTGGCCTCGCTTGACGCGGCCACTGGTGCTGACACCCGCTCCGCGATCGAGGTCACCACCGTCGACGCGCTTGCGCATCGAATCGTGAGCGACGTCGAGGGCACGCCGCCCGTGGTTGCTCGCGACGACGAAGTCCTGACGGAGCACTGGACCGCCGCTGCCGCAGCCACGGGCACGCAGTTCAGCCCGGCCATGCTCCGCACGGAATGGGAGAACGTCGTACTGGCCCGGGGGGTGCGGACGGCTGCCGACTACCTCTCGGTCCCGCGAACCGGAAGGACGCAGCCGCTGGGAAGACAGCAGCGTCTCCGGGTCTGGAACACCGTCGAGCACTTCCTGGGCCTGCTTGGCGAGTCGGGCGCACGAACCTTCTACCAGCTCGCGGACGACGCGGTCCGATACGTGCGGAGCGGCGCTGCCGGCGACCTGTTTCCCCACGTCGTTGTCGACGAGGCACAGGATCTGCATCCCGTGCAGTGGCGGCTCCTTCGCGCCCTGGTTCCCGACCGCCCCAACGATCTGTTCCTCGTCGGTGATGCGCATCAGCGGATCTACGACCGTAGTGTCGCGCTGACCACCGTCGGCATCAACGTCCGCGGTCGGTCATACCGCCTGCGGCTCAACTACCGGACCAGCGAGCGCATTCTTACCTGGGCCGTGGCTCTGCTGGACGGCCGGGCGGTGGACGATCTCGACGGTGGATCCGACAGCCTGGAGGGCTACCGCTCGGCGTTCCGCGGCGTGCAGGACCCTGCCGCGCACGGCTATCCGACAACGGCAGCCGAGCTTGACGGGCTTGTGTCGACGATCCGTGGCTGGATTGACGGGGGCGTACGGCCAGCCGAGATCGGCGTCGCGGCTCGCACCCGCAGGATGACCGACGACGTCGCCAGCGCACTCCGCGAGGCTGGAATCGAGCCATGTCCACTTGACCGGCAGCGGCGTGGGGGTGTCGAGATCGGCACCATGCACCGGATGAAAGGGCTGGAATACCGTGCCATGGCCGTCATCGACGTCTCGGCCCGCACGGTTCCACTTTCGCGGGCTGTCACTCCGGAAGCCGCCGATCCGACGGCGTACACCGAGGACATACTGCGTGAACTCTGTCTCCTTCACGTGGCCTGTACCCGTGCCCGCGAGTTCCTCGCAGTCTCCTGGTCTGGTACCCCAAGCCCCTTCCTGAACGGGATTGCGGAGGGATGAGGGTGCGTGTGGACTACGAATCCGGAAAATTGTGCGACGAACGTCGCGAGGTAGATGAGGATTTCCTGAGGTGATGCTGTGTGAGCGACGAGAATCGGCACGTCGGAGCCGCTCTGGGGCGTTCGCTATCGTTCGGTTCCGCCGCGAGCGCATACTGCGGAATCTTCGCTGCCTTTGATCCAGCCAGCTCCCGAGTGCTGTCGTCGCGCGGTGGTACCACGTAGTCGCGGGGTTGATTCGCCGTCGCCGTCGAGCCAGCCCGACGTGGTGGTCTGTGTCGTCGCCGGGGCTCGACGCGAACCTCCTCCCAGATGCGTCGCCTACCCGATGCGCGACGCTCCGGGAGTCAGGCTCGTGCACGCACGCCGCGAAGCTCCGAAAAGCGAGCCGTCGGGAGCGGGGTGGTGGGCTCTGCACGTGGATGAAGGGACCACATCTTCCCTATTGTTCATCATTTGGACGTTCAGTTTTCACGAAGTCCGCATGCCCTGGCCATGTTTGGCCGGTCGTTCATTCCGCCGGCGGTGATCACGTGGTGCTCGGAATGGCGTCGCAGTCGCCGGGTGCGTCCTTAGCCGTGTAGGGGGCGGCGTCGCCGGAGTGCTGGACCGTGCGCATTAGGTCGAACCAGGCCAGAATGTCCACCGGAATGCCTGAAAGTGGATAGTCTGCGCGAGCTGTTTCCGGTGGTCGGTGCCTGTCGTGCTCCGGCGATCGCTCGGTTCCGGCGCCCGCCAGGGTGGTCCGGTACGGACTCCAGGCAGGGAGCGCCCAGGAATGGACGGCCGTACTCAGGTAGGACCTCGGCTGCGGCGGACGCTCACGCGCGGCCGCCGGATCGCCGTCGGCATGGTCGTGGCTGTCGCGCTCGGCGCCGGCGCCGTGCATCCGGTCGCGCAGACCCCCCAGCTGTCCGGGCCGAACGAGTCGATGGTGATCGACGGGATCGGCGCGATCACACTCGCGGCGGCCCCGGCGGACCTCGCCGCGGGGGTCACGCCCCAGGACATCGTCGTCGAGGTGGAGCTCGGCGACGATGTGGACCGCGAGGCCCTGGCGGACATCGTCGCCGAGCTGAACTCCCGGCAGGGGTCGCTGAGCGACGCGTTCAAGCAGAACCTGCTCGCGCTGCCGACGGACCTGCCGGGAGGCGCGGCCGATGTCGGCGCCTACCCGGACGTCGACGGCGTCGTCGAGGTGACGGACACCGTCCTGCGCGTGACCATCCCCGCGGCCGAGGTAAGCACCCAGGTGAGCGCGCTGTTCCATACCATCGCGATCGCTCTCGGCACCGGGCTGGGCATGGTGGTGCGTGCCGCCTGCATCGGGGGGACGGCGGTGGCCGGTGCGTTGTGCGCGGCCATCGGCGGCGCGATCGGCGGGTTCGCCGGGCAGTTCCTGGTGCAGGCGATAGACAAGAAGCTCGGCACACTCGACGGGTGGGCCAAGATCATCGTCTCCACCGTCATCGGCGCCGCGGCCGGCTATGCCTGGGAAACCTGGGTCAAGAACTGGGCGAAAGACGACCTGCCCGGCTATTTCGCGGCGATCGGCCGGACCGCGGTCAAGGTCGGCAAGACGCTGGCGGGCTGGTGGACCGGCGGCGCCGGCCTGGCCCTGGAGGACGCGGGCCTCGAGCTCCAGAACCTCGCGCCGATCCTCGAACGCATCGCCCGGGACGCGGCGGGCGCGGCGTCGGTCCTGTCCGGGATACGCCTGATGCCGGTGGGTGACTCGATCACCTACGGCGTCGGGTCGTCGGACGACAACGGCTATCGGGACGAGCTGTGGGACTCCCTGAGCCCGACGGTGCTGACGCTGGACTTCGTGGGTTCCAACTCGTCGGGGACCATGTCCGACAGGAACCACAACGGTTGGCGGGGCGCGGTCATCAACGAGATCGCGAACGTGGCCGTCGCGGACGCGGCGTCGATGCGGCCGAACGTCGTGACGCTGATGGCAGGCACGAACGACATCCAGAAGAACCAGGATGTCGCGGGCGCGCCGGCCCGCCTGGGCGAGCTGATCGACGGGCTGCGGGCGGCCTCGCCGGGAGTGGCGATCGTGGTGGCGACGCTGGTGCCGGTGAAGGGCGACACGGAGGCGCAGAACCGGCGCAACACCTACAACGAGGCGGTGCGGTCGCTGGTCGCGGACCGGCAGGACGGCGGGCAGAAGATCATGCTCGCTGAGATGGGGCCCATGACGGACGCCATGATGTTCGACCGGCTGCATCCGAACGACGCCGGTTACGACTACATGGCGATCCAGTTCGACGACGCCGTCCGGGCGATGCTGGAGTACGGCTGGGTGAGCAACCCGGCGGCCGTCGACGGCTCTGGCGGAGGCACCGGCGGCGGGGCCGGGACGTGCGCGGTCCCCGGCGGCGGCTGGGAGGCGCTCGGCCGGATCGCGCAGGGCCCGATCAACCCGGACAGCTCCAGTGCCGGTGTGATCGGTGACGTGCGCCTCGCGGACTTCGACGGCAACGGCAAGACCGACTACGCGATCGTCACCGACACCGGCGCCGTGTACCTGTGGACCAAGATCACGGATGGCTGGGAGAACCGGGGCAAGGTCGCGTCCGGCAACGGGGTGGCCGGTCGCGGGTCGCAGGTCCGCTTCGCCGACCTCGACGGCGACCATGACGCCGACTACCTCGTGCTGCACACGAACGGTTCCGTCGAGGCATGGCGTAACGACGACGCCTGGATCAACGGCAGCTCCGCCTGGACGTCGAAGGGCGTCGTCGCCTCGGGCACCGGCGCCGCCGCCGACGCGCGGGTCGTGTTCGCCGACCTCGACGGCGACCTGGATGACGACTACCTGGTGGTCAACGCCGACGGATCGGTCGACGCCTGGCGCAACGGCGACGTCCTCGTCAACGGAAAGAGCGCCTGGAACGGGTTGGGCCGGATCGCCGCGGGCACCGGGAACCCGGGCTCGAAGGTGCGCCTCGCCGACCTCGACGGCGACCTGGACGCCGACTACCTGGTCGTGAACTCCGACGGCTCGACCACGGCCTGGGTCAACGACAACGTGGCGGAGGACCTGGGCGCGGGCTGGGACTCCATCGGGAAGATCGCGGCGGGCACCGGTACGGGCGGCACGGCCGTGCAGTTCGCCGATGCCGATGCCGACCGGGACGTCGACTACTTCATCCTCGGCACGGACGGCACCGTGACCTGGTGGGAGAACGACAAGGTCGCGACACGTACCGACCGGGAGAACGGCTTCAGGAGCCGGGGCACGTACGGCAACCACCTGGCCGACGCCGCCTCCAACGCCAGGTCGGTGACGTTCGCCGATCTCGACGGCGACGGGGACGACGACTACCTCCTCGTCGGGCCCAAGGGCGAGGTCGAGGCCTGGCGCAAC
Source organism: Frankia sp. CcI49 (assembly GCF_001983215.1). Classification (NCBI taxonomy): domain Bacteria; kingdom Bacillati; phylum Actinomycetota; class Actinomycetes; order Frankiales; family Frankiaceae; genus Frankia; species Frankia sp. CcI49. Next base: position 231,672 of record NZ_MOWP01000007.1, read on the forward strand.
GACAACGTCGCCTACCGGGGCACCAACGCCTGGATCAAGATCGGTCGGGTCGCCGACGGCGTGTCCCCGGCCGCCGGCGAGCGGGTCGTGTTCGCCGACATCGACGGCGACGGGCGCGACGACTACCTCGTGGTGAACACCGCCAACGGCCGGGTGCGGGCCTGGCGCAACAACAACCCCTTCACGAACGGCATCACCGCCTGGGCCGGGCTCGGCGTCATCGCCCAGGGCCCGTCGGGGGCCGCCGGGAACGAGGTGCAGTTCGCCGACATCGACGGTGACGGAGACGACGACTACCTGCTCGTGGCGGTCGACCACTCCGTGCGCGCCTGGAAGAACAACGGCACGGACGTCGGTGGCGGCTGGGCCGCGAAGGGCGTGATCGCGCAGCCACAGGGGACCATCGCCGTCACGGAGCGGACCGTGTTCGCGGACATGAACTGCGACGACCGCGCCGACTACGTCCTGCGCGACCCCGGGCAGAACAACCTGCTCCACGGCTGGTTCAACCTCGGCGGCTTCGACAACTCGTGGTCGGCGAAGAAGCTCGTCGCCTACGGTGTCGCGATGGGCTTCCCGGTGGAGGTCCGCCTCGCCGACATCTCCGGCGACGGCCTCGACGACTACCTCGTCGTCGACCCGACGAACGGCGCCGTCCGCGCCTGGCTCAACCGGGGCGGCAACCAGGTGGACGCCTGACCGCGGCCCGGCGCAGGCGCAGGCGGAGGCGGAGATCCTCTCCAGAAGGAGACGCCCGGGTTCCAGCGCTCGCCGCAACGTTTCGCACCGACCAGCGCCGAGACGTCCGCCCAGGCGGCCGCGGTCGGGCGACGCGCAAGCATGACAAGCGAGCTTGACTAGATGGAAAGCGAGCTTTACGTTCGGGTCATGGTTGACGAGAGCCGCCAGGACAACATGACGCGCGACGCCCGCCGGGCGATCATGATCGACGGCATCCCGGTCTCTCTCCTCGGGATGATCGCGCTTGCGCTGGGCAGCTCGCCCGACCAGAGCGCCGCCGACAAGGGCTGGTGGCTTGGCGTGACCGCCGCCTTCACCCTCGCCGTCGTGTGGGTACTGGTGCGGGCCTTCCGCCGGGCCGACGAGTATCAGCGCAAGATCCAGCTCGAGAGCATGGCGATCGCCTTCGCCGCCGTCCTCGTGGGTCTGCAGGTCGCCGTCCTGCTCGACGCCACCGACATCGTCGGGCTGCGCCCACTCAGCGAGGCGATCGTCATCGGTGGCGTGGGGCTCTGGTTCGCCGTCGCGGACGTGCGCACCCGCCTGCATCGGTGAGGAACCGGTTGCGCACCCTGCGGGCCGAGCGCCGCTGGAGCCAGGCGGACCTGGCCGACCGATGCCAGGTATCGCGGCAGACCATCAACGCGATCGAGACCGAACGGTACGACCCAGGCCTGCCCCTGGCGTTCACCCTCGCGGGCATCTTCGAGCTGACCATCGAGGAGATCTTCTTCCCCGACCGCGCCGACCGTGCTGACCGTGCTGACCGTGCTGACCGCCCCGACGGTCCCGCCGCGTCCGGCACGCGTCGATGAAGCGCCCGTCGCCCGAGGGCCTGCCGCCCGGGGCTCTGCCGGGCGGCACCGTGGCCCGGCGGATGTGGCGGCTGTTCGAGCCGGTGCATGCCGTCACGTACTTCGCGCCGGCCTGCGCCGGGGCCTTCGAGCGCGCGGGCCTGCGCGGTTTCTGGCGCGGCTATTTCGCCGGGCGGTCGGCGCCGCTCGGCCCGGTTGGCGCGGGACCCGTCGTCGGATGTTTCTTCGGGTTCGCGCCGGCGATGGTCTCGCGGGCGCTGCCGGAGGTCTGGACGAGGATCACGCCCGCGGAGGCGCTGGACGCGCGGCTCGCCGGTGCTCGCGAGGCCCTCGGCCAGGTGCTGGGGGAGCCTGGTCCCGGCGAGGCGGCTGATCTGGCCGAGCCGGCCGACCTGGCCGAGCCGGCCGACCTGGCCGAGCCGGCCGACCTGGCCGAGCTGGCCGGTCTGCTGCGGGCCGCCGCTGAGCACGCCCCGGTCGCGGGCCGCGTCCTCGCCGCCGCGAACGCGGCCCTGAGCTGGCCGTCGGATCCGCTCGGCGTCGTCTGGCATGCCACGACGATCCTGCGTGAGCATCGAGGCGACGGTCATGTGGCTGCTCTGGTGACCGCTGGTCTTGACGGTGTCGAGACCGCCGTCTGGAGGGCCAGCATGGGTGGCGTCGGGCGGGCGGACTTCCAGCGCGTGCGCGGCTGGTCCGATGACGAGTGGACGGCGGCCGCCGGCAGGTTGCGTGCCCGTGGCTGGCTCGGTGCCGCCGGCCAGCCGACGGAGGCGTCGCTGTCCGCCTTCAGGTCGATCGAGACGACGACGGACCGGGTAGCCGCCTCGGTCTGGGACGAGCTCGGCACCGACGGAGTCGAACGCTGCGCGGCACTCCTGGCTCCCGTCGCGCGCCGCGCCGCCGCGTTGCTGCGGTGGCCGAACCCGATCGGTGTGCCCGACCCACGCGAGCCGATCTCGGGGTAGCCGACGCCGGCCGTGGCCGCGACCGGCGTCGGACTCGCCCCCCGATGCGTAACCAGCACGGCAGGCTGACCGTCAGACGGGCCCGATCGTCGTGGGGTCAGGGCGGTCGGGGTGGAACGATGTCCATCGGCACCCGCGGCAGCCCCACCAGCGGGGGCACCAGCAGCGGTGGTGTGGCCCGGTCATCCCGGCGTGCTCGTCGCGGCGGAACCTGGAGGATGCGCGATGCGTGAGGGCTCGGACGAGACCAACTGGGCCGGGAACATCGTCTACCGGGCAGACCGGTGGGTCGCGCCGACGTCCGTCGAGGAGCTGTGCGAGATCGTGGCCGCCTGCGATCGGGCCCGGCCTGTCGGCACACGTCACTCGTTCAACACGATCGCGGACACGGCGGGGACGCTCATCTCGACCACCCGGCTGCCTGCCCTGTTCCGGCTCGATGCCGACGCGGGTGAGGTCACCGTGAGCGCCGGGACCCGCTACGGCGATCTCGCCCGCGAGCTGGACGCGCGGGGCTGGGCGCTGCGGAACCTCGGCTCCCTGCCCCACATCTGTGTCGCCGGTGCGTGTGCGACGGCGACGCATGGCTCCGGTGACCGTAACGGGAATCTGGCGACGTCCGTCGTCGCGCTTGATCTGGTCACCGCGTCGGGCGACGTCGTCACGGTTCGCCGGGGTGTGGACCGCGACTTCGCCGGTCATGTCGTCGCACTCGGTGCGCTGGGGGTGGTCGTGGCGGTGACGCTCGCGATCGTGCCGACATTCCGTGTTCGTCAGAACGTCTACCAGGGCCTGGCGCGCGCCGCGTTGCTGGACCATCTCGACGAGATCTTCGCCATGGCCTACAGCGTCAGCGTCTTCACGACCTGGCGCTCCGATTCGTCCCTGCTGTGGGTGAAGCAGCGGGTCGATGCGGTCGACGAGGCCGCTCCGGCGCCGGGGGAGATGTTCGGGGCCGGAGCACTGGTCCATCCGGTCCACCCGATACGCGGCCTCGACCCGATCCACACCACGCGACAGCTTGGCGTTGCCGGCCCCTGGCATGAACGACTGCCGCATTTCCGGGCGGGCTTCACCCCCAGCGCCGGGAACGAGCTGCAGTCGGAATACTTTGTCTCCCGCGACCGCGCCGCCGCGGCGGTTGAGGCGATCCACCAGATCGGCGAGCAGATCCGGCCAGCCCTGCACGTCAGCGAACTGCGCTCGATCGCCTCCGACGATCTGTGGCTCAGCCCCACCCAAGGCCGCGCGGCGATCAGCCTGCATTTCACCTGGCGTCCGGCCGAAGCCGCCGTCACCCAGGCGGTCGCCGCGGTGGAACGCCAACTGGCCCCCTTCGAGCCGCGCCCGCACTGGGGAAAGATCTTCACTCTGCCCGCGGAGACGATCCGCGCCGCCTACCCACGAGCCGCGGACTTCACCGCGCTGGCCGAACGCCGCGACCCGACCGGTGTCTTCCGGAACACCTTCCTGGCGAACACGCTGGGCCTGACCTGATCAGGCCCTCGACGGGATGATGCGGGCATGGTGACCACGCCTGCGGGAGCGTCGACCGGGGGAGCCGAGCCGGTGGTCGGCGCGGCGGTCGCCGAGGTGGTCCGGCTGGCCAGCGAGCTGATCGCGATCGACACCACGAGCACCGCAGACGCGGACCGGCGAGGCTCCGAGCAGCCTGCCGCGGAGTATGTGGCGGCGCGGCTGGCGGAGGCCGGGTACGAGCCGGCCTACGTGGAGTCGGGCGGCCGGGGGCGTGGCAACGTCGTCGTCAGGCTGCCCGGTGCAGACCCGGCCCGCGGCGCGCTGCTGGTGCACGGCCATCTGGACGTCGTTCCGGCGGACGCGAGCGAGTGGTCCGTGCACCCGTTCTCCGGCGAGGTGCGGGACGGCTACGTCTGGGGGCGCGGTGCGGTCGACATGAAGGGCATGCTGGCGATGATGCTGGCCGTCGCCCGCGCCCTGCGGCGCGGCGGCGTCCGCCCGCCGCGCGACCTGATCTTCGCGTTCGTGGCAGACGAGGAAGCCGGCGGGTTTCAGGGCGCCCGGTGGCTGGTCGAGCACCGCCCGGAGCTGTTCGAGGGCGCCACCGAAGCGATTGGCGAGGTCGGCGGGTTCTCGGTCACGCTCGGCGCCCAGCGGGACGGCACACCCGGCGGACCTCGGGTGTATCTGGTGCAGACCGCGGAGAAGGGCTCGGTGTGGCTGCGGCTACGAGCACGTGGAACGGCTGGCCACGGCTCGTTGCTGAACGAGGACAACGCGGTCGTCAAGCTCGCCGCCGCGGTCAGCCGGCTCGGCGGGCACCGGTTTCCGCTCGTCCTCACCGGACCGGTGCGCGAACTGCTCCACGGCCTGGCGGAGCTGACCGGGCATCCGTTCGACGAGCGTGACCCGCAGGCCACGGTCGCCCGGCTGGGTGGCCTGTCGCGCCTGGTGGGAGCTGCGCTGCGGGATACGGCCAACGTCACGATGTTCGAGGCCGGCTACAAGTCGAACGTCGTGCCGTCGGTGGCGCGGGCCACCGTCGACGGCCGCGTGCTGCCCGGTCGGGAGGCCGCGTTCCGGGCGGAGGTCGAGGCTGTTCTCGGGCCGGAGATCGAGTGCGAGTGGGCGAGCCTGCCCGCGGTCGAGACCAGGTTCGGTGGCGCGCTGGTGGACGCGATGGCCGCGTCGCTGGTCGGCGAGGATCCCGGTGCACGGATCCTGCCCTACCTGCTGCCGGCCGCGACCGACGCGAAGTCGTTCCAGCGTCTCGGTATTCGCACGTTCGGCTTCGCGCCGCTGCGGCTGCCCCCCGACCTCGATTTCACTGCCCTGTTCCATGGCGTCGACGAACGGGTCCCGGTCGACGCGCTCGAGTTCGGCACCCGCGTCCTGTACCGCTTCCTGCTGTCATGCTGACAGTTCACGATCTCGCCGTCGCCCGGTACCCGGCTTCTGCCAGAGTCCAGGCGATCCACTCCGCCCACGGCCGGTCGGGCTGGGCGTAGGAGACGAAGAAGTCCCAGCCCACGCCCGCACGGTCGGTGCTGTCCGTGTCGTCCCCGTCGCTCACCCGCACAGTGTGTCACCGGCCCAGGTCGGGGCAGACCGTGCTCGTACGGTGTTGGCTCAGGGTCGAAGGCGCTACACGTTCTCGCGGTTCAGCAGGTGACGGCCGGTGACGAACGGCAGGTCGGCGTGGTTGACGATGCCCGGGGCCGCGGCGACGACATGGGGAATCGCGTTGATCGCGGGCATCGCGGTCGGCCCGGCCGAGGCGAAGTGGGCGCTGCCGATCGGCGCGAGCCGCACCTGGACGCCGGGGTCGCCCTCGATCTCCAGGACGTAGCCGTCCTCGACCGGCCAGTTCGGCGTCATCTGGTCGCCAACCTTCCAGACGAAGCGACACTCGATCACCGACCGGCCACCGGAGATGCCGGCGATGACGCCCTTGAAGCCGGAGATCTGGCCCTTCTCCAGCTTCATGAAACCGAAGTCGACGTCGTCGGTCGCGGCGGCGAACTCGGCGGTGAACCGGACCTCGTCGAGCTCGATCGCGAGGGCCTGCGCGAGGACGCGGATCTGCTCCTTGAAGGACCCGCAGTTGACCTCGATCATGCCGGGGGCGGCCGGGTCGTCGGGGTCCAGCCCGATGCTCATCGCGCGGAACATCCGCTCATTGGCGTAGCCGCTCATGTCGAGTGACTCCAGCATCGAGATCCGGTCGATCCGGGTGCACATCGCGCTCGCCGCCAGCACGGTCATTCCCATGTGCCCGGGGTAGACGCCGGTCGTGTAGAGCGACGACCGGCCGCGTTCGCAGGCCGCCGCGAGCCGGTCCTGGACGTCCTCGCCGTAACCGGCGCCGGCCAGCATGTACATCGTGGACACGATGTTCACCCCGGCCGACAGGATCCGGTCGAGCTGGTCGAAATCCGGCCGGTAGGCCATGTAGGCGACGCAGTCCGGCTTCAGCGCCAGCAGCGCCTCGACGTCGTCGGTCGCCGTGACGCCGATCGGCGCGATCCCGGCCAGCTCGCCGACGTCCCTGCCGACCTTCTCCGGCGAGTAGGCGTAGCAGCCGACCAGCTCCAACGCCGGATGCCCGACCAGCCCGCGGACAGCGGCGGTCCCCGTCTTTCCCGTCGTCCACTGAACGACACGCAGCCTGCTCATCGAAATCTCCGTCTCCTCGAGGTCTTCGTCGCCGTGGGCCCGGTCCTGTGGGCCCGGTCCTACCGGGCCTGCCGCTCGGGCGGGCGGGCCGAGGTCTCCATGAGCGCCCGCCAGGTCAGGGTGACCTCGCCGCGCGGCATCGCCAGCGACCGGGTGGTGATCCACTCGTCGAGGGGCTTGGACCAGGTCACCGGCCCGTTCGGCAGCCCGTCGTACAGCGACGTGGCCACCGTCTCCGGCTCGGCCGGGTTGAACAGGCCGTTGCGCATCCGGTCGAGCAGATCCTCCGAGTCGGCCCGGTTGCACAGTTCCGGGTCGAGGGTGTCCTTGAAGGCGTTGAAGTTCGGCGACGCGGTCGCACCGACGAGCATCGCGGTGACATCCACACCGTGGTCGCCGAGCTCGCCCCACAGCGACTCGGCGAGGATCCACTCGAAGGCCTTGCCCGCGTTGTAGGTGGCGCTGGTGACGGCGCCCTGCGTGCCGCCGGTGGAGCTGACCAGGGAGATCCCACCCCGGCCGCGCGCCACCATCTTCGGCGCGAACAGGTTGAGCAGGATGATCGGCGTCGCGCAGTTCGCCTGCACCGACCGCAGCTGCAGCTCGAGCGGATGGGTGAGGAACAGCCCGATCGGCGCCACCGCCGCGTTGTACACGAACAGTCCGACCTCCAGATCGTCCGTCGCCGCGGCCACGATCTCGCCGATCTTCGGATCGGTCAGGTCCGCGGCTAACTCGCGCACCTCCACGCCGTGTGTCGCCCGCACCTCCGCGGCGGTCGCGGCAAGCGTCTCGGCACCGCGGGCGTTCATCACGACGTTCAGCCCACGGGCCGCCGCCTCCAGGGAAAGCGCCCGGCCGATGCCCATCGACGCGCCGGCGATGAAGGCCCACGGCCCGTACTTGTCCTTGAACATGCTTCTCCCACCATTCGGTCGGCGCCGACGAGCGGCGCGCTGATGCCCTGCAGGCTGGTGCTCCGCAGGCTGGTGCGGTCCACGTTGATGCTCCGCAGGCTGGAATGAGGACGCGGCGGCGTCAGGACCGCACGACAGTGGCCGGCTCGGGCCGGACGAGACCCACCGGGCGCACAAGCGGCAGGTCCAGGTGGGTGTGGATCCCGGGCGGGGCGGCGCAGACGGCCGGGATCGCGTTGACGGCGTTCATCGCCGTCCACACCCGGCCCCAGTAACCCTCGTCCCCGGTCGGGTGCCTGCGGGACGGTTCGAGGGTGAGGGTTGTCGACGGCTCGCCCTCGATGCTCACCGAGTACTTGACGGTGCCGTAGCCCCAGTTCGGCTCCAGGTCGTCGGACATCTTCCAGAAGCTGCGGAACACGATGACGGGCCGGCCGCCGGCCAGGGCGATCCACTCGTGGCGCATGCCCCCGACGGTTCCGGCGGGGATCTCGCCCGACCGCACGGCCAGGTCCGTCTTCGCCACCGCGACGTCGAAGTCCGTCACGTACTCGTCGACGGTCACGCCCAGGCCCACGGCCAGCAGCGCCATCGACTCCCGGAAGATGTTCTCCATCGTGTGGATCAACGGGCTGGGGTTCCGGCGCGCGTCGTCGGGGTCACGGCCGAAGCCCAGCCCGTCGAAGTTCATCGCGTGCGACGGGTGCGGCGCGAGGTCCGCGACCTCCTGAACGGTGACCCGGTCGACGCGGGTGCACAGCCGAGCGACGGTCAGCGGCAGCAGGTCACCGGAGAAGCCCGGGTGGATGCCCGCGCCGAACAGGGAGCTGCCGCCGTCCCGGCAGGCCGCGGCGAGCCGCGCGACCGGCTCCTGGTTCGCGAGCCCGGCCGGGAACACCCAGCCCGTCGGCGTGACGATGCTCTTGCCCGACCGCAGGATCCGGCACATCTCGTCGACGTCCGCGTACAGCGGCGCGTAGTTCACGCAGTCCGCATCCAACGCGAGGACGTCGTCGACGGAGCCGGTCGCCGCGACGCCGACGGGGTCGATCCCCGCGAGCGTCCCCGCGTCGACCCCTACCTTCTCCGCGCTGGTGACGTAGACCCCGACCAGCTCGTAGCCCGGGGTGTCGACGATGTGCCGGATCGAGATCCGGCCGATCGAGCCCGTCGCCCACTGGATGACCCGGTAGGCGCGCCCGGGTAAGCCGGTTTCGGTTGAGGTGCTCATGACAGCCACTGACCTCCGTTGACCGCGAGATGCTGGCCAGTGATGACGCTGGCCAGGTCGGACGCGAGGAACAGCACCGCTCCGGCGCACTGGTCCGGCGACGGGACGATCCCCAGCGGCATCTCCGTGGCCTTCGTCCTGAGCCACGCCTCGACGCTCGTGCCCGCCGTCGCCGCAGCGCCGGCTCCCAGGCGCTCCAGGTTCTCCCCGAGAACCGGGCCGAGGAAGACCCCGTTCACCCGGACACCCCAGCCGCCGACCTCCAGCGCCAGCGTGCGGGCCAGCGCCGCGAGCGCCGACTTCGACGTCGAATAGGCGCCCATCGTGGCCGGCGTGCGCACCGCCGCGCCCGAGTTGACGAGGATGACCGAGCCGCCGCCGCGCTCTCTCATGACCGGCACCGCCGCCTGCACGAGGTGCAGCGCGCCGAACAGGTTGACGTCGAAGATGCCCCGCCACACGTCCGGATCGGCGGTCATGACGGGCTGCCAGTCACCTTCGTGATGGCCGTTCTGCACGAGGATGTCGACGCCGCCGAACCGCTCGACGGCCGCGGCGACGAGGCGCTGGCAGGCGCCCGCGTCGGTGATGTCCGTGGGCACGGACAGCGGTTCCCGGCCGAGTGCCCTGATCTCGGCGGCCACCGCCGCCAGCCGGTCCGCCCGCCGCGCCGCGAGCACCACATCCACACCCGACCGGGCGAATCCCAGCGCGATGCTGCGCCCCATGCCCGGCCCGATCCCGGTCACCACCGCGACCTTCCCGGCGCCGAACAGGGAGGGGCCTTCCCCACCTGCCAGGCCATCAGTACCGGTCATCTCGCCCTCCTCCATGAGGTCCCTGCGTCGGATGGCGCGGCGGCCGGTCGCTCCGCCGCCCCCTGGGGGTCGCGTCAAAGAGCGTCAAAGGCCCACGGCGACGGCTGTCACCAGGGGCAGCGTCGCGACGGTGGCGATCCCCGGCGGCGCGGCGCAGACCGCGGGGATGGCGTTCACGGCGGGCATCGCAGTCATGATCATGCCTAGGCCCATGTAGTTCGGTTCCGACCAGTCCGGCGGCGGGAGGACCTGGAACTGCGACCGGACCGCGGGCAGCCCGTCGATCTCGACGAAGTAGCCGTGGCCGACCTCCCACGGCGGCTCCCGGTGCGGGCCCATCACCCACAGGACGCGGCACTCGACGAACGGTTTCCCGCCGCGCGTTCCCGTCCAGGCGGCGCGCACGCCCGAGACGGTGCCTTTCGGGATCGCCATGAAACCCAGGTCGGCGTCCTCGGTCGCGACGGCGAACTCCGCGTCGAAGACGATGTCGTCGAGCTCGGCGCCCAGCGCGTCGGCCATGACGGCCACCGCGTCGGCGAACACCGATGTGGCCCGCCGGGCGCGCGCCGGCAGGTCGGGGGTGTCGATGGGGAGCCCGAAGCCGATGGACCCCTGCGTTTCGGCCGACTCGTACCCGCTCGCGTCCACGGACTCCGTCACGCGTATGCGGTCGACCCGCTGGCAGATCCCGGCGCTGACGAGCCCGAAGAGGTTCGCGAAGCCAGGATTCACCCCGGAGCCGAACAAGGTGGCGCCACCGTCGAGAGCGGCCCGCTCCAGCCTGGAGCGCCGCCGTGCGCCGAGGTGGTCACCGGTGATGAACTCGGCGGTCGTCGAGACGTTGACGCCGGCCTCGAGGAGGCGGCACACCTGGTCATCGTCGAAGTGCATGGGGGAGTAGCTGACGCAGTCCGGGCGGGTGGCCAACAGGGTGTCGATGTCGTCTGTCGCCAACACTCCGGCTGGTTGCCCCCCGGCCAGGACGCCGGCGTCGACGCCGACCTTGTCCGGGCTGTGCGCGTAGCAGCCGACGAGCTCCAGACGGGGGTCCGCCGCGATGGCGCGCAGCGCTCGCCGGCCCACGTTCCCGGTCGTCCACTGGACCACGCGAAGCGGTGCGGTCGACGGCACCGTCATGAGGCATCTCCTGCCAGGTGTTCGCCTGCGGGGGTTGCGCCTGCGGGGGTCGCGCCCGCGGGGGGCGCGCCCGAGGGAGCCACGCCGGGGCCGGGCTCCAGGTGCGCGGCGAGCAGGTCGACGAGCGCGGCGCGCTCGCGGGACGTGTCGAGCGGCTCGCGGGTGGCCAGCTGGGCGAAGACGAGCCCACGCAGCGCCGCCCAGAGCAGGTGACCGACGGCTCTCGCGTCGCCGTGGTGCTGTCGTTCGGCGATCAGCTCCTCGCCGAGGCGCGTCAGCTCGGCCGCGACCAGGGCGAAGTGCTCCCCCGTCTCCGCGTCGCGCTGGCTGCGCGTCGCGACGGCGATCTCCAGACTGGCGCGCGAAGCAGGTGTGCAGAACGCGGCCCAGGCGGCCTCGACGAGCGCGCTGACCTGGTCGCGGACGGAGCCCATCGGGACCCCGAGCGTGGCCATGCGCCGGCGCAGCTCCTCGAAGCTCGCGTCGACGACGGCGGTCAGCAGGCCGTCACGGTCTCCGAAGTGGTACTGGATCACGCCCCAGGTGACGCCCGCCCGCTCGGCGATGTGCTTGGCGCTGGCGGCGGCGAAGCCCTCCTCGACGACACAGCGCACGGTCTCATCCATGATCAGGGCGCGGGTCCGCTCGGCACGCTCCTGCGCGCCGCTCGCCGGCCGGGTCGGCGCGATCGACCCGCCGCGACGCGTGCCGCGCGACGTCACGGCATCAGGCCGTGGGCCTGGGCGACCGGCAGGTCGGACAGGTGGGTGAGCCCCGGGGGTGCCGCGCAGACCGCGGGGATCGCGTTCACGGCCTTGGCCGCCGTCGCGATGACGCCGGCCATGTTGTGATCGGTGCTCTCGTCACCGACATGAGTGTTGATCTCGACGCCGGGCACGCCCCTGACCACGACCCGGTGCACGCCTGGGCGCCCGTCGGGCGGGAACGGCCACTCGGGTGCGGCCTGGGCGGTCAGCCGGTTCACGTGCTCCATGACGATCGCGGGACGTCCGTGCACGATGCCCTCGACGGCGAAACGGGCGGCGGCGACCTGGCCCGGCTCGACGGTCATCATCGTGCAGGTGATGGTCTCGGTGGCCGTCCAGGTCTCGTGGCGCTCGCGGAGCTCCTCGACCTGCACCCCGAGGCGGTCGGCCAGCAGCCGGATCGGTCCGCCCCAGATCGACGCGAGCACACCGGGCAGGAACAGGGCGGGCACGGTGTCGGGCGTGGCGCCGAAGCCGAAGCTCGCTCCGGTGAACTCGGCGTCGTCGTACGTGCCGTAGTCGAAGATCTCCTGTACCAGGATCTCATCGGCCCGTTCGGTCAGGCTCAGCGCCGCGAGCGGCAGGAGATCACCGGAGAAACCGGGGTCGATGCCGTTCACGAACATGGTGGTGCCCCCGGCCGTGCAGGCCGCCTCGATCGGCTCGCGCAGCCAGGCATCGGCGTGGGGCGGATAGACGAGCCACACCAGGGACGTCGCGACGACGTTGGTGCCCGCGGCGAGGAAGGCCGTGATGTCCGCGAGGGCGGCCTGCGGGCGGGTCTCCGCCTGCGACGTGTAGACGACGCAGTCGGCCTTCAACGCCAGCAGCGCCTCCAGATCGTCCGTCGCGGTGACACCCGTGGCGGTGTCGAGACCGCAGAGATCGGCCGCGTCCCGGCCGATCTTGTCGGGGCTGCTGGCGTGTACTCCCACCAGTTCCAGCCCGGGCCGGTTGATGATCGAACGTAAGGAGTGACGACCGACGTTCCCGGTGGAGAACTGGATCACGCGCAGCGACATGGAAGCTCCCGACTGTGCGAGCCGACGACCTCCGAGTGGGTCGACGACCTCCGACCCGAGGCATCATAAACTCCTTAATGGTTTCGCTGTCCAGTGGTCGCCGGCGGATCCCGACATGACGACGAGAGCAGGATGGGCCCGGCACAGTCGGGTGTCCGCCTCCTTCTGGGCGCCGTGCACCGGACGCCGTGCACCGGACGCCGTGCACCGGACGCCGTGCACCGGACGCCGTGCGCCGGGCGCCGTGCGCCGTGGAGGCCCGACGGTCCGGGTGGCATGGGGTGCCGACGAGGTCCGCGACAACCTGCGCGGCCGTGCCTGGCGGGACGGACCTCCGTGTGGTGAAGATCACCAGGCCAGGAGTGGACAGTGGAGTTCACGGCGTGGGCCGATCGGAGATCATGCGGGTTCTGTCCGTTTCCAATGCACGCCCGAGCAGGAGGCCGCGGAATGTCCACCGTTGAGGAGCGCGTAAAGAGCGTCGTCGCGGAGCAGCTGAACGTCGAGCTAACGGAGGTGACCAACAACGCGTCCTTCGTCGATGACCTGGGGGCGGACTCCCTGGACCTTGTCGAGCTGGGTGTGGCCCTGGAAGAGGAATTCCAGCTCGGTATTTCCGACGAGGATGCCGAGGGGATCAACACCGTGCAGAACGCCATCGACTGGATCAGGGCGCGCCGGCCGTAGGAGCGCGGTCGGGCTGTCGACGCGATCCGCCGGAGCTGGTGCTGGTGGAAATTGTCACGAAGGAACCTGCGGGGTCTCCGTCTGCGCCGGAAGCGCAGGTGAGAATCGTGGTGTTCGTGACCACTACTCCGGCGGAATCCGTGAAGCTGCTCGAGGCAGGTTCTTCGAACCGAACCAACAGCTCGCGCCGAGGATATGGAGGACGTGGAAGTCGGCGCACCACTGCCTGACAGACGGCAGCGACCGCTGCCGGGGCGCGATGTGGGAGATCCTGACCGTGGCCGCGACCAGGCGGTCGGCATTTGTGCCGCTGGGGCGGTGCGTCGAGAAGTCAGGCCGGACAATCAGGCCGGAAGGTCAGGCCGGTGACTGGGCCAGGATTCGCGTCCTTACGCCGCGACCGGTTCGTCTCAGTCGACCGTCGGCGTGAAGGAGCGCCGCAGACGTCGGTGGCGATGCGCGAACACCTTGGACACGACCGAGGCCAGCGTGGCGTCGAGACCGGGAAGGCGGGCGAGAGGTTGCCGCAGCTCGAAGGTGACCCGGTCGTGGACCACGGTCCGGGTACCGGCGTTGCCCGGTTCGAGGGTCCGCTCGTGCTCCCACCGCCGCATCGACAGCATCGTCGAAGTCTCGAGGAACCGCCGGCCCGGCTCGCATTCGGCGATGACGAGGTTGTCGTAGTCGAACGGGAGGAATCCGAGCAGCAGCAGCCAGCTTCGGCCGGCCTTGCCCCCCACTGGCAGGTCGTCGAGGGTGGCCCCGCGCAGCAATCGCGGGACCGTCATCCGAATCCACGGCCTGAGCTCGTCGTTCACTCCCTCGATTCGGCTTGCCCGAGCCCACACCTGGGCCGCCGTGGCGGGGACCTCGCTCCGCCGCTCGACGACCTGTACGCCCTGCTCCTTCCGGCGGCCACTGGTCATCCCATGATCCTCAAGGCAGGCTACTGCGGCGGTGCGACCGGACGCCGCGGAGAGACGCCGGGTCCGCCATCTCCGCTGCCGTGGCGCGATGGCGTGCCACGGCAGCCGTGTTCGCGCATCGCACAGAGCAGTAGCTGCGTCGGCCGTTGCGAGACACGTCAACGAACGCCATCTCGCACCTCGCGCGTTCGCATCGCCCGAGTCGGCCCGCGCCGCCACCGCAGATCACCTGAGCCAACCCCGCGCACGTGATCGCCTTGATCCGCGCGACAACGCCAGAATCGGGAAGCCGATAATGCAGGTGCGGACGTCCGTCATGCGCGGATATATACGGCGAGCCGGTTGCTTCCGCCAGCAGGTCATTGACCAGATCGTAGAGCCGGTGGTCCGCCGGCAGGCCGAAACACGCGTCCAGTCGGTCGGCCCAGCGCAGCAGATCCGTCCGCGCGGCATCGTTGTCGAGCTCCGCCTCGACCACCGCATGGCCCCGCAGAACCGCCCGCACCAGATGCGCGGGCGCATTCCTCTCGAGATTTGCCAGGTCAGCCGCCAGATGAGCCCCGTGCATACTGTAATGGTTGAATTGCACCTTGTCATTCCAGCACTCTCGGAGGAGCCATGCAAGACGCGCCTACCGCCAGAGAGGCTGAGTCCATGACGGTGATGCACGCGACGCCTGTGAGCATCCTGAGGGAAGAGATCGAGAAGATGGCCAGCTCCGTCTTCCGGCACGAGGCACTGCGGAACGACTTCTATGAGAGGTGGACGACCCGTTCCCTGCCGGCGGAAGAAGTCAGGGTGTTCGCCGTCGAATACCTGACCAGAACCATCAGGACGAGCGAGATAGTAGCGCTGTCCGTGGTGAATACGGCGGACCGTGCCGCGCGGACAGAATGCGTGAAAAATCTGTTCTCCGAATATGGTGGAGGTGATCCAGAGAAAGTTCATCTCACCCTTCTCGAGAACTTTCTCGCGGATCTTCTCGGGCGGGTCTCGGGGTATTCGGTGACGATCGATGAGCTGTACCACGAGTCGCCCCTGCCCAGCACCCTGGCCTTCAG
Source organism: Frankia sp. CcI49 (assembly GCF_001983215.1). NCBI lineage: Bacteria > Bacillati > Actinomycetota > Actinomycetes > Frankiales > Frankiaceae > Frankia > Frankia sp. CcI49. The sequence goes on from NZ_MOWP01000007.1 coordinate 246,920, forward strand.
CTCCGGGCAGCGCGCGCTCTTCACATCGGCGGACCAGCGGGTTGTCCAGGGTGCCCTGCTGGCGCAGGAATGGCTGGCGTACTCGATGATGGTGAGGCTGTACGAGGGCTTTCGCAACTACAAGAGCTACTACAGCTCCGAAGAGGAGTTTCACGAGCACTGCGAGTACTTCTACGTCCACATCGGAGAGGCGGAGAAGGAACATCGGATCCAGGCTGTCGAGTCCGCCGCCCACGTGTGCACCGACCCCACGGACCTTGCCCGGGTCCAGGTCGGGTTCGACGGCTTCCTCGACCTGACCGTGGAGTACTGGCGCGGCGTGGAAGCGCGTATGCGCGCGGCGGGGGGCCTGGAGTTCCGAGCCCATGCGAACGCGGTACCTGCCGCTCGGGCCCGCTAGCGACGCCGGCCCGCGGGACCCGAGCCGTGACCCGGAACACCGCCACCAGGCCGGTGCCCGGGGCCGGTGGGTGCCCGCAGGCCTCGTGCTCGCCCAGGTCCTGAGCCTGCAGTGCGGCGCCGCGGCGGCCAAGAACCTGTTCCCCGCCGTGGGCACCACCGCGACCGTCCTGATGCGCCTGTGGTTCGCCGCGCTGCTCCTGCTCGCCCTGGCACGGCCCAGCCTTCGGGTCACCTGTGCCAGGGGTATACGCCCGATAGCCGCACTGGGATGCGTACTCGCGGCCATGAACATGGCGTACTTCCAGGCCGTCGCGCACCTACCCCTCGGCATCGCGGCCGTCCTGGAACTGCTCGGGCCACTCGCGGTGGCGACCGTCATGTCGCGGAGTCGGGCAGACGCCCTCGCGGCGGTACTGGCCCTCGGCGGAATCACCCTGATCGCCCTTCCCCACGGAGCTGGGGTCACCGCCGCCGGCCTGACACTGGGCCTGCTCGCGGCGATCCTGCGTGCCTCCTACGTCCTGCTGGCCGGGCACATCGGACGCACGACCGCAGACCTGTCAGGTCTCGCCGTCGCCCTCCTCGTCGGCGCTTGCGTCTTCACCCCGTTCGCCCTGGCCTTCGGGCACGTCCACCGCCTCGGCGACCCGAGGAACCTGGCCCTGGGCCTGCTGGTCGCGGTCCTCTCCTCGGCGCTGCCCTACACACTTGACGTCCACACGCTGCGGAGAACCAGCGCCAGGGTCTTCGGCGTCCTGCTCTGCCTGGGGCCCGCGGTCGGCGCCGTCGTCGGCTATCTCCTGCTGGGGGAGCAGCTCAGCCCGCGGCAGGTGATCGCGGTTCTGCTCATAACGACAGCCACCCTTGTGGTCTCCCGTCCAAAGGAGGCCACTCACCGCACTCCACCGCCGTGAAGACCAAACAGAGATCCGCCAGCTCGCATACACCGTGCGCCATGTCGCGCAGAACGAACCGCCCCGGGTTACCCGGAGGCTGGCTGGTTTGAGGGAAGTGCGTTGCGTCGGGTCAGATGAGGAGGTCGTGTACCCGGACCGGGGTGAGTCCGGCTGTGCGTAGGTTCGCGACGATTCTGGGAAACGCGCTGACGGTGCCCGGGTACCCGAAGTGCATGCTCACGATCGAGCCCGGCCTGGTGTCGGCGCGGATGCGGGCGACGACGGCGTCGGCTCCCGGGGAGGTGTAGTCGAGCGGGTCGACGTCGAAGTCGACGACCGTGCGGTAACCGGCGGCGCCGGCCTCGGCGAGGATCAGCGGGGTGGCGGTGCTCGTGCCGGAAGGCCGGAAGTAGCGGCCCTGGGTCGGGGCGAGCCGGGCGAGGACGTCCCGGCAGCCGGCGATCTCGGTGGCCACCTGATCGGCGGGCAGCGCGGTCAGCGTCGGGTGGGTGAGGGTGTGGTTCGCCAGTTCATGACCGGCCGCCAGGATCGTCGGGACGAGATCGCGATGGCCGTCCAGCCACTGGCCGACCGCGAACACCGTGATCGGCACGGAGAGCCGGGCGGCGTCGGCGAGCAGCTGGTGGGCCAGTGCGAGATCCTGGCCGGCCTCGTGCGGACCGAGATGGAAGGTGAGCGCGACCCGGGGCCGGTCCCGCGGGCCGTGGGTGATCGCAGTCGCGGGCCCTCCCGGCACCAGCCCCGGGCCGGTCAGGTCCGACGCCGCGGAGGGTGCCGCCGTGCCGGTCTCCGCGGTGCCGAAGGCCGCGGTGGAAGCCTGCGGGGCGGGCGACGGTGAGGCTGACGCCGCCGGATGCGGCCCTCCGCCGGCACAGGCCGCGAGGCCGCCGGCGGCGGCTGCGGCCGCCGCGGCGCCGGATGCGGCCAGGAAGCGGCGGCGGGAGAGGCCGTGGTCGCATATCTCGGTCATAGCGGAGGCTGCTCGACGTGGCCCGCGGTCATCGGGTGCGACGGTAGCCGGGAAAATCCGGTCCGGTTCCTGGCCACAGTCGGTGTTCCCTTCCGTAAGTCCCGAAGGCGTCCGGCTTCGCTCGCCGAATCCGTCCCCAGTATTCCGTGGCGGGATGTGAGAGCTATGAGACGGGCGAGGAATCGAGGCACATCCACCTCCACTCCCCCGGCCGAAATGGGAGTGCCTGAGCCCAGCGCATCCGGCGTGGCTAGGCTGACCCCGTGCCGGACCGAGCCTCCTCCCATCGTCGGCGAACAACGAACAGATTTCGTCGTTGGGATCCGAGGGTGTTGTTGTTGACGGTGACGCTGGTCGTCGCGGTACTCGCCCTTGGTCTCTACCTGGCCACCGATATCGGGCGTGGCTCGAATGCGCAGGCCACCGCCGTCAGAGCCACCGCCGATGCCACTGCCGGCGCCTCGCACCCAGGGATGTCGCACCCGGGGACGGGCGGTCCGGCGAGCCCCTCCGGTGCCGCCGGTGGCGGTGGCGTCCCGGCTGCCGACGTCTACTCCCAGGCCCGCGCGGGGATGCTGAGCCCGGCCGTGCGCGACGACCCGCCGCTGGTCTACGTGCCGAACCTGCGCGACGGCACGGTCACCGTGATCGACCAGCGCACCCTGCGGGTGGTGGAGAGCTACCGCACCGGCCGTGCGCCGCAGCACGTCGTCCCGTCCTGGGATCTGCGGACCCTGTGGGTGAACAACAACCAGGGCAACAGCCTGTCGCCGATCGACCCGCGCACCGGGCGGCTGTCCGGGCCCGCGGTGCCCGTCGCCGACCCGTACAACCTGTACTTCACGCCCGACGGGGCCAACGCGATGGTCATCGCGGAGGCGAACCACGAAATCGACTTCCGTGATCCGCACACGTTCGCGCTGCGGCACAGCCTCGACGTGGGCAGCGACTGCGCGGGCGTGAACCATGTCGACTTCTCCGTCGACGGTTCCTACGCGATCGCCACCTGTGAGTTCGCCGGCCGGCTCGTCAAGATCGACCTCGCCCACCAGAGCGTCCTCGGCTACCTCGACCTCGGCCGGGAGGCGGCACCGCAGGACATCAAGATCGACCCGGCCGGCGGGGTCTGGTACGTCGCCGACATGAACTCCGACGGAGTCCACCTCATCGACGGGGACAACTTCACCAAGGTCGGTTTCGTGCACACCGGGCCGGAGACCCACGGGCTCTACCCGAGCCGCGACGGCCGGTTCCTCTACGTCGCCAACCGCGGCGGGCAGATGCAGTCGATGAAACCGCCGTTCCCGCACGCCGGAACACAGGGCTCGGTCTCGGTCATCTCCTTCGCCACCCGCGCGGTGGTGGCCAACTGGCCGATCCCCGGCGGGGGAACCCCGGACATGGGCAACGTCAACGCCGACGGCACCCGCCTGTGGCTCGCCGGTCGGCGCAGCGATGTCGTCTACGTGTTCGACACCGGCGGCGGGAACGGCGCGGATCCGACCACCGGCAGGCTCCTCACCGAGATCCCCGTCGGGCACGAACCGCACGGCCTCACGGTCTGGCCGCAACCCGGGCGCTATTCCCTGGGCCACACCGGAATCATGCGCTGATCCCGCGCCCACCGGGCAGCTCGTCCCGGCGACGGCGGTCCGTGCTCAACGGAGGGGGCGGGCCGGACCGCGGGTGAGTCCCATCGGAGCTGGGAGTTTCGGCGACCGGACGATCGTCGTAGTGATGTGATGGCAGTCGGTGAGGGAGATCCGGGCGTGGCTGACGACCGATGCGTGCTCTGCGCGGTCGTGCGGGGTGCGCCCGCCGTCCCGTGTAGGAGGACACATGGAACGCGGCGAAGTCTGGTGGGTGGACTTCGATGAGCGGCGACCGGTCGTTCTGCTCTCGGGAGAGGAGCCCGGTGGGTTCCGGGCCATACAGGTCGTCGCTCCAGCGAACATCGAGATCAGCGGCGTGGCTGTCGAGGTGGCAGTAGGCGCCCCCGAGGGACTGCCCCTGGGCGGTGTCCTGCGAGTCGCGCTCCCACGCCCAGGCCTCGTTCCTTGCACATGGCTGGTCACCCTGACCAGGGCAGACCTGATCGAGAAGGCCGGAAGCCTGTCGCCCGCGAAGCTCGGCGAGCTCGACGAAGCTTTTCGTCTCAGTGGCCTGGAGCAGGTGGACGCTGCGGGAGCCGATGGTTGATGCTCGTAGAGCCGATGGCAGGTCGCTACGGGTCCATTGGTCGCGGAGGTCGTCGATCCAGCGCCAGAGGGGCTCGACGGAACATCAGCCGACACACGCCGATCAACTTCTCAGACCCACCGGGACTTCTCAGACCACTTCTCGGCTCCCACGGAGCTTCTCATGATCCCTAGGGAACGGACAGTTAGTCGGCCTCGGCGTGCCTCTGACCGCGATCCTGACGCCTGGTAACTCTTTATTCACCGTGGAGTGGGACTGTCCACGCGCTCGCAGGTCCGCCAGTCAGCGTTCGATCTGTGCCCGGTGGACGTCACGTCCGCCGGACACGTCGCCCGTCCACGCGAAGATCCGGCGGTCCGGCTACGCAGGCGACGTGAACGCCAGGAGGATCGGATAGGAACCGGTCGCCGCGACCACGGTACGGGTCCGGCGACGGTATCAATGGTGATACCGTTGGGTGGTGGCGATGACACTGCGCTTGACGGATGACGAGGCAGAGGCTCTGCGTCTGCGTTCGGAGTTGGAACAGCGGTCGATGCAGGAGATCGCCCGGGAGGCGATCCGGGAGTACATCGAGGCGCACAGCCGGGCGGAGTTGCTGGATCAGGTGCTGGACGAGGAGCTTCCGCGGTATGCGGAGGCGCTCCGTCGGCTTGGCGAATGATCTATCTGACGCTTCGCGAACTGCTGTACATCGCCGAGCGGGCCATCGGCTCCGAACCGGTGGTCAGGGACCATGGCCTGCTCGAATCCGCTCTCGCGCGCCCACGGGCGACGGTGTTCGGCCGTGACGCCTATCCCACTCCTGACGGCAAGGTCGCCGCGCTCCTGCATTCGCTGGCTCGTAACGATGCCCTCGTCGATGGGAACAAGCGGCTCGCTCTTGCCGGTCTGATCGCTTTCTACGGTGTCAACGGCCGCCGCCTGACGCTGACCAACGATGAGGCCTACGACCTCGTCGTGAGTGTCGCCTCCGGCGCCCAGGACTCCGTCGAGGACATCGCCGGGATCCTTGAAGGGGCGACCCGGAGTCGTCGGTGAGGACCTGGACATGTCTTGTCGCATCGGGCTCTGCTCCTGCCCGTATCGACGACGAGGGCCGCATCCAAAACGTGACGACACTGCCCATGGCCGTCGCGTACACCAGCGTGCCTACCCTGGGGTTCCTCGGTCCGCTCTGGTGGCCAATGGCCGCTGTGATCAGTGGCGTACGGCGGGCCCTCTTCTGCCGTCAGTCGTCAGTGCCGTGCGCGAACTCGTTCCCGCAGATCACGACCTTGATCGCGAGCTTGGGTGCACCCAACCAGCACCGCAGTCCGTCATCCACCACCACGGCGATCAAGGCATGACTTGTCAGTTGACTGTCAAGTATTGACTTGCCGGTCGGCTGGTGGATAACAATCAACGCACATCACCGCGAGGAGGCGTTGACGTGCCGCGAGCAATCGTGTTCAACGGTGACGGCGCACCGGCCTGGGCGGACCGCCGCGTGCCTGGGCAGGGTGCGGTCCGCGCGTCGCTGCGGGTCACCTGAAGGCCGAGGACGCCACGGCGGCCCGCCCGCGCCGCCGTGGCGACGTGAACACGACCAGCTGGTCGTCCCCAGCGGCATTTTCCGAGCCATCGGTCGAGATTTTCGGAGGAATGGAATGGCGGTAGCGCGAGTCGAGGTGGGCCTCGTCAGCGCCGACGATGCGCTGGCGACCTTCTACGCCACGGTCTTCGAGCTCGAGCAGCTCCCGGTGATCAAGTCGGAGACAGGCGTCGTCCATCGCCTCCAGGCACCCGGCACAGCCATCAAGGTGATGGTTCCTGTACAGCCACCGGCCGCCGCCGACCCGCCCTCGCTCTTCGTCGGCGCGACCGGCATTCAGTACCTCACCCTTTATGTTGACGACCTGGACAAGATTCTTGCGTGTGTGCCCGATGCCGGAGGCCATCTGCTGCAGGGCCCCCTAACCTTCGGCCCGGGCATACGCGTCGCGGTCTTTCGTGACCCGGACGGCAACGCCTTCGAGGTCGTCGAGGGTGCTTCCTAGCGATTCACGCCAAGGGCCGTCCGCTCGCCGACGTCCGGGCTCACCGCCGCAGCGCCCGGACATCAGCGAGCGGGAAGAACTCCTGGTTCTCGCCCCATCCCCGCTGGTCGTCCCAGTGCCAGTCGGTGAGGGTCCAGTAGGCGAGACGGCCTGGCCAGCCGAACCACCGCAGGAACGTGCGGACCTCACCCGCGGCACGCAGCTCCCGGCCGTGCTCGTCAACGGCCTCCAGCTCGACGCGGGCCGGGGCGTCGCCGCGCCGTTCGACCACCCGCCGGGTACCGCTCACGAGGTCACCCACGACCCCGTCCCGGAACAGGTAGCCGTCCCGGACGATCTCGACCCCGGGCCGGTCGGTCGCGCCGGTGATCGCGTGCCAGTGCGCATCGGGGGACGCGATCGCCCACAGGTAGTCGCCGGCCCGGGTGGCGCCCGGCCGGTGCGGCCCCCAGGTACGGTCCCGCAGCGCGAAGCAGTCGACGTCGAGGCGCTCCCCGTGCAGCACCAGGGATCCGGTACACCGGCCGGGCTGGTCGAAGTGGCGGGCGCCGCTCACGATCGACGTGGGATCCTCACGGAGCTCGTGCGGCGCCATCAGCGCCGACCATTCGAGGTCGAGCTCCAGCCCGAGGTTCGCGTACGACAGCCGGTAACGCCGCATCGGGTCGAGGACCTCGTGTCGCAGGCTGTTCGGCAGTTCGAGCTTGCGGAGATCGGCGTTCTCCATCGTGGGCTGGAGCCACCGCCAGTCGTAGAAAAGGCAGTCGTAGGTCTCCGCGCCGCTGGGGTCCCAGACAGCCGGCCCTCCGCCGGGGACACCGGTGCGGGGATCGAAGAAGAAATAGACGAACCCGATCAGGTTCCGTTCGGGGACTGAGAAATGGAACCAGACGCTTTCCCGCCAGTACGGATCTGCGTCGTTGCGGTGGAACGCCTCGTCGCTGACGTCAAGAGTCACCGTTTACTCCCGGGTGTGCGTCGCCCGGCCATGTGATGTCCAGGCGCAGTCGGGTGAGGGTCAGCGTGGCGATTCGCCATCGGCCCTTCTCCCACCGGTACGTCTCGTGGTAATGGCCCCGGCCCAGAATGCTCTTCCAGCCCTCACGCGGATGTCTGTCCGCCCACTCGATGACGTCCTGCATGGCCCAGATGCCGGTGGCGTGCCGCTCGTCGACAACCTCGACCTCGCCGGTGAGGCCCTGGTGGCAGGAGACGGCGTCGGTCAGACTGGACCGGAGGCTGGCCGCGTAGTTCGCGCCGCCCTTCATCCAGACGTCCCCATTTGGGGTGATGACCTGCATGTCCGCCGTGAAGACCGTCGCCAGATCGTCCCAGAGCTTCGAGTCCATGTAGCGGAAGTAGCGGGCCTTGAGGTTGCGGATCTCCTCGATTGCTTCCAGCCGGTCGAGCCGGTCCATGCACGCCTCGTCTCCCCGCGGGTGGTGATCCTGCCGGATATCGGTGCTGGGGCCCATCGGCTATCCCTTCACGGTGCCCGAGGCGACCAGGGCGGCGCGGGCGTCCGCGTCGAAACCGATGTCCTCGAGTACCTCGGCGGTGTGCTGTCCCAGCCCGGGGATGCCGGGGCGCCCCGAGGGACGTGCGGCCGGCCCGATACCGAACGGGCAGCCGGGCGTTTCGGTGCGTCCGCGGGCGCCCCAGTCGTAGCTGGCGATCCGGCCGGTCTGCCGGGCGATGGGGTCGTCGAGGACGCGGGCGACAAGCCGCACCCGGTCGACCTCCTCGACGAGCTCGGCGGGCACGCCGGCGGCGTGCAGCCGGCGCACCCACGCGCCGGCCGGCTCGGTGCGGAACACCTCCTCCAGGAGGATCTCGGCTTCCTGAGGCTCGCCGCCCACCAGCCGCAGCGGCGGCGGGGACGTGGGCAGGCCGGGTGCGGCGGCCGTCCGCCGGAGGCGTTCCCAGGCGGCGTGGTCCGGCACCGCCAGGGCGAACCACTGCCCGTCTCGTGCCTGGTAGATGCGGTAGGCGGCGCCGTAGCCGGTCTGCTCGCCGTCCAGCACCGGCCCGCCGGCCACCGTGTCGCCCGTGACGTGGGCACCTGCCTTGAGTGCCAGGCCGGAGCCCAGCAGCGAGGTGGACACCGACTGCCCGGGCCCGGCCACGTCCGCGGTCCCGGCTCCGGGGGGCCGGAACCCCGGGTCGGGGCGGGTATGGGCGGTGCCGGTGTCCATGGCGGTACTCCATATTCTTCGTAGGAGCGTTTGAACCGGAACTTTCGAGTGTGCGTTCACTCTGTACGGGGGCCGTGCCGCGTCCGCACCGGAGCGCCCGGGGTCAACGTTCGATGGCGGCCAGGGCCTGTTCGGCGTCCAGATCGACGAACGCGGCGGCGAAACGCTCGGCAAGAGCCGTCGACACCTCCCGTCTCTGATAGCCGTCGGTGCCGAGGGTCGACAGCCAGATCGTCAGCCCGTAGGAGGCGGATGCCCGGTAGCGCAGCCAGGCGTCATCCAGGGTCGGTCTGGTCTCCTCCGGGACGTCCAGTGCGGCGAGGTACTCCCGGAGGAGATCCACCTCGGCGCGACGCCGGTCCTCGATCGTGAGCGAGCCCACCAGGAAGTAGCCGACGTCCTGCGGCCACGCGCCGCGGCGCAGGACCTGCCAGTCGAGGAAGCCCACCTCGTCGCCGGGAAGCACATATGTGTTGCCGATGTGGGCGTCGGCATGCAGCAGTGTCACCGGCTCGCGGCCGAGCGTGGCGACGTAGCGCGCCCACAGGTCGACGTGGGCGTCACCGCCGCGCGCCGTCACCGCCGCGGGGAGGCTGCCGGCACCGCGTTCCAGGCCTGCGGGCGTATAGGTCCGCAGGCCGGCCTGGAAACCCTCGGTCGGCGCCCACGTCTGTACCCACGCGAGCCGTGGCTCGGTCGCCGCGGAGAACCCCCAGTACCGACTGTGCAGCCGGGCCAGCCCACGCAACCCGTTCGCGACCTGGTCCACCGTCATCGGGCGGGTCGAGTCCCGCGGATCGGCACCCCGCCCGGTCACATCCTCCATGATGATCACGTAGTCCAGCCCGGGACGATCGATGATCACCCGGTAGGAGCGTGGATGATCGACGGGGATCGGGACGCCCGAGGCGAACAGCTCCGGCTCGTTGAAGAGGTTGCCGTTGCGGGCGTGCACCTCCCGGTGCACGCCCTCGGCTTTCAGGAAGACCCGGCTCGGGCCGGAACCGGCGGAGTAGGTGAGGTCGAAGCGTGCCCGCCGGTTGGTGCCGTCGTCCTGCTCCACCAGGACCGCACTCTCGACCGCGGCACCCGGGCAGTTCTCGGCGATGGCGGCCGTGAACCATGCCGCAGTCGCCTCCGTCCAGCTGGCGGGCACCCGTAATCGGCTCGGCCCCTCCGGCGCGCCGACATCCACAGACGACATGAAGATGAAGTATGTATTCACTCATCTAGCAGGTCAACCGCACGGAACCGCCACTGATCAGGCTGTTCGCGCACACCGCGTGCCTGCCCTGGGGTTCCTCGGGCCGGCCTGGTGGCCGATGGCCGCTGTGACCAGTGGCGTCCGGTGCGGCCGTCTACCACCGTCAGGATCGGCGCGCGAACTCGTTCTCACGGCACACGACCTTGATCGCGAGCCTGAGTGCACCCAACCAGCACTAATGCGAACCTAAACCTGCAGGTCAACGGCCCGACCGTGTCCGTCGAACCCGCTCACGCGAAGATTCGACGGGCAGGCTACGCCGGCAATGCGAACGCTAAGAACATCGGATAGGGACCGGTCGGTGCAGCTGGCAGCGTCTACCATCACACCGATCGTTGAGTGCGCTGGCCCACTGCTGTGGGGCATCGTCCCGCTTGGTCTCGCACCCGATCGATGAGCGGGACAACCGGTGTCGTGCTCCTCCTGGCGGGGTGTCGTCTACGGCCCCCCCATCCGAGAGTTGCTTCTCACGTCATGTAGAGTCTGTCTTGTAAGCGTGAGTCTAGGAGGATGGAGGTGGGAGGCATGGCCGATCCTCGATCGGAAGAGTCTGGCTCCCACGAGGTCGACCATCTAGTCCTCAGGCTGCGATCCATCGCAGAAGCGGTGGATCAGGCCCGTGTCGTGGGCATCGAGGCGAAAATTCCGGATTCGCTCTACCGTGCATGCCTCGACATCGTGCATCGAGGTGGAGGACCCTCAACAGGAACAAGAGGGTCGAACCGGGATCGAAAGGACACGGCCCAGACTCCTGCGCAAGAGTCTCCCTTCCGTGAAACTCGAGACTTCCCGAGGCCGTATCGGGCAGACGCAATCCCGCTTAGGAGACTGATCTGGGACGCGATCGACCCGGGGGAGGAGTTCACAGTGACCAAAGTCGCTGATCGACTCGCTGCCATGGGCGTCGATACGCCTGCGAACAAGATCTCAAATGCGCTTGGTTACTGGGTGTCGAGAAAGCGCCTGAGTCGGGTTCGTAAGGGCGTATATCTCTATCCGCTTCAGTCCGGAGGAGACCCGGTACAGGGCAAACCCGAGGGCGGCCGACCGGCTGAACCTCGCAATCCACCTACCCTGAGGAGGAACGAAACCCGTGGGTCGACACCGTTCGGACAGCAGGAGGCAGTGTAGGTTCAAGCCGCCTGAAGTTCTGAAGAAGCGAAAGGGCCCCATCTCACCAGGTTGCCGCCTGATGGGGGCCCCTCGCCACAGCAAGCCCATCTTGGCAGTCAGGACTCCCGGCTACAGTACCACATCTTTGCTCCGTAGGCTAGCTGGACTCGCCATGGGTGTGGCTCGTTATGCATACCTACTGACGCAGCTCTGGCTCGTTTTGCCTCAAGTCCAGGAAGTGGTCTCGCGGATCCTCGCGACGTGATGTACTCGCGGTTGGGCGTATGGTCAACGTACGCCCAACCCGCCGTTGGAGTCGACAAATGGTGTCGAGACCACTACAGTGCGACATAGGATTTCGTTGATCGTCGTGCGGGGGCGCGGAGGATGAGATCTCCGGATAGACCGCCGTGCGGTGATTTTCTGCGCACGGTGAAGGAAAACTAATAGATGTCCTCGACGCTGCGATTGTTGGCATTGCGGATTCGGACGCATGACGGCTGGCAGGAACCGTACAATCTCGACGCGCCCTTGGTTGCTTTGGTCGGTCCCGTCGACCGTGGAAAAAGCTCGATGTTGGATTGCGTCGCGTTTGCCTTTGGTAGGGATATTAGGGAATTTCGAGGCGCCGTYGAGATTCAGCTCGTTGAGGTTGAAGTAACCGTCAGAATCGGCTCGGGTGTATATCGACTTAATCGATCCAGGTTTCCTCGCTCGTCGGAGGTGGAGATCTTTGACGCTTCAGGAACACCCGAGGGGAGCTTCGGACTAAAGGATCGTGGCGAGAAGCAGAGTCTATCCGACTGGATTCTCGAGCGCCTAGGTATGGACGATCGAATATCGGCTGTTCGTCTCCCCGGAGACAGGCGTTTGACCTTCGCGGACGACGTCTTTAGTTACTGTTATCTGGTCCAACAGGATATAGACCGACATATTGTAAGGCCACAGGAACGCGATACCGAACGCAGGGTTGTACTCAAACTTCTACTGAATTTGACGACGGCGGAATATGAGCGCACCTCCGGTGCTGTTCGGGACCTGAGGAATAAGATAAGGCGCCTGCGTCGAAATATGGATCTCATCAGGGGTTATGTCGACTCCTCCGATGTGACAAATGTCGCCGTGGTCGAGCAAAGGCTCGTCCAGCTCCGCGGTGACGAGTCCGTCGCTGACGCGGACCTCGCTGCTTTGAAATCAGATGCCCGACTATCGAGCTCCTTTGCGGACAAACTTCGTACCGAAGTTATGAAAGCTAGAATTAGTATGGCCGACGCAGAGTACGATCTCGATGGTTTGCGCTGGGAGCTTGGAAAGTCAGAGAATGCGCTTCGGGAGATTGTAGAGGCACTGGCTCATCTTGAGGAGCGAGACGGTGCGGCGTCTAGAGATTCTTACCGATTGCATCAAATTGAGGCTCTATGTCCGGCCTGCTCTTCGTCGGTTGATAGAAACCTTCCTGGTCGCTGCTATCTGTGTGCCCAGGATTTGCCGGAGTTTGCAATCAAGAACGAGCGTCGAAGGCTCGAGAAACGTCGCGAAGATGAGGATGTGCGGAARCGTGGACTGCTACTGAAGTGCGAGTCGGCCTTCGCTTTGGCTGAGGGTGCGAAAATTGAACTTCATCGACTCAACGAGGCGTTGAAGGCCAAGCTACTCGAAATTCCAGTCAGTCCACGTGTAGACGAAATTGCTGATGCCGCCGCACGTCTAGCTGCGATTAGACGTGAGATCGAGGTTCTCGAAAAAATTCGTAGCTCTCACAGTGAACTTCAGCGTCGAGATAAAGAAATCGAAAATTGCGAGAAGGAGGAAAAGGAGCTTCTTGAGCAGCTTCATCTGGCGGAAGCGGAGCTGGAGCCGATCGCTCGGGTGATCGATAATCTTAATTCAGACTTCCGAGCTGTCGTGGATGGCATGGATTTGCCGCATGCCACTGGTCAAGCAAGGATTGACCCATCAACTCTACTTCCTCTTGTTGATGAGCAGAATTTCGGGCAGCGAGGGGGCGGCGCACGCGCCGCTGTCAGTATAGGTTACAGCCTCGCGCTCCTGACCTACGCTCTAGGGAACTCGATATCGCTACTCCCTGGCCTTTTGATGATCGATTCTCCGCAGAAGAATTTCGGCGCTAACGAGTACGATACCGCATTGGCTCACCGGGTCTACAGTCAGTTTCTTGACTATGTTGATGCGAGATACGGGTCAAGACTGAATAGCCTTGACCGCCCGTATCAGTTGATAGTTGTAGACAATCATATTCCCAAGGATATGCGGCATCGCTTCATGATGCATGACCTAAGTAATGGTTTTATACGTAATCTTGCAAATCCTCATCGACGCCCGGAATCCACAGATGTTGCCGGACTTTGGTCGGATGATATGAGCGAAGAGTGAAGCTACTTCAATGGCCATCTTTGGCTCTGTGTAGATGTTGGTGTCCGAGAGTATCCGACTACCGGTGGATTGGTCGTGGCGGTTGGTGATGGGTTAGTGGGTGGTGGTCGGGGTGAGACGGCCCTCGAAGGCGATCGCGAGGGCGTTCACCGCGGGCTTCCATCTGATCATCCAGCGGGCCCGGCCACGGCCGGTGGGGTCCAGGGCTCGGGTGACCAGATACAGGCACTTGAGTGCGGCTTCCTCACTGGGGAAGTGACCGCGGGCGCGGACAGCTCGCCGGTAGCGGGCGTTCAGCGACTCGATCGCGTTCGTCGTGCAGATCATCTTTCGGATCTCCACGTCCTAGTCGAGGAACGGGATGAATTCTTCGCAGGCGTTGCGCCACAGCCGGATGTTGGCCGGGTAGCGCCCAGCCCCGGTCTCGGCGAATTCAGCGAAACGTGCCTCGACGGCGGCCACGGTCGGTGGCGTGTAGACCGGCTTGAGGTCTTTGGAGATCTTTCTCCCAGTCCTGCCGTCCGGCCTAACGAAAAGAATTCCGCAGGAGGTGAATGGCGCAGGCCGGCCCAGTGACCTGCAGCCACACCGTGGTGATGGATTCAGGGAGGCCTTTCAACCCGTCAGAGACGGCGATGCACACGTCCTCGATACGCCGGTTTTTGATCTTGGTGAGGACCTGGAGCCAGTACTTCGCGCCTTCGTGGCCGTCACCGGCCCACAGGCCCGCTCCCCGTGCACGGTCACACCGACGACGGCGTATAACGCCTGTTGGGGACCTAGCCGTCGCGGACCTTGACGACGACCGCGTCTACGAAGATCACTGGGTAGATGCCCGAGGTCGAGGGGCCGGTTGCGCCATTCGGTCATCTCGGCGACGAGCTCGTCGGTTATCCGGGAGATCGTGTCCTTCGACGCCGACGCGCCGTAGACCTCGCCGAAATGCGCGGCGATCTCACCAGCGGTGAGGCCGCGGGCGGACAGAGGCAGTACGATCTAGTCGATACCGTTCAGCCTGCGCTGCCTTTTCCGTACGATCACCGCTCGAAACTGGCGTCCCGGTCCCGAGGGACATCGATCTCGATCGGGCCGATCTCGGTCAGGACCGTCTTCGTTCGGATCTCGTTCTGGGAGTTCCCGTTGTCACGACCGGCAGGGTCGTGTTTGTCGTAGCCCAGGTGCGCGCTCATCTCCGCTTCCAACGCGGCTTCGAACACGGTCTTCATCAACCCGGTCAGCAGCCCACCGGGCCCGACGAGGTCCACACCTTCGGCGCGGGCCTTCGCGACGAGCTCGGCGGCCAGCTGCTGATGATCGATCGGGGTCGGCATGGGATCGAGCTTCCCGCTCGTGAGCGTCCCTTCGCACCGAGGCAGCCTCGGCGGCACGGGCCAGACCACACCCAACGTTGATCGGACACTCTCTCGAAGCGCTCGTCCGCCCCGGCCCGCCGTCTCGATCGGCTTCCACACCGGAACCATGGGACTGATGACGCCGCACGGCTGTTCACCGACGACGTGTTTCTTGCGAGGAGCGGTAGCCCACTCCGAAGCCATCGGCACCACGTTCGACCCGACCTACGACGCTACAACTGAGGGCAGACTTCAAACCCTCAGGGTCCGGGACGAGGCCCGCCTCGCCTGGGCCTCCGGACACTCTCGCCGTCGTTTCCACGATGCTCTGCGGGTCGTGGGCGAACCCCCTCGGCCTTCTCCGTGAAGCCTCCCAACGGATACCTGCCGCTGCCCCGCGCAATCGGGTTCAGTGCCAGTCATGTTTGGCCCGCTGCTGGATGGTCGGGCCTTCGGCCTCAGGGCCGACGAGTGGCTGCGGTGGACGTGGAGCACCTGCATCCCTTTTCGTCGCGTCGAATCCACTTGGTCAGAGACGGCGCCGTCCGCGACAATCCGTCGTATGCCCCTGCCTCAGGCAGCTGTCCAACGGTTGACCCAGGATTCGCTCGCGCGCTTGGGGCCGCTTGATCCTCTACCCGCAGCGTCGATCCCCGCGTCCCCGGATGGCTGGTCGTCCTCCCTGGCCGACCTGGCCTTCCTACGGGCGGTCGACGATCTGGCACGATTCGTAGAGGAGGTGAGGTCGGCATTCTTCGCGAGCGACGCCTCAGGTTTGCGGATCGCGTCGACCAGTCTGGCCGGCGGTGTGGCGGCCACGACTCACGACCTCTGGTGCCTTGCCTCGCTGAGGCCCGCCGACGCCGGCGCAGTCGAGCGGTTGCGGGCTGTGGTATCCGCTCGGGCCCGCGAGTCGTTGTGCGCGATCGCGACTGGGCGTGCGGTCGACGTGCCCGGCTTCCGCGCTGAGCTCAAGGCGCGTTACCGAGACTTGGTTGCGTTCTCCACTGCCACGGACGAAGACCCGTACCTGGCTGCCTTCGGCGTTCCGGCGGCGAGCCCGGAGAATGCGTGGCGGGTACCCGGGACAGTCAGGGTCCTCACGGCATTCCACGGCCGTAGCGACGAGCTCGGCGAGGTCCTCGACGTCGTGCTGGGAGTGTTCCCCGTCCGTCCGGAGCATCCCTTTGATGCGATCCGAGCTGCCGGGGCGCTCGTCAACGCACCCCGGCAGCTCAACGCGGTGAAGGCCGCAGTCGGCGTCTACCGGCTGGTCGAGCAAGGAATGGCTGTCGATCCAGTGGGTACCGCCGCGCTGCTGCGCGAGCTGATGTGGAGGGTCGACAGGAGCGCCGCCAATAGCAGGTCCATGAATCTGACTGTCCGTACGCTGCGCGAGGTAGGGAGGGAAGACGAGCAGGCGATGGTCGCTCTCGACCTCTATCGGAAGGTGGTCGAAGGGCAGTTGCGGCCGTGGGCGGCGGCCCTGCTTCGGATACGGGGACGCCGGCTTGTCCGGATACCGGAGCTGGCGGCGCTTCGAGATCAACTGCTCAGCGACGGCCATCCTCTTCTGGCCAGCGCCGCGGCACCGATCCTGAGTGTCGCCCGGAACGCGGCCGCGCACGAGGACTACGCGTGGGATGACGCCACGCAGCGACTCACGATCGGCGACAGTACGGTGACCCGCGAGGAGTTGAGGACCGCGACCGACCAGGCCTACTCGTTCATGAGCGGTGCCGAGTCCGGGTGGGCATGCGCACGAGCGGCCTCACCCGAACTCGGCGGTCTGCTGGACTCGCCAGGTCCCAAGACCAGATCCCGCATCCTCGACGAGCACCGTGCCGTGGCCGCTTTTGGCGGGTTCGGCCTGCACGTGATGGACTACCGCTACGAGCACGGCGAGTTCGTTGTGGACCTCGCCGCGCTGCCAGCCGACCAGGTCGCCCACTGCTGCGAGGCGATACTGATGGCGTCTCAGTACCTGGCCGACGCGGCGCGCGTCACGGTCACCGTCAGGGACGGCCGTCAAGCACCCGTCTTCGACGTCGACCGGTCGGTACTCGACGCGGCGTGGACGGCTCGGAAATCCACGAACGATCTGAGCGTCGGTCAGACGCCCAGCACCTTCCTGCCTCTGCTCGCCGCCGCCCGGTGTGCCGCCGAGACACCGCAGGATGCTGCGAGGGCGGCGGCCTGGTTCGCAGTCAACGACCTCGTCGTGGCGTTCGACGAGATGCGCGGGGTCCTCCACTCGGAAGCCGGTGTCGGTCTCCACGTCCTCGCCGAGCATCTCGTCGTGACCACCGCAGGTCTGGAAGCGACGGCTGCGGTGCTCCCACACACCGCCCTCCGGCCTGTCCGACGAATCCTCACCTTGGCCGGTCGCATGACAGAGGCGCTTCGGTCGACAGACGGCGACGCGGCACGTGACGGCCGCTTGGACGTGCTTGCTGCCGGCGCTCGTGCCCTTCGTGACCGTTGGCCCGTGCCTGCCCTCCTGCCTACCGCTCCGACAGCGAAGGGCCAAGAAGCGGTAGGCCGGTTCACATCTGGGCGACGTTGAGGGTTTCGAAACTTGTGGTGTAACGCGAGCCGACCGAGTTCGGAGCCGACGGCGAGGATCTCTATCTCGCCTGCAACGTGTTGCAGACCGCGCTCGCGTGGACGGTGAAGTCCGCCTGGCCGTTTCTGCTGAGCCGACGTCCGCCGGGGCGGTCGAGTTCGCAAGCCGGCACGTCACGCGTGACTTCATGGCACGAGCCGGCGGGGGTTCGCCGGGCCGCACGTGTGTCCCGAGTACAAGCTCGACGTCCGCCGGAACGGGTCCGCTGGGTGGCCCGGCGTCCCCGTCGTCGGCGAGTACGTGCCGACCGACCACGAATCCGGTCCGGAAAGTCCGCTCGACGACCCAGTCCGCCGACCCAGTCCGCCGACGCAGGATGCGCGGGCGGATCGAGCGGGTCGACGCTCGCAGGACTCGATCCCATCCACGCTCGTGACTTCAGGTTCAGTATCCTTCAGGTCTTCGGGCCCGCTGCCACCACGTGCGAGATTGACGAGGCGGAGTCGCACTGCAAGGAAGCGTTGCTCACGCGATGCTACGGAATGAACAGGAACTGGCATGGGGTCAGATAAGAATCGGGTCGCCTCGGCCGCCGAAACGAATGCAGCGCAGCCTCCAGGCGGCGGCGACTCGAACGTAGCCTTTCGCAACCCAGATGCGGCAGCGGTAGCAGCCAGCATCGACTACGACGGGATCAGCGCAGAGATCAAGAGACAGTACGACCTCGTACCTGAGATCGGCACCCGCTGGCGCTGGTACGACATTCCCTACCGCGCTATCAACTGGACGCTGTCTGGGTGGCGCCGTCGACTGATCCCTTGGCGCCTCCGCCTGCGCCTGAACAAAGRCCTCAACTTCTTCAACGCCTTCGACCACTTCGAACGATTGAAGATCGAGCAGCGCACCGATCGGCTACGCAATCTGATAGTCCCGGCAGACGAGGAGGTCTCCCAGGGGGGTATCTGGGTTGTCGAGTTCTTCCCGCCAAGCCTCTACGATGACTTGCTCCGAGCACTCAAGAAGAACGGCTGGGGTGACAGCAAGTTCATGGGCTCCATCGACGGCAGCAACGCCGAGCAGGTGGAGCGCGCGCGCCGAGGTAACGGCTTCCTATGGAGCCGTCTCGGCGCGGTGGCCAACCCCAATTCGCCCTACTTGGTCGACGCGGAGCGCGAAGTGCTGCCGTCCGAATTCGAACTGATCGAACTGACGGGCGTTCAGATCGGCACAAGCTTGACCGCCGTGGTCGCATTTATTCGACTCAGTGAGGAGGGGCGAGGCGCGCTGAACAAGGTCTGGAAGGCGAAGCATGAGCCGATCTTTGAGTGGCGAGGAATGCGGCGACCCCACACCGAGAACAGGTACTTCAGTGCGATCCGGGCAACGCAGCGAGAACGACAGCGACTACATGACACAGCACGCACGTGGCTAGCCGAGCGTTGTGGAGGCTTCTTCGCGCGCACCCCGGCACGTCAGCCAGTGATCGACTTCAACACGTTCAGCAAGTTCGACCCCACCGTGATGGTAGCTGGCAAGTCCATGGGAGACCCTTTGCGCGCTCTCGGCATGGAGGTCCGCCACATCTGCAACTACGTGTCACCACAGATCCCTGGCGCCGTACTCGTCCCAGGCGAGGCGCTGCCACGACCCAAGAAGCCACTACAGAACTGCTGGGGCGTCGTGGCCGCCTACCAGACCTTCTCGGACGCCAACGAAAGACCCGGGTACGGCGCGAGGCCCTACTCCGAAGGCATCCTTGCAGCACTGGTCAATGACGCCGTGCGCGCGTTCCTGCTCCACAATGCTGTTCTCCAGTATGCCCGCCATTTGAGGGAACAGGCGGCAGAACGGCGCGACACGGCACGGTCGAAGCACCGTGACTTCGGCCCTCGGCAACTGGACTCCCTCAAGCGCCACCTCCTGACGACAAGCCTTGACCTGCCTGCCGTTGCCCGTGACACGGCCGAGCTCTGGTCGCCGCATTGGAGGCGCTGGAATGGCATCGAAGTGAAGGCCGTGCCAGCGCCAGGAGTTCCGAACCCTCGGGAAGAATTCGATGTCATCGAAGATTTCGGCAAGTCGCGAGAGGAGCTGTTCGAGAAGCTCATAGCTGATGACGCGGCGTACCGAGAGGTACTTGCGATCACGTCTTCACTCGGAGCCAGTGCCGCCAGCTCCAGACTCGGCAGGAGAGCTCTGCTGGTGTCCTTCACCTCCCTTCTGGTGTCTGCGACAACTCTCGTCGCGGTGAACGGCCCCACCGCATGGAGTCGATTGGTCGATTGGCTGCCAGGACTGTAGGGCGTCACCGCATGTGGCACTCGAAGATGGTGTTGGCACGGTTCTCGCGGATTTCCCGGGTGTCCCGTTCAAGTAGTTCCAGTTGCACCGTTCCTCGGAACGACTCCGGCATCGAAATGTTGTAGCATTCGTCGACGCGTTGCGACGCGGACCGACGTGGAAGTGAAGCTGGTGTCGACAACGGCGACTCCGGACGAATGCGGACCTGAATGCGGCGCGTGCCGCCGGCGTGTTCTGTCGCACGTTGGAGCGGATGGGCGGGCCGCCGTCGGTTGATCGGCCACGTGTAAGGCTCGGCCGGCGGGACCGAACGGCGTCAGGCTGCTCTGTCGGCGGCAGAATCGGGTTCCATCTGCTGAGTTTGGCTTGGGTGTCGTTTCGCAGGTGCGCGACGAGAACGCGTGCGGTGCCTGCGCCGGGTGAGGGTAGCGTCCGACCCCGGGAAACCCGGTGCGCAAGTGTGGCCCGCGGATCATCACCTCTGCCGCGTGAAGGGCAGGTAGGCCAGGGCCGTAGAGGTCTGACGGTGATCTGACAGAAGTTGCATACGCAACAACAGTCAGATCACCGTCAGATCATTTTCTGGCTGATGTGGGATCCTCCGCTGAATAGCGAGGCTTGCCTGCAGGTCTCCGCTGGGTGCGGGACAGCTTCACCTTCCGGCACAGTGGCGATGAGATTTTTCGTGGGCCAGTTCTGGCGAGCCCTGGGGGTCCAGAGCTGGCCACCACCGTCCGGCAGGCATTGGTGGCAGATGCTCGGCCCCAGCGCAGGCCCGGAACGCTGCCCAGTGGAGCTGTTCCCGAGCATGGCCGTTGCGGCGGGTCATGTCTGACCTGGCCTCGTGACGGTGCCTTCTCTCGGGCGGGGTATGGCGCGGCGGAGAAGATGTGTGGCGCGGATGCGCAGCAGCCCCGCATGATCGATACCGGTGCCGGAGGGGACGGTGTCGAGTAGCTCGGCGATGACGGCCAGTTCGGCGTACCGGCCGCTCTCGGTGGAGAGCGCGTCTGCGAAGCCCGCCTGAACCTGTGCGGCGAGCGTTGGCATGAGCAGGCTGTGGCAGTAGAGGGTGGCGGCGTCGTAGCCGGAGGGTGCCAGGCCCCAGCCTTCCCAGTCGAGCACGCGGAGGGTGGGGCCGCAGAGGTTGGCCCAGTGCAGGTCTCCGTGCGCAGTTACCCACGGTGCGGGCGCCGTGGTGGTGATCGGTTCGCCGAGCATCCTGGGCATGACGTCGTCGAGGTTGGACTGCTCGATGGTGCGCCGGTCGGTGGAGACCGTGGCGAGGATGCGCAGGGAGTGGCGCAGTGCCTGGAACCATTGCCTGTTCGGTGAGTCGGTGAGCCGCCGCGGCACGGTGGTGACGGCGAGAGGTCGGACGTGGACGCGGTCGTACAGCTCGGCGCGGTAGTCCCAGCCGTCGTGGTGATGGTCGTGGATCGCGCGTAGCGCTGGGCGTGGGATGGATGCTGGCAGCGCCTGCTGTGCGGTGCGCCCGCCGTCCCAGAACGTGGTGATCTGCTGTCCAGCTTCGGCGGCGGCGATCCGCAGCCAGCCTGGGCTGTCGGAGGTCATTACCGGTCGGCCGAGAGTTCGTCCGGCGAAGCCCCACGCTTCCTCAGCCTGGGTCCGGTCGACCGTGACCCGGAGGGCGGTGCTGGCGCGCTTGTGCGCTGCGCGCATGCGGGTGACGGTGTCTGCGTCGTTCGGCGGCGGCCACATCAGCGTGCCTGCGGCGTTAGCGCTTCGGGGAGTGCGGGAGCGCGGAGAATGGTTTCGCGTGCTGTGGCGGCGAGTATGCCCTGGGTCTCGACATTCAGGCCGAGGCGGTTCCAGTGGAAGATCACATGGTGGGCGAGGACGTCGCGTAGCCCGCGGCGCAAGGTCCCGGTGTGTGCGGCCTGGCCAAGGGCCCGACCGGCATTGTGAAAGGCGCTGGCCCAGATTGCCAGGTTGGCCAGCGGTCGGTCCGCGCTGAACAGGTCGCCTGCCGGGTCGGTGTCGGCGGTCAGCAGCCTGCGTAGAGCGGTGGCCAGCCGTTGAATTTCGGCGGCGGTGGGTGATGTTGCTGGTGGAGGGCGTAGGCGGCTGACGCGGTCGAAGACGTCGCCGCGTTCGTACCAGTCCAGGCCTGCGGTGCGCATGAGCGTGCCGATCAACAGTATCGACAGTTCGCGGCGGCCGAGAGTCGGCGGGGTCCTGCTGGTGATCTCGCTGTGGATGCGGTCGAGGATGTGGCCGCTGTCGGCGGTGAACAGCCGGTGCGCTATGTCGGTGCCGATCTCGCCGCCGAGGGCGTACTCCTCCGGCTCGTAGATCCCTTCCGTCCAGGTGTGGATCGTTCCGGCCGGGGTCAGGTCGTCGAAGGCGGGGCGGAGGGTGGCACGGAGCTCCGCCACAGATTGGCCGCTGGCTGGGGAGAGCCGTAGCCGCCAGTCGGGCGACTTGCGTACGAACCACCAGGAGTCGACAGAGTCGGTGGCCTGGGCGTGGCGCAGGACGGGTGCCAGGTGGGTGGCTGCGGCGGTCTCTGTGTCCGCTGGGTCGGGGAACGTGACGCGTACCTGGAACCAGGCGGTGCCTTGGACTGCGAGCGCGGCGCGACCTGCCGCCTGGTAGGTGGCTACGGCTGCGGCGAGCTGGTCGGGAGGCAGGGCGGCATGGGCTGCCGCAGTGGGTAGCGGGATGCCGGCCAGCACGGCGAGTACGGCCTGTTCGGTGCCGATGGCTCTGCTGGGGACGGTCAGTGGATCAGCAGGCATCTGTCCCATCCGGTGGCCGGTGTGCCGGTGGCGACGCTGTGGAGGACGAGGGCGATGCCGGTGTCTCCTTCGAGGAGCCCAGCAGCCCGCCCGCTGGTTGAAGGGGCCGAGAGCAGGAGGAAGGCCGCGAGTGTCGGCAGGTGGCGGCTGAGGGTGTCGGTGGTGGCGTCGGCGGCGGCGCGGGTGACGGTTTGGTAGAGCCCGGCCCATCCGTGGCATAGCCCGGCGTCGGTGAGGTGGGCGAGCTGGGTGGAGTCGGCGATGCAGGCGGCGAGTGCCTGTTCGGCGGAGTTCTGGCGGGTGGTGTCACCGGTGGCGAGGCCGGCAAGCTGAAGGGCGCGGGCGATCCCAGGGGTGCCGTAGCACCAGCTCGGACGGCCGGGGCCGGGCTGGGCCGGTGCTGCGGAGTGCTGGTTGGCGCGAGTGATCCACTGGGGCCAGAACGGGCCGGCAGGGGAGTCTTGGCGCCATCGGTCGTAGAAGGCGGACAACCTGCTGATCGCGTCGGTCTGACCGTCGACGTGTATCCCGGCGCGGGCAGCGAGCGCGAGCAGGGCCAGCGGGCCGGCGGCGCCGTGGGCCATGCCGAGGTTGGCGTGTCCACCGGCGAATTCCGGCGCGTTGCCCTGGGATGGGTCGTGGCTGCACCACCAGCCGGGGAGTTCCTCGCCGCCGAGGTTGAGGGGTGTGGTGAGGCGGACGAGGTAGGCGAGGATGCGGCCGAGGGCGTCGTCGCCGGGGGTGTGGGCGAGGAGGTGGGCGCCGATGCCGGTCAGCCCGCTGATGACGTCGTACTCGGTGAACCGTCCCGGTTCACCTCGGTCGATGCGGGCGTTGG
The DNA here is from genome assembly GCF_001983215.1 of Frankia sp. CcI49. NCBI lineage: Bacteria > Bacillati > Actinomycetota > Actinomycetes > Frankiales > Frankiaceae > Frankia > Frankia sp. CcI49. Next base: position 270,232 of record NZ_MOWP01000007.1, read on the forward strand.
CGGCGTCGACGCGGCGGTGGGCGATGGTGGCGACGGCCTGATCGAGCGCGGTGCGCGCTGTGGTGTAGCGGCGGCTCTGCCCGGCGGCGGTGTGGAGGGCGAAGGCGACCGCCGGGGCGCCGGCGTAGAGCGAGCTGTCCATCGCCACGCTGACGTGGCCGGAGGTGGCCGCGGTCAGCCACGTCTGGACGGGCTCCCAGCGCTCGGCGCTGGCGTGCGCTCGTTCGGCATGGAGGAGGGCGATGCCGGCCGCTCCGTCGGCGAGCGACTGCACGGTCTGCCCGAGTTCGCTCTGAGCCGGGATGGTGAGACGGGTGGCGAGGCTGGCTGCGGTGGCGGCGGCCTGATCGCGGTCGATCACGAGACGGTTGCTTCGGTGGTCGCGAGGATGCGTGCGGCTGTGGCTCGGGCGAGAGCGATGCAGGTCTGTTCGGCGGCGGGGTTCAGGCCGAGGGTTCGGACGGCCTGCAGGTGCAGCAGCGAGGCCAAGGCCTGGTTAGGCGGGCGCTGCGCGGCGAGGGCATTCCGGTAGGCAGCCAGTGCTGCTGCCCGCGTCTGCCAGGCGGACAACACGGTGTCGGCCCCCGGCACGGCCCGCAGACGGGCGAAGTCATCTCGGGGGTTGGCCAGGTGCAGTGCGGTGGTGCGTTCCGTCCGTGGGACGCGGGCGGGCTCGTGGGGCAGCACGTCACGAAGCCACCGCATGCCGGTGGAAGACGCGCCGGTGAAGGCGATGGCCATGTCGATCAGGCCGGCGACGGTGAGCGCTTCGACGGGCAGGCGGGCGCTGGCGGCGAGGCGGCGGGTGGCGAGGGCGGCGGCGGAGTCGGCGCTGAAGACGGCTTCGGCGGCGGTCATCGCCGGGCCGCAGCCGTAGCGGCCGGTTTCCGGTTGGTAGGTGTCGAGGTGGAGGTGGGACAGCAGTCCGGCCTCGCGCTGTGCCGCCGCCCAGGTTCCCAGCCGCGTGGCCGCCGGCCCGTAGCCGCCAGGTTCGTTGACGGCGAGGCGTAGTCGCAGGTGGGGCTCGGTGTCGCGGTAGGGCAGGAACCACCACGCGGGCGGGTCGGGCCACGCGTCCATGAGGTTGTGGAGGCGGGTGAGGAGATCGGTGGCCCGGTCGGGGTGGCCGTAGAGCCGGGCCGACAGCCACGGCGACACACCGGGTAGCTGGGCATCCGACCGAGTAACGGGCACGGTTGCCGCGAGGCGTTCCGGTGCTGGTCCCGGGAGGGGTGCGGCGGTGGTGGCGAGCGGGATGACCAGTTCGTGGGCGTGGCCGTCGAGCCAGCCGAAGGCGCCCGGGGCGGCGTCCTCGTCGAGTCGAGCGGAGCCGTGGCGGTGCAGGTGATCGCGTAGCAGGGCCAGGTGAGAGTCAGCGTGCAGGTCGAGACGCAACCGGTTGTCGGTCTCGACGAGCTGGACCCGTGCGGGCACTGGGATCGTGCCGCCCCAGCGGGCCAGGGCCTCGCGCCATTCCTTCGCCGGCTCGGCGCGGCCGGGCAGGTCGGCGGCTGTGAGGTTCCAGCGGGCCGGGGCGAGCACGGTGCGCCGATGGACGAGCCGGGGCAGGAACGGCAGCCCACTGACGGTGCCCCAGGAGAAGGGGATGGAGACGGCGACGCGGGCGGTGGGCAGCTCGCACAGGAACCGTGCCAGCGGGTGGGTGTGGTACCGGAACTCCACCGCGTGCGCGGCGGACGGCTCGACGAGACGCCGGTCGGGCAGCGACACCAGGTAAAGCCCCTCAGCGTCGGCACCGACAGCCAGATCGGCTGGACGCAGCACGCACGGACCGGCGTCGTGATGCTCGGCAAGCGTGATCACCGTGTCGGTGAGCCGCGGTGATCGGGCCACGCCGACGGTGGCTGCGGGAAGCGGCGGACAGGAAACCTGCGCGGCCGTCGCGCCGGCCCGCATGGTGGGCAGTGCGGCGTAGATGTCGCGGAACCGGTCGAAGGACGCGGGGTCGAGCAGGTGCAGGAAGCGGCCAGTGGTGGTTGCGGCGGCGCGTCCGCCTCCGGTCACACGCAGGGTGAACAGGCCGCGGGACAAGGCCGGCAGGTCGTTGGCGTGGACCTCGGCAATGAGTTCGGCGTGCGGTGGAACCCTGGCCGGTGCGGTGTCGCCGGCCAGAGCCGCGATGGCGGCGTCGCCGAGGCGTACCTCGAGCGAGCCGTCCAGGGCCGCCCGCTGCGCGAGGGCGGCCAGGCGCTGATCGCGGGCCGCGTTCCCGCCGGGGCGGTGGGAGCGTGTGGAGCCGCGGAAGGTGGCGGGCAGACCGAGGCCGGTGTCAGGGTTGACGGCTTCCAGCAGTGGGACGAGGGCGGCGGGACCGTAGCGTTCCAGGAAGGCTTCGTGCCAGTCCGCCCACTCCGAGGGGACGGCAGTCGGCGGCGTGAGCCGGGCGAGCGCCTGAGCGGCGGCCCCTGCCTCCTCGGCGACAGCCGCCGGTAGGACCACATCCGCGTTCAATACGAGGCCTACGTCGAGGTCCGGGTCGGCGCTGGGGACGACGCGCCGTTGAAGTGCAGCTGCCTGCGTGCGCAGCGCGCGACGGTGCGAGGCCGAGCTCGAGTTGTCGTGGTGGGTGAGCAGGTCTTGTAGGTCGCGGATCGTGCTGAGGCGGCCGGCGAGTGGGGGCAGGTCGTAAGTCCGTGCCGCGGCCAGTTGGTCGGTGACTTCGCCGAGCGGATCGGTGATGGTCGTCGGCGGGCGTAGGGGTGTGTGCAGGAACCGGCGGCGGACCAGCTCGATCACCATGGTCTCGATCTGGCCGGTAGCGGAGGCGGGTGCGTCGGCGGCGAGGCGAGCGACCAGCTCGGGGACGGGCCGCGAGCTCGCCGCCTGGCGCAATGTGGCCTCCACAACCCGGGTGCGGCGCACCGACACCTCGACCACCGTCTCCTCCCCGGCATCGTCGCCGGGCCGGACAACAGGGCCGATGAACAGTCGGTCGCCTCGGGCGACTGGCAGCCCGTCGGCAGCAACCGGCAGCCGCCGCAGCAGCATGTCGCACGCTTCCAGATCGTCGGCGAGCGCGGCGAGCCAGCCGCCGCCCGGCCGGGCGTGAACCCGATGCTCGTCGCCGAGCCGGACACGGGCCCGCGGGCCGAAACCCGCGGGCCCGACACCGGCGAACAGGCCGAACGGGGTGGCGCGCCCGAGCATCCGCAACGTGTACCGGGCTGTCGCCGTGACAGCCCGCCGGACGGCCCGCCGATCGTGGCACTGCCCGTCGAAGATCGACGCGACCCGCGCCGCCAGCGACGGGCTGGCGAGCGTCATCGCGTCGGCGAACACGGACCGTGCCCAGATGTCCCGCAGCCAATCCGTCCAGCCGGCTACAGCGCCGTCGGTGTTGTCGTCGAGGTCGGGCCATGGCGGTAGGTCGACATCGGCGGGGACCACCGCCATCCGTAGCAGCGGAACGTCAAGGCTGCGGTACATCACGCACCTCTCAGCGGCGGAGGTTCAGTTCTGCTTGCAGCTGGTGCAGGCCGACGAGCAGGTCTTGCCGCAGTTGTCGCTGGTGGAGCGCAGCAGCTCGGGGATGACGGGTCCGCCGTCGACGATCTCGACGTCCAGGTCGTAGTCGCCGGCGAGGGGGAGCGGAGCCGGGGCGGTTGAGTGGGCAGGAGTCATGGCGATGCCTTCCTTCAGAAGGGTGGTGGTGAGTGTGTCGCTGTGCTGGTCAGGGCCAGCTCAGGACGACGATGCGATGACGCTTGGCGATCACCCGGCCGGCCGGGAGTGCCTCTGCCGGAGTTGTGGCCGGGTGGACGCTGATCGTGGCCGCGGGCCCGTCGCGATGGGTGCGGTTCCAGACCTGGACCTGCGTGATGACCAGGTCGGCGAGGTGGGCGGCGTGGGGTCCGTGGGCGTAGGCGCCGAACTCGTAGGTGTCGTCGCCGTCCTCGACCTTTCGTAGAGTGAGGTAGGCGAAGCTGTCCGCTTCCACGGCGGTGGGGGTGCCGATGGGGGAGACGGGGTCGACGAGTTCTCGCGCGGTCTGGGAGCGGGCGCGGGAGAGCAGGCCATAGTTGTCGAGGGTGCCGGCCAGCCATAGCAGCAGCCCGTCGAACGGTTCCATCCCGCCGAACCGCACCCCCGACCACGCCTCGGCCCGCGGGGTGAGCAGCGCGGCCCGCAGCGCGGCGGCGTCGAGTTCGGGAACCTGCTCGTCGAACCGCAGGCCCACGTCGGCATCGTGAAGCGGGACGAGGCGTTCGGGATGGGCGCCGTCGCCGCGCACGGGCACGAAGCCGGCCATCTGATGGTCGAGACTGACCAGAACGCCGTCGCGGGGGGTGAGCGCGACCGTGCGGCTCAGCCCCCGCATCCGCAGGGGGACGACGATCCGGCCGTCCGGGGCGAGCTGATCGGTCCAGGCGGGTGGGATGTCCCAGGCGCCCGCGGTGACGATGATCCGGTCGTAGGGTGCCTGCTCGGGGGCGCCGTGTTCGGCGTCGGCCAGCACGACGTGGACCTGGTCGTAGCCTGCCGCTGCGAGGCAGTGGTGGGCTCGTTCGGTGACGTCGGCGTCGATGTCCATGGTGGTCACCGCGCCGGTCGGGCCGACGAGTTCCGCGATCAGTGCGGCGTTGTAGCCTCCGGAGCCGACTTCGAGTACCCGCATGCCGGGGCTGATCCCGGCCTGTTCGAGCATCGTGGCCTGTAGCCAGGGCGCGGAGACTGAGCTGACGGTCATGCCGTGCTGGTCCTGCTTGGTCCGCACGATGTCGTCGGCGTAGGCGTCCTGGAGCGACACCTCGGGAGCGAACAGGTGCCGCGGCACCGCGCGGAACGCGGATTCGACCTCCTTCGTTCTGATCGAGCCCGCCCCGACGAGGTCATCCACGAGGCGGGCCCGCAGATCCTCAGCGCGTGCTTCCTCGTCGGCTGCGGGCGGTCGTTGATGCCCGTGCACGTCGCTCAACACCGTTCTCCTCTCACGATCGTCGGATGGTTGGGTTTCAGCCCCAGGTGATCAGGAGCTGGGCGGATGGTTTCGTGAGGATCCGGCCGGCCGGCGCCGAGGCGCGGCCGGCCTCGGTGGGGTAGACGCGGATGGTGGGGTCCGGCCCACCGCGCCGCTCGGCGTCCCACATGCGGACGTCGTCGGTGAGCAGGTCGGCGAGCCGGTAACGGTCGGGGCCGTACGCGACGACCCCGATCTCAACCCCGGTCCCGCCGGTCGGGTTGAAGGTCAGGTAGGCGAGGCTGTCGTCGGACCAGCAGGCTGACACCCCGGCCGGAGTCGTGGGCGCAGGCAGTTCGGCTCCTGCGGAGGCGTCGGTGCCGTGGAGCCGGCCGTAGGTGGGCTGCACGGTGGCGAGCCACAGATCAAGACTCGGCAGGTCATCTGCGGAGGGGGAGAGGGACACCCCGGCGGAGTGGGTGTGGCTCGGCCCGCTGATCGCGTCGCGGAGCGCGTCGGGATCAGCGTCCTGGCCGTCGTCGACGTCAAGATGGACCCCGTCGGTCAGGCGGATCATCCGAGGCGAGGAGACACGGGCCCCGGCACCCTGGAGACGGACGAAGCCGTACGGCCGCATCGAGTCCGAGGCTAGAACCTCGCCGTCCCAGGTGAACGCGACGGTGCGCAGCAGGCCGCGTAGCTGCAGCGGGATGACGATGCGTCCGCCGGGGACGAGCTGGACGGTCCAGGCCGGTGGGATGTCGGGTGCGTTGACGGTGACGACGATCCGGTCGTAAGGAGCGCGGAGCGGAAACCCGAAATAGCCGTCGTTGATCAGTGCCGTGACGTCGGTGTAGCCGGCTTTGTCCAGACAGGCGTGGGTGCGGTGGACTACGGACTGGTCGATGTCGATGGTGGTGATGTGGCCGGTAGGCCCGGCCAGCTCAGCCAACAGCGCCGCGGTGTAGCCGCCGGAGCCAATCTCCAGAATCCGCTGGCCGGGTTCGACCCGGAGCTGCTCGAGCGTCGCCGCGACGGTGGAGGGCCGCGACACCGCGCTGAGCGGTGCTCCGTAGACATCCCATTTCGTGACGACGACGTCGTCCTTGTAGGCCTCCTCGGTGGAGGCGTCGGGCAGGAACAGGTCCCGGGGCACGGCGCGCAACGCGGCCACGACCGGGGCCGAGACGGGCTCCTTCGCCAGGACCAGGTCGACCATGGCCGTGTGCAGCAGCGCGATCGACGCCTGCGCCGAGGCGGGCATCACGCCACCTCGCCGAGCAGGTCGTCGTACTCGCCCCGCTTGACCGCACGGACGAAGTCCCCGAACGCGCCGGGGGTGGTTCGCACCGACGGGCCCAGACTCGACCTGATCAACACACGGTGATCGTCGAGGGCGACCTCGACGGCATCGGGCACCGTCGGATCGAGCGTGGACGGGCGCCGCCATCGTGGGACGGCCAGGACAGGCATGCCGGTGGGCGCAACAGACACGGGTTCCTCGAAACGATGCGATCGGTGTGGACGGGTGGAGCCCGCCGAACCCAGGCCGCACGACTCGGCCCAGGCCCGGCGGGAGCAGAAGCGGCGACACGACACGACCCGGGGTTCATCCGCCCTGAGCTGGTGGAACGGACGGGATCGGATCGGCGTGTTCACCGCGCGCAGCACCCATGACACACTGCGCCCAAACGGAGCAACAGAACGCAACGGCTCGTTGCGTGCATGCAACAGCTCGTTGCACCCACCTGCGTAGGCGTCGACGGGGAGGCCGAAGGTGCAAGCTGGTCAGCGAAACGACGCACTCGCCAACCTGGCCGATCTGCTGCGGACACTGCGTGATCAGCATCGGACCAACAACAGCCGGCTCGAAGCCCGCACCGGCTTCAAGCGCCAGCAGATCTCTCGGGCCGTCAACGGCCAGGAGATCCCGTCCGCGGACCTCGCGGACGCGCTGGACACGGCGTTGGCCGCAGGGGGAGCCATCCGGCGGTTGCGGGACGAAGCTGTCAGGGAGAAGCGGGCCCGGGATCTTGGGCTCGACCCGAGCAGGCAGGAGGAACCCGTGGACGCCAACCGCCGGCAGGCGTTCGAACTCGCCGCCGCGAGCCTCGTCGCCGCCCAGATGTACCGGGAGTGGACCTCGTCCGCCCCCGATGTGCTGACCCTCGACGAGATCGACGACGCGATCAACGCGCACACCGTCGCGTTCACCGTCGAACCGCACCAGCGGCTCGCGCCGAAGGTGTGGAAGACGTGGAAGTCGGCGCACCACCACCTGATGAACGGCAGCGGCCGGGCCCGCCCGCAGACCCGGCTCACCGTCGCCGCCGGCTACGCCTCCTACATGCTGTCGCGGCTGTCGTTCAACCTCGGCGACACCCTGGCCTCCCGCCGGTTCATCCGCCTCGCCGAGGACCACGCCAGCCAGACCGACGACGTCGTCCTCACTGCGTCGGTTGGGGAGATGGTGACGACGCTGGCGTTCTACGGCCGCCGCTACCAGGAAGCCGCCGTCTCGGCCCGGAAAACCGCCGTCGTGGCGGACAACCCGTACACCCGCGCCCGGATCGCCAGCTACGAAGCACGAGCCCTCGGCGCGCTCGGCGACGCCTCCGGGACCAGGGCGGCGTTGAACCGGATGCGCACGTCGGTCACGGACCTGCCGCTGCAGCCCGGGATCAGCCCGTTCGGCCCAGCCGCCGCCGAGATGATGTACGCCGGGGTCCTGACCCGGATCGGCGGTGGCGTCGAGGCCGAGCCGATAGCCCGAGCCGCGCTCGCCGCCTACGAAGGAGGCCAGGCGGGCGGGTTCGAGGACTACGGCCACGCGCTGCTCGCGCTCGCGGCCAGCCTCACCGCCCGTGAACAGCCCGAGATCGACGAAGCCGCGACCATGGCCGGGAAGGTCGTCGACATGCTCGACACCCGGCCCACCGCCTCGGTCTCTGACCGGGTCGCAGAGATCGCCACGGCGTTCACCGGCCACCTCACCATCGAACCCGTCCGCGATTTCTGGGACCKCTGGCAGGCACGCCCTCGCCTCGAACTCACCGTGGGCCAGGCGTGACCATGACCCTCCACTACGGAACCCCGACCGTCGTCACCATCCCCACCGTGCTCACCGAGCGGCTGGTGCTGCGCGGCTGGATGGCCGCCGACCTGAACCCCTACGCGGCGATGAACGCGGACCCGGAGACGATGCGCTACCTGGACGGCACGTTCGACCGGGCCGGCACCGAGCGGCTGGTCACCCATCTGATCGGTATGTGGGCGATCCGCGGGCACGGCATGTGGGCGGTCGAGGACCGAGCCAGCGGGGAGTTCCTCGGCCGGGCCGGCACCTACTTCGCGCAGGGCTGGCCGGGGGTGGAGGTCGCGGTGTCGATCCGCCGCGACCGCTGGGGCCAGGGCCTGGGCACCGAGGCGATCACGGCGGCGCTCGACTTCGGGTTCGCCCACCTCGACGTCGACGAGCTGATCACCGCCACGCATCAGGAGAACACGGGCATGAACACGATCGCCCGCAAGCTCGAGATGACCTTCCGTGAGATCGCCGACGTCGGCCCCTGGAAGGCCAACAACGTCCACGCGATCAGCCGGGCTGTCTGGACCTCCAGCCGACCGGAAGCGGTCCAAAACTAATCGTTGCGTGCATGGTCGTAGAGATCGGGGACAGATGGCCATTCGGTGAGATGATCGGCCCGTCGATGGYCGGGAGCCGTCGTTGTTGGCCAGGCTGCGGGTGGTGCTGAGCAATGCCGGGGCATTCTTGCGCCCGTCGTCGGCCGAGGCGGATGCTTTGTGGTGGCATGAGCTTGCTGGTTCCTGGCTACGCGCCGTAGCTGGGTTTAGATCGATCGATTCGCCGGGATGCGGTAGACGGAGACGTGCGATCGGGACTCGGTGGTGAACGCGGTGCCGTGCCAGTCGGCGTGCCTGGTCTCGAGTTCGAAGCCTGCCAGTTGCGCCATGAGGTCGAGTTCGGCTGGCCAGATGTAGCGGTGGTGGCTGCGTGCCAGCCGGGCTTCTCCGTTCTCCTCGAGCCTGATGTGGTGTGAGACGACGTGTTGGTGCAGGACGTCGTAGGTGTCGAGAGCGATGTAGTCGGGGTCGGACTGCCAGACGACGGCTTGCTGGCCTGGTGGAAGCTTGCGTAGCTCTGGCACCCACAGTTCGATCACGAAGTGGCCGCCGGGGGCGAGGTGACGGGCGGCGTTGCGGAAGCAGGCGACCTGCTCGGTCTGCGTGAGCAGGTTGGAGATCGTGTTGTAGACGAGGTAGACGAGGGCGTAGGTGCCCGGAGCGACCGCCGTCGCCATGTCTCCCACGATGACGGGAATCGCCGCCTCGTCCGCCCTCGCGCGTAGCCGGTCGATCATCGGGAGGGATAGCTCGATCCCGGTGACGGGCACCCCTCGCGCGGCGAGCGGGACGGCGACCCGGCCGGTGCCGATGGCGAACTCCAATGCCCTCCCGGTGCCCGCGAGCCCTGCCAAGCGGTCCACGGTCGGCCCCACTACCTCGGGGGCGAACATACCGACGCCCGGCGTGTCATAGCGCTGAGCGGCATCAACGTCCCAGATCTCGCGCTGTTCCACAGGTGACCACGATCGTCCCGGGCGTTGGCGCCGTCCATCGGTTTTGGCCGCCGGGGCGATCGGTTGGCCACGGCTGTCTCAAAGCGGGGCACCGCAGCAGCGCTTGGCCAGGCGCCGCTGCGGTGCCCCGCTGTGGTCAACTGCAGAGAAGCTTGCCCATCGGCGGCTGGCCAACAACCGCGATCTGCCAGCGCCGAGTAGTTAGCCGATGTTCGTTTGCGTGAGCAGAACTTCAGGTTTGCCGGTTAAATAATCATCGCCCTGGTATGTCCCTTATGTCGATCGGAGGGGGCTGCGGGTCTGTGGCCTGCGGGAACAGCGCCGCCGAGTGTCGCTTCCCTGGCTTTGAGGGGCTGTTTCGAGGCGAATTGAGAGGTCGTGGGCGAGCTTGTCCCGGACGGTGGAATGGGGCTACGGTCGTATCCGCCCCCTTGACCGCCGGGCACCGACCCGCTAGCGGGCGGCCGGTTCGGTGGGAGACGGGGTGGTGGTAGCAGCGAGGCGCTGGGACTCGTTTCCGTCGGCGGTCCACCGGACTGGTGACGGAGCGAGAAGTCCAGCGGGTGTTGCTGTGAGTCGGGTGGCCTGCGAGCCGCTCCCGGGAGCTGTTTCCCGTGAGCGGGGGACGCGGGTCCGCAGCCGGGTGCCACATGTGTGGCGTCGTGCCGGAAAGGAGGAACGACAGAGATGGCGACCATTCTCCGTCCACGAACCTTCCTGAAGGTCACCTCCTAGCCGCACGCCGGTCGGCCAGCGCACCGCCGCGACCCCTACGACGGGTCCGCGTGGCGGTCCGGTTGGCCGACCGTGTCTGGGACCGGCTGGCCCACCGCCTTATGAGACGGCGGGCCAGCCGGATAGCCGGCGCGTGCGTTGACGCAGGTCAGCGCGGCTGGGTGGGTTCGCGGACGGATCCAGACTCGACGTCCTGGAGCAGGTATTCCCACGACTTCGACGCGCGGGCGGGGCCGGCCGGTAGGTCCGCTGGCGCTCCTGCAGGGTTTGACCGACAGAGATCTCTACCTACTGGATGTGCTGGCGGCGCATCGTGTCTTGACCGCGGAGCAGGTGGCCGCGTTGCTGTATCCCTCGGTGGATCGGGCGCAGCGCCGGCTGCTGGCGTTGACGCGCCGAGGGGCGTTGGAGCGGTTCCGCGCGCGGGTGTATCCCGGGTCGCAGGCGTGGCGGTACACGCTGAGCCATCCGGCGGTGCAGCTCCTCGCTGCTGCGCGGGCAGAGCGGCCGGTGTCTCGGTCGGCGCACAACACCGCGGTGCTCCGCTTGGCGCGGAGCGGAACCCTCGAGCACCAGCTGGGTGTGAACGGCTTTTTCACCGGCCTCGCTCGAGACGCGGCTGCCCGTCCAGCGATCCGGTTGGCCAGCTGGTACTCGGAATCCGCCATCTACGAGGTGATGAAATGGCACCGGCTCGCAGGGGCGGTCCGTCCGGATGGGTACGGCCGGTGGATCGAAGGCTCGCGGGTGACGACGTTCTTCGTCGAGTACGACCGGGGGACCGAGTCGCTGGAACGGCTAGGCAGCAAGATCACCGCCTATGCGACTCACTATCCGGGCATGACCGTCCTGTTCCACCTACATTCCGCGCTTCGTGAGACGCACTTCCACCACAGGCTCATCGGAGCCGGTCGGGAGGGAATCGCGACCACGACGGCCGAGCTCCTCGCCGCGTCGGGAGAAGGCGTGAGCGGTCCGGTCTGGCTGGCCAGCGCGGCTGGCACTCGGCGCCGCCTCCGGCTGAACGAACTGCCAAACAGTGGATTCGCTCTACAGATCAGCGAGTTCAGTGTCGGCACCGCCCCGCTCCCGGCCCCGCATCTCCCGGAGGTCGCGTGAGCCCCGTCCACGGGGAGAGGCGGCGGCCGGCTCTCCCGCCGGCCGCCAGTGTGCTCTCACCTCGGCGCGACGGCCGTTCCCGAGGACGGGCTTTGCTGGTCGACGGCGCGGTGCAGCGCCACCGCCAGCGCTCGGCCTTCCGTAGGGGTCAGATAGCAGGCGCTGACATCGCCGAGGGTGTTGAGCAGGCGCAGCAGAATCACCGGCCCGGTTGCGGTGCCGCCCTCGGGGCGGATCAGGATCTCTGTCTCGTCGAGACGGCCGGTGAGGATGCTGCTGCCCGCTCCGTAGTCCACCAGCCGCGACGCGCGATCCTGCTCCTGTGGCTGGTTCCCGACCGGGTCCGGCTCCCGGTCGTGACCTGGCGGGAACGGGCCGGCGGGCCGCCGGGGGCCTCGCCTCATCGGAGGTGGACGCGGCGGGGACGGCCCGTCCCGGCCTGTTCGGCGACGCCGGTCGCGATCAGCAGATCGAACACGTTCGTCACCGCCCCGGCGGAACGGCCGACCACACGAGCGATCTCCCCGGCCGACCAGGCCCGGGTCCGATCCCGGCCCAGGCAGGCCACCACCAACTCCCGCAGCCCACCCGGCGCCAGTCGACTACCAGTCGACGTCACCCGGCCTTGTGCCCTCCACACCGGCGCGCCGTCGATCTCGGACCTGCTGCCCGGGGACGGCACGTCCGCCCCCGGGCTGGATGGCACCGGCGGCGGTGCCGTGTCAGCCGAACCCGGCTTGCCGGTTGGGCTCCACTGGTCCGGATCCCGGCCGGCACCATGCCGCCGGCCGGGAACGCGCACGGCACGACCGCCGGCCTCCAGCACGGTCAACGAACGACTCACCGTCGTGCGCGCCAGCCCCGTCTTCTCCACCAGCTCCGCCACCGTCACCGACCCCTCCGCGGCGGCAAGCGCCGCTGCCACCAGGCGCGAGGTACCGGACCTGTACCCGTCGTCGTTCAAGGAAACCGACACCAGAAACCCTCCGCATATTTCCGAACGGCGACCCGACATGCGCCGGGCCGCCAGCAGGAGAACTCCAAACCGCCGCCCTTGCAAGCAAAAACCAAAAGAAATCCCGGATGCTCACGTTCCGGGTATCGGAAGTTGAGAAGAGTCTCGACGGAGATCTCCGGTTTCGGAGTGCGACGTCGAGCAGGAAAAGCCCGTGGTGTCTAGACAGAGGAGAACTGGGCTATCGCGTCAACCGATGACACGACCCCGCCAGACCCGAGTGCAACCCGACCCGTAGTCGGACGCCGCCCGGCCACCCACCGGCCGAAGAAACCTGTCAGGCGGAGAAGCCTAGCCCTCCCATCTATCGACGTAATCGTCGCAGCGCCGCACTTTATTTCCCTGACCGTTGAGGAGCGCGCCGCCGCTGTCAGCGCCCTCACGGACCTCCTTCGCGCACATCGAAGCAGACAACAGGAAGAGTCGCCAAATGATGTCGAATGACGGTCGTCCCGCCGTTGAATGCGAGCGATAATAAACAGCGATAACCCGGCGTCCACCATTATCGGCGCGTCGCTGACCTGTCGATCGTTCATTCCCGAGGAGAACTGACGTGACGTCCAGCCATCGAAAAAGTCGCATCCACCAGCCCGACCGCACGACCAAACGGGTAGCGATCTACCTGCGCATCTCCACCGACGAGAAGAACCAGCCGTTCTCCCTGGAAGCGCAGGAGACCAAGCTCCTGGCGTTCATCACCAGCCAGGACGGCTGGGAACTGACCAGCAAGTACGTCGACCAGGCGTCCGGCGCCACCACCGACCGCCCCCAGCTCCAACGTGCCCTCACTGCGGCACGCGCCGGAAAGTTCGACATCCTGCTCGTCTACCGCCTCGATCGCCTCACCCGCTCACTACGCGGCCTGACCGAACTCCTCGAAACCCTCGACAAGGCCGGAGTCGCGTTCCGCTCCGCCACCGAGCCCTTCGACACCGGCAACGCCACCGGACGCATGATTATTCAGATTCTCGGCGTCATCGCCGAGTTCGAACGCGCCCTCATCATCGACCGGGTCATCAACGGCATGGAAGTCAAAGCCAGCCTCGGGCAATGGCAAGGAGGATCCCGCCCCTACGGCTACCAGATCGACCCCAACACCGATCACCTGACGGTGGACCCCGTCGAAGCCCCCATTGTCCGCCGCATCTTCACCGAGTACGTCAACGACCGCCTCGGCAGCCAGGCCATCGCCCGCAAACTCACCAGCGACGGCCTGCGCACCAAAACCGGCCTTCCCTGGTCTCCCGCCGCAATCCTCACCATCCTGCGCAACCGCGTATACCTCGGTTACATCACCTTCCGTGATGTCGAGCATGCCGCACCACACCCCACCATCATCGACCCTGACCTCTTTCACCAAGCGCAGAAAATCCTGGCGGAACGCGCCAAATCCACCGCCACCAAACGCGCCGCGTCCGGCTCCGACTACCTGCTCACCGGAAAGATCCGCTGCGCCCAATGCGGCCGGCACTACATCGGCACCGCCGCCCGCGGAAACCTCTACCGATACCGCTACTACAGCTGCTGGACCCGTAACCGCTACGGCACCAGCATCTGCCCGGCCGAGCGCCTGCCCGCCGAACAGGTCGACGCGGCCATCCTCAACGCCATGATCGAAACCTACGCCGGCAGCGGACTGGTCACCGAAGCCGCCGCCTCGCTCGCCGGCCGCATCGCTGACACCCGCGCCGCCCACCGCGACGAACTCGCCACCGTCGACAGCGAGATCAGCAAGGCCGAGACCGCGATCGACCGCTACTTCAATGCCTTCGAAGCCGGCACCATGACCGACGCCCTCGTGGGTGGCCGCATCGAGAAACTCACCATCAAGATCAAGGAACTGCAGGGCCGCCGGGCCGAACTCGTCGAGCACCTCGCAGACGACGCCACCCAGCCCGTCCCACCGACGGCCGCGGACCTGACCCGCCTGTCCACCCAGATCGCTGACGCCATCCGCGACGGCGCGCCCGCTACGCTGCGCCGCCTGACGGACGCCCTCGTCGCCGAGATCACCGTGACCAGCCGCAGCCACATCCAGCCCACGTTCCGCATCCCCACCCAGTCAGCCGCACCCACGGGCGGCAGCGACAGCGGGCAGGACGGAACGCAACCGTCCAGCGACGGTACGGAGGTTCGCGCAATACACGGATCGGTGCGCCCGGCAGGGATCGAACCTGCGACCCAGTGCTTAGAAGCAATTGAGCCTGGTGCGGAATGCTGAACTGCCTGTTCACAGGTGGTGCGCGAGCGTCGGAGTCATAGTTATCAGGTGTCTGTCGGGACGGCTTTCCCTGCGCTGCGCTCGGGGGTTTTCTTGCTGGTTGTCGAACGCCGGTGGTGTGAGCTGTGCTGGGCGGGTGGTGGCGCGGTGCCAGTATAGCTTGGCGTTCGGTGGCGGGCCTGTCTTTCCGGCGATGCTGGTTCTGGTGGCGCTGGGTGGCGTGCCTGTGGTGACCGTGGCCATTCTGAGCATGTGAGGGGGCGTACGGAGTACTGGTTACATGAAAATCGTTTTTCATGGATGGTTGGACCGGCCCGATTCCCTGCCTGCTTTCAAGGTATTGATTGTAGGGGAATTTACTGGTGTCGATTTGGTGATTGCATTTATTTTCGGTCGGCACTCGCAGGGAAATATCTGTGTCCCTGGGGTAGTGGCGAGTAATGTGCCGTTGTCAGATTTTGGCGACGGCAGGGGTGGCAAGATTTTGTGGTGGTTGAAGTTCTCCGGGGTTCGAGGTGGGTGAGGTTTTGGAGGTGGATGGGATTTATCTGCGGCGGCGGAGGAAGCCGCGCGGTCGGGCGGTTTTACGGGCGTGGTCGAGGTTCGCGCGGAATGCTGCTAGCAAGGGATGCGCCGGGTCCAGGATTCGTTCTGCCTCGGTGAGGGTGCGTTCGAACAGGGGGATGGCCTGGTCGAGTCG